>JALFJR010000021.1 GCA_022775005.1 Parabacteroides sp.
GTCTGCATCTGTAGGCCGCTCACCGAGAGTGCCGCCCCCGCTACCAAGGCGGTCAATGCTTGTGGCACACGTGACTTCCACAGGATGTTCTGCCATACCACAGGCTGCCCCTCATGGCCTAATAGCATCTCGCAAATGGCACGGAGCGGAATCGGAACAGATCCCAACAGCAGGTTCAGCAGGAAGAAAACGCCCAAGGCAATACTGATCCCAATGAGGAGCGGAACAATCGGTCTATGCATGAAGTATCACTTTAGAAGTTCGTAGTAAACAGGTTTATAATCAGATGGAAGCAACTCCGGATGAAAGGCGTGGATCAGGTCTGCCAACACCTTATCTGGCTCCATAGGCATACGCTCGTAGAAGGGTGTATGCGTCATGTTGCAATAGAGTACCTTCCGCTCCTTGAAAGCCCGGAAGTCGGCATAGCGGGGGTCGGAGGCCTTTAGGGCTTCATAGCTGAAAGTCCCCTCATAGCTGTTGACGATGCGCCAAT
The DNA here is from genome assembly GCA_022775005.1 of Parabacteroides sp. Taxonomy (GTDB): domain Bacteria; phylum Bacteroidota; class Bacteroidia; order Bacteroidales; family Tannerellaceae; genus Parabacteroides. The sequence continues at coordinate 497 of JALFJR010000021.1, forward strand.
AGTCAGCTTCGTCCGCTTGGCTATAGACCGTCTCGAAATCGAGCGTCACACCGCCGGAGTTGGGATCATCTTTCAAGAAATAGTCGGCTCCTGCATCGTGGAAAAGTTGCGCCAAGAAGCTCTTGCCGCCCACCGCATACCAGTTGCCGCCTCGTATCTCGCCACTGAAAACGACCGGACGCTTCTGCATCTCGGCGGCCTTGGCTTTCAAGGTCAGGTAACGCTGCTCAATCTGTTCGAACAGGCGGTTCGCCTCCTGCTCCTTGCCGACGAAGAGACCAATCAATTTCACCCATTCCGCTTGTCCCAGCGGAGTCATCTCTTTATAACCTAAGTGGGGTACCAAGGGGAGGTGTACCTCCTTCATCTGCTCGTAGCCACCTCGCTTGAAGGGAGAGATGAAGATCACGTCCGGATTCATGCTCATGATCACCTCGCTGTCGAAGTTTCCCTCGATACCAATCTTGGCGGTTTTGCCCGTTTTGATCTGTTCGTTCATCTGCTGGTTAAAGAGGTGACGTGTACTGGTGATGCCCGTCACGAAGTCACAAGCATCCAAGGCAATGAAATTAGAGAGTTGAAGGGAGGTCATGCACATACAGCTTTGGATCGGTGTCTCGATGGGCGTATAGCCCTCCGGTGCACCCGCTGGTTGGCTCCCTCTCGGAATCAAAGCGAACTGGTAGAGCGTGCTTTTCGGCTCTTGCGGATTCTGGATATCGACCAAGCGTATACCACCCTCGGCGTTCTTCACCTTGAATCCCTCTGCATACTTTGTAGCGACGTAACGTGCTACGTCTCTACCTGATTCGTTTGTCCCGTTTGTTGTCTCCGTAGAGACGTAGCGCGCTACGTCTCCACCCTGTTCTTGCGTGTTTTGTTTGCAAGCCGATAGGAGCAGACAGACAGTTAATAAGCTGCCACAGAATCCTATATAAGAAAATCTAATATGTTTCATAGTATAATCCTAAAACTCAAAATTCAAAACTCAAAATTCAGAATCGTAGTGCCATCGAAAAGAGGAGATCCGATAATCGGTTGACAAAACGCAGGATGCTGCTCTCTATGGGAGCTTCCCGATGCAGGCTCCACAACCGACGCTCCGCTCGGCGAGCTACCGTGCGGGCAAAATGCAAATGGGCTGCTAACGGCGTGCCACCCGGCAAGACAAATCCGGCAGGAGGACCAGCTGCCATCCAGCGATCCATCGTCTGCTCGAAAGTAGCGATCAACACCTCTGTGCGCAACGGTTTGGGATTGGTATATTCTGGAGGCGTAGCGATATGGCTCATCACCACCATCAACTCCCGTTGCACCGCCTTCAACAAGGCATCCTCTTCCCCTTCGTCAGGGAGGAGCGTCCGCACGATACCCAACAGGGCATTCAGTTCGTCTATGCAGCCATTTACCTCGATACGTAGGCTCTCCTTGGGCACTCTGACTCCTTCTCGTAAGCTGGTCATGCCCTCGTCTCCAGTGCGTGTATAAATCTGTTTCATCTGGCTGATTCATTAAAAAGTGAACATACATCAATCTCGCCCCAATATAGGTGCGCATAGCTGGCAATCAGGTTACGCAGGCGAAAGACCGGAGTGCCTGATGGCTGTCCCTTGGCGTTTCGCACCTTGGCGATGGAGGCGGGGAGTGCTGCTCCCTCAGCGAATTGCGTGTAATGGAACTCATGTCCTCGGAGTGGTTGCTCGTTGTAGGTGAACTGTCGATAGCCTAAGCTCAGCTTCTTATGCGATTCCTCGGCTGTGATGGAACAAGGTATCACTCCGGCGAGGGGTACGAATGTAGGTGCTTCCGTGCGGCGAATCCCTTCAGTGAGATAGATCATGCCGCCACACTCTGCCAATGCCTTTCCACCAGCTGTCAAATAAGAACGGATACTGCTGATCGAACGCTTTGCTGCAGAGAGGCATTCCACCCGTTGCTCCGGATAACCACCGGGCAGGTAGAGTAAATCAGTGTCTGCGGGCAACGGTTCATCCCGTTCCGGATCGAAGAAGCGAACCTCACCCATCCGACGAAGCAGGTCGAGGTGTTGCGTATAGATAAAAGTGAACGACTCGGCATCGCACGCCACGGAGATACGCCATCCGCAAGGACGGGTGAGAGGGAAGGGATCTTGATCCGCAGGTCGCTCCTTCAAGGTCTCAGCAAATAGCTGATCGAGCGCCACATGTTGCTCCAACAGGTCTGCCAAGTAGTCCAACGTCTCTTCCGCCTCCGTCTGGCTGAAGTCCAAACCCAAGTAGCGTGAGGATTGCTCCAGTCGTTTGTCTCTCGGTAGATAGCCCAAGCAGGGAATGGCCAAGTCTTCGCACACCTCATGCAACATGGCAAAATGCCGTGCAGAGCCCACTCGGTTGAACAGTACACCGGCGAAACGCAACGTTTGGCGGAAATGGAGGAAGCCGGAGATCAGGGCTGCTGTTGAGTAAGCTGCTGATTTGGCATCCACTACCAGCACCACAGGCAGATTCAGCAGTTCGGCGATCGCTGCTGCCGAACCTTTGTCTCGGTCATACCCGTCAAAGAGCCCCATCATGCCTTCCACCACGCAAGCCTCCTTTGCTTGGGAGTAATGGGCATACAACGCTTGGACATGGACAGCGGAAGCCATGAAGCAATCCAGGTTGACCGAAGGCGTACCGCACGCCAAGGCGTGAAACTTCGTGTCGATATAGTCTGGGCCGCACTTGAAAGGCTGTACACGCAGTCCTTTTCGGGCCAACACACGCATCAATCCCCGTGCGACCATTGTCTTTCCACTTCCCGAAGCGGGAGCAGCTATTACGAATTGAGGTATTTTTTCCATCGCTATTCATTTATCCAGCCTTCTTCTGACCCCGGAAGTGTGGCTGATGTTTATTTCGCTTGGCAGGTTTCCTGACTTACGCCGAAAGAGGTAGACCTTCCCGCCCGTAGGCAGTGGCATTTGTGGAGTTTCTCCTTCTCGGAAAGCGCTTACAGTAGCGGGCACTGTCCCGGACTCTCACCGGATTCCCTTTTATAGCCTTTGCAGAAACCAAAGTCTATCACCAAAGCGACGGCAAAGATAACGATAAATTAATAAGTATGCTCGTTTATATTGTGGAATCTCTACAATTTTCCCCTTGGTTCCTATTAAACATAATCGTAATTATAAGAAACATTAGTCATCTCATGTATCCATGTATAGAATGACATGAGATGACCTTTGTCAGCAGTTCCTTATTTCAGATAGAGATGATCTGCTTGTTGCCTAATTTTGTTAGATAACATCGGTGGATAATCTGGATGGTCTGCAAAGAAACGATCCACTTCGTCTCGTGCTTCCTTGGAATGATGTCCAGACAATAACGCACGCATCCAATTGGCTGGAAAGAAAATATCGCCCGTCCGTTGCACCTCCTGAAGGATCTCTATAGCCGGCCGAATGTACTCGATGGATTCCTGCTCACGTTTGGCATCGTTGAGCAGCGACAAAGCTGACGCAGCCCATGGTTCCACACGTCGGTTCTCAGCGATTAACAGCGCTTGGAACACGCTGTCGCGCACGGCTTTATTCGGGGATACCGCTGGGGAGACGAAACTGTATTCCTTGCGGCGATCTCCATTCTGAATACGGCTCAATTGCTTGGCTACAATCTGATCTGCTTGATCTGGCATCAAGATGGCCAACCGATAAGACAATGAGATATAGTCACTTTCGCTCAGATAACAGCCCTCAGGTGCCTGCTCATGCTCCCAGATCGTATAAAGTCGATCGATACCAACTGTTGAGTCAACTATGCTACGGTATAATCGAAACGCCTGCAAGCGTCGAGACGGCTCCTCAGCTGTCGTAACCAATTGCCACAGTGCCTCTTCCAAAGGTGCGGCATCAGCTGGAAACAGCGCTTGACAATTGCCTAAATAGCCTAACGCCATAGAGAACAGCAACGCATTTGGCTCCTGTGGCAGATAGGCTAACAATGACGCTCGGAAGCCTTCTGGATCAATAGCTTGACGACGTAGATTCTCAAACAGAGTAATGAGTAATGAACCCCGTAGTACCTCATCAGAACTCTTCCGCAACACCTCCCAGCAAGCGGCAGCCGTCGGCTCATCCAATCGGAAAAAGCCATAGCCTCTGCCATCAATATTCGGCAAGATCAACGCATCCGCATCCTTGTGTTCCAACTTCACTCGCACCTCTTCTGCATCGCTGTTCAGCTCTACCAGCTGCGTCTCGCCATGGCTATAGAGCTGATAGGCCAACTGTTGTGGCCACACCAAACCACGTCCCCAGGAATCTCGTTGACGAACGACCAGCTCGTCACCCTCAATGGTAGCCGTCAACTCAGGCATACCCTTCTCTCCTACCCAAGCCTGACTCCAGTTGCGCAGATCAACATCCGTGTAACGGTCCATAATCTCAATCAGCTCATCCCAAGTCGCATTGCCATAGGGGAAGCTTTTCATATACTCCCGGATCCCCTCCCGGAAAGCCTCCTCTCCCAAAACACGCACCAGCATCTCCATGACAATCGGCGACTTATTATAGATAATTGCGCCATACACCAAACCGGCATTGCGCAGGTTATCCAAAGACTGCTGAATGGGATTAGCGCCCAACGTGCGGTCTTCCGCATAGGCAGAAGGTAGATAGTCGCGAATGAAATTTAACCGATGATTCACGGCTGGGTATTGCGGCTCCACGATGCGAGAGGCGAAGTAGTTGGCAAAGACTTCCTTGGTCCATACGTCGTTGAACCACGCCATCGTGACATAATCGCCAAACCACATGTGAGAAGTCTCGTGAGCGATTAAGGCACTGCGTCCTAATCGCTCGTTGAGTGTCGGATGGGCATCGAGGAACATGCGTCGGTTAGCATAAAGCGTTGCGCCTGTATGCTCCATACCACCATATTGGAATCCGGGTAGGATAATCAGGTCATACTTCATGAAAGGATAATCCAACCCTGTGAAATCCGCTTGCCAAGCCAAGGCATCAAAAACCTCTTCTGCGATAGCGGGGCATTGCGCCACTTTCTGCGGGTCAGTCTCCCGGTGATAGATAGCGATGGTTCTCCCCTCCCTTTCAAACTGCTCTTTTTGCAATTCACCAGCCACGAAAGAGAAGAGATAGGTGCTCAGAGGCTCTGTCTGATGGAACTGAATCAGGTGTTTATCCGGCACAGAGAGGCTATCCACGGCCTCCACTGCCCCATTTGCTACTGCCTGCCAAGTCTCAGGCACCTCTAGCGTCAATGTAAAGAGTGCCTTGAGATTAGGTTGATCAAAACAGGGGAACAGTGTGCGAGCCCGATCGGGCACCAACAACGTATAGAGAAACTCCTCTCGACGGTTGAGAGATTGGTCAGCCGGGGTAAAACTTACCCGTACACGGTTCTCTCCAGCAGAGACATGCTCCTTAGCAATCACGATATGTTCGTCTTGCACGGTGTAAGCCACCAATTGTCCATTCAGCTCTACCCGCTTCACCTGCTCTGGCTCTGCCCGGAAGTCAAGAATCAAGGGCTGTGGTTGCTCCGTTTGGAAACAGATCTCCACATCTCCTACAACCGATTGCTGTCGTTCGGCGGGAATCGAGAAAAAGAGTTGATAGTTGACCGCACTGAAATGCGCTTTCCGAAATTGGGCTAATTCAAAACTGACCCCCTCTTCAGTCAGTTTAGATTGCTCGTTGTGGGGAGATTGACAGGCCATCAGCCCAATCATCAGGCAGGTCCCCATGCCTATTTTCCATTTCATAATAACAGTAAATTAATCAATCTCTCAGGTATTCGGCGATCTCCATGAAGTTGCGCTCCAAGAGGTACATCTGACGAGCCATGAAGTTGAACAGCTCCCCCCAATCAGATCGCCGATGCAAATCTAACCCCTCTTGAGCTGTATAGATGCGAGCCACCTGCTCCCCATTCTCACGGACGAAGCAGATATCCCAGATCAATCCCTCCGGAAAATCACGTTCGAGTGTCTCCTTATACCAGGAGAGCCGCTCAAACATCTCCAAGCGATCGCTCTCGTTGCGATGATTGACCTCCAAGATCACGTAGGCCCCTTGCCGATTGGCATCAAATTTCAGCTCCACGCCTTTTACCTTAGTATTATATAATGTCCAGATCTTACGCCGACGACGGAGATACGGCTGCACCTCGCAGAAGGCCGCGAAACTCTCCCAAAACTCCAGCTTCAATCTCTTTAGTTCCTCTTTGCTATACATTATCGGTAGATGTCTTTCTTTTTCACTTTGATGATTTCTCCGAAACGGGCCAATCTGGACAGATCCATCTGTTTACTATTACCTACAATGGCATACACTAACTGGCCACCCTGTACATGCCGCTCGTAGAAATCCATGATTTCCTCCATCCGCATGGACTCAATCACCTCCACATAGTCTTTGTTCGGATCGCTTTGATACCCCTCGTGTTGGAATTTAGCAATTTTCAAAGAGAGCGAACGACTGGAGGGATATTCATTGTTCACCCAATTCCGAATGGTTCGTTTCACGCCTTCTACCCGTTCAGGTCGCTGAGGCATATCACGTACCAAACTTTCTAACACCTCCATCGCGTCAACGGTCTTATCCGCTTGGGTAGCCAAACGCATCACGAAGTTAGCTGGTTGCTCCACATGATTCAGTGGCGGATGCTTTAATCGGGCACTTACTTGATAAGCGTATGAGCGAAACTCCCGGATCTCCTGAAACATCAGCGACGACATATCTCCACCAAAATAGTTGTTGAATAGGCGAGAAAGGTGAAAATCCCGCTGTCCACTCAATGGCTCCAGATACATATAGGCATAGATCACACTTTGTGTTACCTCCTTCATCTCCATCAGGTAAATTGTTGGCCGCTCATAATGTTGCAGCGATCGGTGATAGAACCAGTCAGAGGGAATCTGTACCTCCTCGATCGGTAGGCATTGGCGAATCGCTGCCGCCACTTCCTCCTCAGATAAGGTACCACAATAATGCACATCGCAAGCCATCCTTCGGATCTCCTGGAAACAGTTGATCAATTGCTGCCCCTTTAATTTCTTTACCTCACCCAGCGTCAGCTTGGTCAGGAAGCGAGAGGCATCACCATACATCACCTTCTCTAAAAGCATATCCGCTACAGTCTCATTAGAATGGAATAGGCTCTTTTCCACCATCTTTTCCTCATCAATCAACTGACGTAGCTTTTTCTCGTCAGGTTTGGCATGACGCAAAAAATCGCCTAACAACGTCAAGGTTTCCGTCAAGTGCGAGTCGAATCCATTCAACATGATCCGGAAATCTGTATCGGTCGCATCGAAAAGCAAGGTGCTACCCAACTCTTGCAACTTGCCGCGAAATGCCTCAAAACTCATCGATTCTGTCGCGATCAAAGGCAAGTATGCCGCCAATTTCTCCAACTCCTTCCGCTCCAATTTTCCGACACCATGACAGAGTGTCAATGAGAAAATATCATTGACTGAGTTTGGCGTCACATAAAGCGTAACCAATGGTGTGAGCTGTTCCCGATAGACATCTTGCTCAAAATCCAGAAAATGAGGCGTAGTCTCACGAGCAGGAATACGCTCCAACTGTTTCACGTAATCAGAAGAGGCCTCCGCATTCTTTGGGATGATTGGCGCATAGTTAGGCTTCGGCAGTGCCTGCTTTGGGTAATGGCCGGTCTCCTTGGTCACATACAGGTAGTTTTCCGTGAAATATTTCTTTGCCACAGCGATCACATCGGCCCGTGTCAAGGCATCGATCCGTTTCACCTCGTCCAAGTAATCTTGCCAACTCTTCCCTTGCGAGAAGATACGCATCATGACTTCCGCACGCGAGTTGATGTCTTCCAGCTTGGAAGCATACTCGCGCTTCTGTTCTAATTTCAGGCTTCGGAAAGTCTCCTCACTGAAATCACCCAGTTGCACCCGTCGGATCTGTTGCCAAACCAGCTTCTCCGCAGCTCCATAGCTCTGGAAGAGAAACTTAGGAAACACCAATAGGCCCAAGATACCCGCTTCGTTCATACTTTGGTTAATCGCCATCGCTCCCATTACCTTATGCTCCACGGTCAACTTGTCGAGGAAGCCAGTACCATTGCTATTGTTCAGCAGCGAAACAGCGACATTCAGCGCCACCTGATCCGGATGGTTGGCCGGTACCCCTCGGAAACCCATCGCCAAGATTTTCACGAATGTCATCGGAATCCGTACCTTCACCTTCTCTTTCCCATGGAAAGGAGGCAAGGCTACCACCTCGCGCCGGGGCGGTTTGCCTGTGCGAAGCCGTCCGAAAGTGGCTTCCAAGATCGGCATCACCTCCTCCGAGCGAAAATCGCCACTCAAAATTAAACCCATGTTCGAGGCTACATAATACTTCTCGAAAAAGCGACGCATCTCCGAAAGGCGGGGATTCTTAAGGTTCTCCGCACTGCCGATAATGGGATAAGCATAGGGATGGGGATAGAAATAGCGTTCGGTAATCTTCTCGATCGCCATATTCGCCATCGCATCACCATACATGTTTTTCTCCTCATATACTGTCTCCAACTCACTCTGAAACAGTCGAAACACCGGATTCATCAGCCGTTCGCTGTTAATTTCCGCCCATTGCGCGATGTATTGAGGAGAAAACGTATTGAAATAAAGCGTATAGTCGTAAGAGGTGCCAGCATTGAGCTTGGTGCCGCCATAGCGGGAGATCAACCGATCAAACTCATTCGGGATCACATACTCTGCCGCACGCACGCTCAAGTCATTAATCACTTTTTGCAACTGCGCACGTTGTTCCGGATCTTCCGTTTCAGCCAGAATATCATATTTATCAGCGATATTATCCAGCAAGATCTTCTCCGCCTTGTAATTAGTCGTACCAATCTTGTCCGTTCCCTTAAACATCATGTGCTCAAAATAATGAGCGATGCCGGTATTGGGGCAATCTTTGGCACCTGCCTTGACCACCACCGCCCCAAAGATTTTGGGTTGGCTATGATCCTCATTGAGCCAAATGGTCAGCTCATTGCCTAATATATATTCCTTTACCTGTAGAAACGCTGATTTTGAAAACTGTGACCTCATGAACCTCGTAACGAGTGAATGATTCAAACGCGAAGATACATTTTCCTTTTGGATTTTACACTATCTTTGCAACTCGTATTAGAAATGGTTTTGAACAAAGCAATGAAGAAAATCAGGATATTCGCATTGACCTGCTTGTTGGGTCTTTCTTTTGGAGTGAGCTACGGACAACAGTCGGGCGACGAGCAATTTTATCACACCATTGAACGTGGACAAACAGTTTATGCCATCGCTACAATGTATGGCGTGAGTGTGGACGACATCTATCGGTTAAACCCTGGCAGTAAGGAGGGTATCAAGGCGGGAGCCACTTTGCGCATTCCCCAGAAAACCTCCTCAATGACTCATGCTGGCAAGGAGGATCCCTACACTTATCATACCATTCAAAGCAAGGAAACGCTCTATGCGCTTTCTATTCGCTACAATGTGTCGGCAAAAGAGATTATTGCCGCCAATCCCGGTCTCTCCGTTTCTACCTTCCAGAAAGGTCGGACCATTCGGATTCCGCAGACACGTATAGAGAACTTGCCTCAGACAGAGACAAAGACTGTGGAAAAAACTATGAATTATACGGTGGAACGCAAAGAGACGCTCTATCGCATCTGTCGGAAATTCAATGTCTCCAGCGTAGAGTTGACCCGGCTGAACCCGGAACTGCGTAATGGAGTCAGAGCAGGTATGGTGATCCGCATCCCCGTGACCAGCGAGGAGACCATCATGGAAACAGTGGCACAACCTTCTGAGCATGAGGTGAACGCACTACTCAACACACCGAAAGACATTGACCGGGTGAAGCGTATCAAAATGGCTTTGCTCCTACCCTTCATGGCTGGTGAACAACCGCAATCGGCAGCCTCTGCCCGTTTCGTGGAGTATTATGAAGGCTTGCTCTTGGCGGTAGATAGTATGCGCAAGCAAGGCGTATCGGTGGAGTTATCCGTCTATGACACTGGCAACGGCACAGAGAAGGTGAAGCAGTACTTAAAGGAGGATGCGTTGGCTGAGGCAAACCTGATTATCGGTGCCGTGCAGAATGATCAGATTGGTTTGATCGCCGATTTTGCCCAACAACACAAGATTAAATATGTGATTCCCTTTACTTCGAAAAACGACGATGTGCTCTCCAATGCGCAAGTCTATCAGGTGAATACTCCTCACTCCTACCTCTACTCGAAAGCGGCAGAAGCGGGTTGCGACCTGTTCAAGGAGGATAATATTGTCTTGGTGAATATTCCTGATAAGGAGGAGAAGAAAGATTTCATTAAGGCCTTTAAGGCAGAGATGCAAGAGCAACACATCACTTATAAGGAGTTGAACTACAACCACGAGACCTTCGCCACCGACATCGAGGCGTTGCTCTCGCCGGAGAAACGTAACATCGTGTTGCCCTCTTCCGCTTCACTCGATGCGATCAACAAGATCAAAGCTCCGTTGCGCATGCTGGCGGAATTGGTCGAAGAGGACAAGATTCCCTACCAGATCAACCTATTCGGTTATCCGGAATGGCAGACCTACACCCGCGATTGCTTGGAGGATTTCTATGCGTTGAACACCTATATTTATAGCAACTTCTATGCAGACAACCTCTCGCCGGAGGTACACCAGTTCTACCACAATTTCAAGAATTGGTACAGTAAATCGCTGATCAACACCTTCCCGAAATATGGCATACTTGGTTTCGACACCGGTATGTTCTTCTTACACGCAATGAATCGGTATGGTTCCAACTTCGAGGCGAATCTCGACAAGATTCACTATAAGAGCATTCAGAGCGGGTTTGATTTCCATCGGGTGAACAATTGGGGTGGTTTCATTAACACCAACATCTTTATCGTTCACTATAAGAGCGATTTCACTGTGACACGAACTGAGATCAGATGAGAAGGATAAACAAGCTATTTTGGATAGGATTGTGCTGCCCGCTGTTGGCGTGGGGACAAAATGCATTTCAACGGGAATGGACAGCGGGAGCCTCATTCGGTGTAGGTTTCTCCAGCGTGAGTTTCTCCCCCCGTGTACTCTCGACGATGCAGATGGGATTCACTGGCGGAGGCACTGTCCGTTGGATTACAGAGCCACATTTGGGTCTGCAATTAGAGGCCAACTTCATTCAGCAGGGTTGGAAAGAACGGTTTGACCAAGCACCGGAGTACCATTACAGCCGTACCATCAATTATGTAGAGATTCCCTTTCTCACGCACATCTATTTTGGCAACAACCGTTTCCGTGGATTTTTCAACATGGGTCCACGCATCGGATTCGCTTTGAGCGAGAGTACGGACGCTAATTTGAATGGCACGAATCCCAGCCCTAACCGTCCCGACACACAGCATGAGTTGCCTATCCAAAAGAAGTTTGATTGGGGACTCTGTGGAGGTCCGGGCATTGAGTTGCGTACCCCGATTGGTTACTTTCTGTTGGAGGGGCGTTTCAATCTGTCGCTCAGTAACATCTACAACAGCCACAAAGGGGATACCTTCTCTAAATCAGCTAATCAAGTCATCACGACTAAGCTCACCTACCTCATCCCATTCAAGCGATAAAAAATATTGCCCATAGTTCCGAAAAACTATGGGCAACGCCTTCAAAAATTACGGGCAACGTTTTTTATTTTTATGGGCAACGTTTTTGAAAACGATCGGCAATGTTTTTTGAAACCATGGGCAACGTTTTCAAAGACTGCCATAAACGTCTGATTATTCCTTTCCAGTCAACGACTTGATGGTAGCCACCTCAGCGGGATCGAAAGGCGTCTTGTCCTGACGATAGATGTCGTGGAACCAAAGTTTCGGCTCTTTCTCGTTCGGCTTCGGCTCATCCCATGCGAAAATGGTGTTGCTCTTACCAGCCACGAATCCCCAGTTGATCGCCACTACCTTATTCTCTTTCAAGAGCGGCATGATAGTGCTGAACAGACTGTTGTTACGACGCGCCATATACTCGGTGCAAACCAAGGGACGGTTAAACATCTTGAAGTATTTGATGGTCTGCTCATGATCCGCACGATCATTATAATTATGGTAAGAAACCACGTCTGATTGCTCGATTTGATAAGCGTTCAGCGGAGCGAACGAATCACTCCAGTTCCATACACCACAGGTCAACGGCTGCGAGGGATTCACCTCACGTGCCCATCCAAACACCTTCTTCAAATGAGGCAGCGTGCTGACACCGTGATTGTTATTTCCCGGCTCATTCCAGAGGTCCCACAACAGGATGCGCTCGTCCTGGCCGAAAGTGGTCAAAAGGTCTTTCACATATTTCTCCATCTTCGGATAGAGTGTCACCGTATCTTGACGCAAAGAGACCGCAGGATCTTGCACCCATCCAGAGTTGTGAATACCCGGCTTCGGATCCGGCTGTTTACCATAAGCAGACTCGGCGTTCCAGCAATCATCGAAGATGGTGAAGAGCGGCTTGATCTGATGTTTCTGGCAGATGGTCAAGAAATTGTCCATACGCTCCTTCAAGCCCTCCGGATCATTCTCATAAACAACACTGCTCAGATAGACACGCAGGGTATTGAATCCCAACTCCTCGGCCCAGCCTAACTCCTTGTCAATCTCCTCAGCATTGTATGTCTCTTTGCTCCACATCTCGATCTGGTTGATCGAACCGGCGTTGATGTAATCCACACCCGCCAGCCAGGGCAACTTTGCATACCAAGCATTGGCTTGATCCTCACTCCAGCGCTCAGCGATCGCCGCCTGCTGTGGCTCCACCGACTGTTGACAAGCACCTAAGCACAGCGCCAAGGCTCCCATCGCTGCATAACATACATTTCTTAGTTTCATGAATCTCTATTTTTAAGATAAATACTGTTTACGGTTCATCACCGGAAGAAGGCTCGGATCAAGTCGTTACCGTTGGCATAGAGCAAGAGCAACAACAGGAGTCCCATACCAGCCATCTGCGCATACTCCAAGAACTTATCACTGGGTTTCCGACGCGTAATCACCTCATAAAGCAAGAACATCACATGGCCACCATCCAAGGCAGGAATAGGAATGATGTTCATGAAAGCGAGGATGATAGAGAGGAACGCCGTTTGCTTCCAAAAGGCACGCCAATCCCACGTAGCCGGAAAGAGGTTGGCAATCGTACCAAAACCGCCCAAGCTGGAGGCGCCTTCCTTAGTGAATACATACTTCATATCTCCCACATACCCTTTCAGCGTGTTGATGCCCAACATGACACCGGACGGCACGCAAGAGAAGAGGTCGTAAGTGCGATGCTCCATCTGATACAACTCTGTGGGAAGCATAGCCATCACTCCCAACTTACCCGCCGTATCGGTCTGCAACGTCAACTGCTGACGCAGCCCTGCGCGATAGAAATCCAAGGCGATCTGTTCGCCCTTATGCGCCGCCAACGCCTCACTCACCTCATAGAAGGTAGGGGTAGCTTCCCCATTGACCCCTACGATACTATCGCCCGGTTGCAATCCCGCTTTTGCCGCAGGAGAATCCATAGAAGGTATCTCTTTGATCACCATCGGGAAACGGTTAGGATCGGCAAAGCCCTTTCCCTCACGCATACAACGTTGCATCATATCTGCCGGAATAGCAATCGTGCGCTCCTGACCTTGACGCAAGACGGTTACCTCCTTCGCCTCTACCACTTTACGGAAGCAGTCGCTATTGAAACGCTCCAGCTCCACGCCATCAGCACGCAGCAGAATATCTCCGTCCACAAAACCTACCTCATGGAAGGTTTCGCTATAATTCATACCCATCTTCATATTCTTGAGAGGCAAGAAAGTGTCGCCCCAAGTGAAGAGCACCATGGAATAGATGAAGAGCGCCAAGATGAAGTTGAAGACCACACCTCCCACCATAATCAGCAAACGCTGACCAGCTGGTTTGGATCGGAACTCGTAAGGCTTGGGCGGTTGTGCCATCGCCTCCTTGTCCATGCTCTCGTCGATCATACCGGAGATCTTACAATAACCGCCTAACGGGAGCCAACCCACACCATATTCCGTGTCGCTGTTCTTGGGCTTGTATTTGAAAAGCGAAAACCAAGGGTCAAAGAACAGGTAGAACTTCTCCACTCTCACCTTGAAGATACGGGCAAAGATGAAATGCCCAAACTCATGGATAATCACCAATATCGATAAGCTCAGAATGAGCTGTAACGCCTTAATTAAGATTGTTTCCATCAATAATTATATCACTATACTGTTTATCGTTCGTATTTCTCTTCGCATCATTGCTTAGGGTCAGAATAAATCTGAAGCAATGCGTCTCGCCTCGCGATCTGTCTCCACATAATCCTCATAAGTAGGCTGCGCCTTGAAGGTTGCTTTACCCATCACCTGCTCAATCACCTCACTCATACGCAGGAAGCCTATCTGATCCCGCAAAAAGGCGGCTACTACCACCTCATTAGCCGCATTCAAGATGCAAGGCATGTTGCCACCCTTTTTGGCCGCCTCAAAAGCGAAGGCCAAGTTACGGAAGCGATTCATGTCAGGCTCCTCAAAGGTAAGCGTCGCGTACCTTCTGAAATCCAAGCGAGGAGCCATGCTCTTCATGCGCTTGGGGAAAGAGAAAGCATAAGCGATCGGCAACTTCATGTCAGGAATGCCCAACTGCGCAATAACCGCTCCATCCTCAAACTGTACCGCCGAATGGATAACCGATTGAGGATGTACCACTACCTGTACTTGATCGGGAGTGACATCAAAAAGCCATTTTGCCTCGATCATCTCAAAGCCTTTATTCATCATCGAAGCGGAGTCAATCGTGATCTTAGCCCCCATTGTCCAGTTCGGATGCTTCAAGGCTTGTGCCTTCGTCACGGTAGCTAACTCCTCCAAGCTCTTGGTGCGGAAGGGCCCCCCTGAAGCGGTCAGCAAGATCTTCTCAATAGGGTTGTCGTAGGCACCTGTCAGACATTGGAAAATGGCAGAATGCTCTGAATCAACCGGAAGAATGGGCACATTGTGCTTGGCAGCCAATCCCATGATGAGCTCCCCGGCAACCACTAAGGTCTCCTTATTGGCCAACGCTATGGCTTTGCCCGCCTTGACCGCCTCGATGGTAGGACGCAAACCGGCATAACCAACCATTGCGGTCAGCACCATATCAATAGGTTCCATCCGTACCAACTGGGCAATGGCCTCTGAACCGGCCCACACCTTGATAGGAAGATCCTCCAATGCCTCTCTCAGCTCGGGATATTTTTGTTCGTTGGCGATCACTACCACTTCCGGCATGAATCGCCGAGCCTGCTCAATCAATAGATCCACCTGATTGTTACAGGTTAACGCATAGACCTCAAACAGGTCGCTATGCGCACTAATCACCTCTAAGGCTTGCGTGCCTATCGAGCCTGTTGATCCTAATATGGCTAATTGTCTTTTCTTCATAACCCTAAAATGCTATATATTCCTCTGGGTTCACCGGATTCCCCTTATACCA
>JALFJR010000107.1 GCA_022775005.1 Parabacteroides sp.
CCTAACAAGGGCTTACCTGCTTTCAGCTGTTCAATAGCCTTGTTCTTGATACTCTCGAAATCAAACTCTTCTTTCATAAAAAAACTGTGTTAGCAAAGTTAATATTTTATTCTTTGCTGACACAGTTTAATTTACATCCTCTTTAAATGAGGAATAACCTGTTTAGTTATTCCTTCCTCCGTGAACGTATGGTTAGTTAATCAGTAGGAACGCAACGTGTTGCGTAAATTACCTCCAATTAAGGATATGGATGGTAAACGCAGCACGTTGCGTTCCTACTTGGTTGTTTCACTCAGAACATAAAAAGAACTATTGTTATACAGAAACCGCATAGCGGGGAATAACATTTATTCTTTACTATGCGGTTTGTTTTTCACGTGATCTCTATTGATTTTAGAACTCTTTTATTGCACGAATTGGATAAAGGGCAGAAACTCCTTCCGTAGATCTATCAATTCGTTGTACTTGCTGATTTTGGTATTCGATTAAATACAGCCTGTTTGTTTCCGCATTGAAAGTGCGAGATAGTAAAATATATGGAATCTCCTCATAGCCTAATGCTGTCAGTTTTGCATTAATCTCATTCCAGCCAGCATTGACCAAAGCTGTAAAACAATCATCTAATTGGTCAATAGTTGGATAAGTCCATCCTGAATTGTTTCCATAGGTATCTGTTATCCATGTACATGACTCGGGTGATCCACTCCATCTATCTTCATATTGCAAACAAGATAGCATACAGCCTTTTTGTAACCCGTCTTTCTTTTTCCAAACAATGCCTTCAGGTTTATAACTACTATAATATATATCTCCAACCTCAGCATAATCATAATCAGTTATGACTGTGAAAGTTTCCCATGTGGTAAATGCCTTTGTCTTGACAAATACCATAATTTGTTCTTCTTTCTCCTCATAAGAGGCAGTTAGATGGATCGTTCCACCACTTGCGTCGTAATCAATTGAGTTTTTTGATCCGCCTAACACGCTAATTTGAATATCTATCGGCATACCTGGAGCTGTAATACGGAGCTGAAATGGTACCTCAAATGATTTCCCTGGAGCCTTTCTATAGACCATTGGAGCTGTACTATTCTCATTATCATTAAATGTGAATAAGATTTCTGCATACATGGGTAAACCAAACCAAGTATCATTTGCTAATGTCACAATGAATGTTCCTGATTGTTGGTCAATTGAAACTTCTTTGAAGAGACTGTCTCCACTACCTGATGGACCAGCTGGTCCTTGATCTCCTGTCGCTTTTCCTATATCTCGCCAACTGGCACCATAGTCATAGGATATGTACCAGCGACCATCCTCTATCTTTAGCTGAGGCGTAATACCGTCTTCACCATCTTTTCCTGTGACTTTAATTGAATTTCCGCTATTGTCTTGTATAGGGGATCCATCCACAGCCCAATAATAAATGCCATCAATATCTATCACACCAATATGAGGAGTTTCCCCATTCTCTCCATCTTTCCCATGATAGATTGTAAACGAGGTATTGTCAGACAAAACAACTTTGTAGCCTATGATTTGATTGCTTGCATCTGATATTGCCACAATACTAGTGATATATGTTTTTGCCTCTAAAGCGGTCACAATTGTCTGCAACGCAGAAATATTTGTATTCAATATATTGACTTGTTGTTGAAGTTGCTCAAACGCATGTTTCGTAGGAAGCACAATCGTTTCCCCATTGCCACTAAGTGTCAGCGTTACATAATCCTCAGTCACTGTAATATCAGAGAATAGTGATTCACCGTCAGCTCCATCCTGTCCATCTTGGCCATTTTCACCTGTGGCTTTCCCTAATTGAGTCCAGCTTTGTCCATTATCTGTGGATACCTCCCAATAACCATCCTGTATTCTGAGTTGAGGTGTCACACCATCCCTTCCGTTTTGGCCATCTGCGCCTGGAACTCCCGGTTGTCCGTCCATACCGTTTTGCCCATCCAAACCTTGAGCACGCACTTTCTGCCCGTTACTATCTAAAAGCCACACTCCATTGAGTGTCCAATAATAAATATTGTCGATATCTTGTTTTACGCCAATGCTGGGAGTAGAACCATCTTGACCCGGCTGTCCCTGTGGTCCTTGTCCACCTTGCTCACCTTTTTCTCCGTGGCGAACCACAATGGCTGCTCGGTTAGCGAATGAGATTTTGTAGCCTATCTCTATCCCATTTTCATAAACATATTCTAAACCAGTAATATAATCTCTTTGTTGAACTGCCTCAACGAGGGTTTGCAAACTGCTGATTTGTTGATTTAACTGATCTACCTGTTCTTTCAATGCAACAAACGCTTCATAGGTTGGGAGTTTGATTGTTGTTCCATTTGCCAATGTAAACTGGACATACTCCGTATTTGACACATCAATGCTCTCAAACAGTGATTCACCGTCAGCTCCATCCTGTCCATCTTGGCCATTTTCACCTGTGGCTTTCCCTAATTGAGTCCAGCTTTGTCCGTTATCAGTGGATACAGACCAATAGCCATTATCGATTTTGAGTTGGGGAGTTACGCCATCTCTTCCGTTTTGGCCATCTGAACCCGGAGTTCCCGGTTGTCCATCCGTACCGTTTTGACCATCCAGCCCTTGGGCACGCACTTTTTGCCCGTTACTGTCCACGAGCCATTCACCATTGAGTGTCCAATAATAAATGTTGTCCGTATCTTGCTTTACGCCAATGATTGGAGTAGAACCATTTTGGCCTGGTTGCCCTTGTTCACCTTGTGGTCCTTGAATACCTTGTTCGCCCTGTGCACCTTGTTCACCTTTTTCTCCGTGACGAATGGTTATGTCGGTACCCGAAGCAAAGGTGATTTTGTAACCAATCTCTTGATTGTTCTCATACACAGCAATTACATTGGTGATGTAATCTCGATTCTGCAAAGCGGTGATCAACTGGCGCAATGTTGTAATCTCCGTGTTTAGCTGATCTACACCACTTTTCAGCGTCTCATAGGCATATTTGGTGACCAATTCGAGTACGGTTCCATCCGTCAACGTAAATTTCACGAAATTACTGTTCGAAGAATCGACTTCTTGGAAGATGAGATCTCCGCTTTCTGCTGTGGCCGGCCCTACATCAGTCCAAGTCGATCCTTGGTCAACCGACACAAGCCAACGTCCATTCTCTATTTTTAATTGGGGTGTAATTCCATCTCTTCCATTACTGCCATTTGTTCCATTTTGCCCATTCTGTCCATCTTGTCCCGGTTTTCCTGCCGCTCCTGGCTGGCCATCCTTCCCCGGTTCACCATCCAATCCGTTTGCCCGGATCTTGTTTCCTTCATCGTCCGTCAACCAGTCACCCTCTATCGTCCAATAATAATTTCCATCTTTATCTAACTTGACCCCGATCTGAGGTATGCCAGTACTGCTTCCGGGCTTCCCATCTTGCCCGTTTTCTCCATCCTTTCCATGGTAGATCGTGATCGGATCACCCTCTGAAAAATAAATAGTATAACCAATTGTTTGATTGTTCTGTGTCAAAGGCTCGACCTTGGTGATACCAACTTTATTTTTCTCCGCTTCAACCAGCACTTGTAACGCATTGATATTTCCA
Organism: Parabacteroides sp.; assembly: GCA_022775005.1. Classification (GTDB taxonomy): domain Bacteria; phylum Bacteroidota; class Bacteroidia; order Bacteroidales; family Tannerellaceae; genus Parabacteroides. Next base: position 3,578 of record JALFJR010000107.1, read on the forward strand.
TTCACCTGTTTGCAAAGCTCTTCCAATGAAGTGACTCGATTATCCAATTCGTGAATGCTATCCCAAAGTTCATCCACGTCCGTTTTACAGCTGTAAAATGAGAGACCTGACAGCCATAAACAAACAACAATCAACCAAGATCTGTACATAAAGATGTTTTTCTCTTCCCCAACCCAGGTCCCCAAAATCAGGCGGTGATTAAAAAAAGGAAGCGTGAGACCTGTTCAGTTCATCTGATTCAGGTGTCTGGAAAAACCTTGCAAGGATGAACGAAGAAACAATATTCCCACGCTGTATGTTTATATAAATGGGTACAGCATGGGCTGTCCATTCGTATATACAAACAAAGCGAGCGTCACATTGTCTCTATCCTCTTGCTTGAAATTTTCCAGACTTCGAACCAAGGATAAAGCAAAAAACGCTTCTTACACATCGTCCAGCGATTTCTCCCACCAGACTCCGCAAATGTACGTTTTCTTTTGAACAATGTAACGCTCTGGAGAATATTATTTCTTCAAAAGTATAACTTTTCTGCATACCTTGTATATATAGAGGAAAGAAAAAAGCTCCCGCAGGGAGATCTTTCGACCCAAACCCGCGGGAGCTTTCTCATACGCTGCGCACAAAGCTTAATGCGCATTCATCCTACCCCATCAAACAACATCCGGATTTTCCGGTTCAGTAGGTGGCTCTTGTTCCTCTTCCTGATTAGCCGCCTTCGTATCTTGCGTGCTATCCTTCGCATTAAACACCAGCTCGATCTCTCTCACGATCTTCTGCAATTCTGTGCAGGGTGAGAAACGCAGCCGCATTGAACGGACGGATTTCAGATTCACCTCGCTCTCCACCTCACTACTCTTCGCCGAGAAGGTCGGGATGAACTTCCCAAAATTATCCAACTGTACGGCATGACCTTGCTGGATAAAAGCCTTCATCGCCTCTACCAAGGCGTAAGAGACTACCTGCACCATACCCAAGTTCACACCCGACGAGAGCGCGACATGTTGGCAGATGTACTTCATTGACACTGTGTCCCCACGATCAGGAACTAATACATACTTGAGGTTCTTCTCCTTATCGAACCCAAAAAACTTCTTTATTCTTCGGACAAATAAGCCCATGATTTTGTTTTTTAATTGTTAATGAGGCCAGTTTCTCTTCTCTCTTGCCTCTTCTCCGAGAAGCCACCTTGGGCTTACGGCAAGACACACTGATCCCGCTAAAGCCTTTCGGCAGGAAATGAACTAATATTGATTTTGCTCTTACTATGAAAGTTTTTGTGTTCTTCCTTAAGCAGGGGTTGTACTCTTACTAAGACGCAGGGTGCATCCTTACTAAGACAGAGGGTGTGCTCTTACTAAGACGTAGGGTGTGTTCTTACTAAGACAGGGGGTGCGTTCTTACTAAGGCTGAAGGTGTGTCCTTACTAAGCCGAGAATGAAGTGTTGCCTATAGGGAATCTTCAAGCCATCAACGGGCCAAAAAAATTTCCCCAGTTAGGAAAAAATATCGCTCTAACTGGGGAAAACTATTTTGCGAATCAATCGCTGCTCATGGAATGGCTCAAAACATCTTGCGCACTCGATCGACGGCGGCGATGAAGGTGTCGATCTCCTCCTTGGTGTTATAAAAAGAGAAGGAGGCACGCACAGTGCCCTCAATGCCAAGTGCCAGCATCAGAGGCTGGGCACAATGGTGACCGGTACGCACCGCTATGCCCAACCGGTCGAGCAGCATGCCCATGTCATAATGATGAATATCGCCGATCAAGAAGGAGAGAACGGCTCCCTTCTGTGTCGCCTCGCCAAAGATGCGTGCACCCTCGATGGTGCGCAATCCGGCTGTGGCATAACGAAGTAGCTCCGTCTCGTAAGCGGCGATCTGCTCCATGCCCAAACGATCGACATACCGCAACGCCTCCGCCAAGGCTGTGCTTCCGATGTAATCGGGCGTACCGGCCTCAAACTTAAAAGGCAGCTCATTGAAGGTAGTTTTCTCGAAAGAGACAGTTGCGATCATCTCTCCTCCCCCTTGATAGGGCGGCAGCCGATCGAGCCATTCCTCCTTGCCATAGAGCACACCAATGCCGGTCGGGCCATAGACCTTGTGCCCGGAGAAGACATAAAACTCGGGATCCAACTCCTGGACATCCACCTTCATGTGGGGCACGGATTGCGCGCCATCGATCAACACCGGCACACCCTGCTCGTGTGCGATCTCGATCAGCTCCTTCACGGGATTGATCGTGCCCAGCACATTGGAAACATGCGCCACCGCCACCAAACAGGTACGCTCGGAGAAGAGCTGGCGATAGGCATCTAACTGCAACTCGCCCCGCTCATTCATCGGTATCACCTTCAAACAGATCCCTTTGCGCGCTGCCTGGATCTGCCAAGGCACAATATTGGAATGGTGCTCCATGACAGAGACAATCACCTCATCGCCCGCCTTCATGCAGGCATCGGTGAAGGAAGAGGCCACCAAATTGATAGACTCCGTCGTACCCCGGGTAAAGATAATCTCGTGCGCCGAACGGGCATTCAAGAAACGCTGCACCGTCTTACGCGCCTCCTCGTGCGCCTCCGTAGCCTCTTGGCTCAGGAAATGGACACCCCGGTGGATGTTCGCATTCACGTTGTAATAACCCTTCTCTATCTTTTCCACCACGGCACGAGGTTTCTGCGTGGTCGCGCCATTGTCGAAATAAATCAAGGGTTTGCCATAGACCTTATGGCTCAAAATAGGAAAATCTTCCCGAATGGATTGTATAGCTAACATCGTCGTTTTTTCTTTTTTAAGCTGTTCAAATCAGGGTGCCAAAGGTACGAAAATTGTCCTAAAACCTTTATCTTTGCGATTCAAAAACAGCAAATTCAATAGTATTCAACAAGCAAAAAAAAGTATCATGAAAAGGAACCTATTCTTGAGCCTGCTATTGGCTCTCTTCGCTACCAGCGCATTAGCTGCCGATCAAGTCAAAATCGAACCGGCATTTTGGTGGAGCGGCATGAAAAAAACCGAGTTACAACTAATGGTTTATGGGAAGGATATTGCGGGGTATTTGCCCAGCATCAATTATCCAGGAGTACAACTGAAAAGCTCCGTGGCTTTGGAAAGCCCAAACTATCTTTTGATTTATCTCGACGTAGCAAATGCGCAACCGGGCACTTTCAATATCACCTTCACGCAAGGCAAAAAAAGTTTCAAGATGCCCTATGAGTTGAAAGCACGCAAAGCGAACGCTGATCAGATCAAGGGCTTTGACTCCTCTGACGTGCTTTACCTCATCATGCCGGATCGTTTCGCTGATGGCGATCCCTCATTGGATCAGATTCCGATGCGCACGGAATATAAGGTGGATCGCAACAATCCCAACGCACGTCACGGCGGAGATTTGGCGGGTATCGAGCAACATTTGGATTACATCGAGGACTTAGGTGTGACCGCTATTTGGTTGAATCCCGTCTTAGAAAATGACATGAAGGGAGGCTCCTACCACGGCTACGCCACCACCGACTATTACCGGGTGGATCCCCGCTTCGGCTCGAATGAGGATTATAAGCGACTGATCGACAAGACACACCAAAAAGGCATGAAGGTGGTGATGGATATGATTTTCAACCACTGCGGAAGCGATCACCCTTGGATGAAAGATGTACCGAGCCACGACTGGTTCAACAATTTGGACCACTACGTGCAAACCAACCACGACAAGGAGGCCTATTTCGATCCCTACGTCTCCGACTACGACAAGAATTGCATGATCAACGGTTGGTTCGTGCCCTCCATGCCGGACCTGAATCAAAAGAATCCGCACGTAGCGAAATACCTGATCCAGAACTCGATCTGGTGGATAGAGTACAGTGGTGTAGATGGGATTCGTCAAGACACCTATCCCTACGCCGATGTGGATATGATGCACGATTGGTGCGAGGCCGTAGAGTTGGAATATCCGGATTACAACATCGTCGGCGAGGCGTGGATGAACTATACCATTGGCTCCGCTTACTGGCAGCGTGGCAGTCGGCTGAATTTTGGGAAAGACACCGGTTTGAAATCGGTGATGGATTTCCGCTTGATGGGTATTGCCCATGACGTGTTCCATGCAGACGGTGGTTTACAAGGAGTCTTCGAGCATCTGTGTTATGACTATGTCTATCCAGACATCAACCATGTGCTCCGTTTCTTGGAGAATCACGACACCGATCGCTTCTTGCGGGAGATGCCGAAAAGCTCAGCGGATCTATATGCGTTCAAACAGGGCGTAACCTTCCTGCTGACCATCCCCGGTATTCCGCAGCTCTATTACGGGCAGGAGTTGTTGATGAATGGCACGAAAGAGAAGAGCGATGGCTATATCCGTCTGGATGTGCCAGGGGGTTGGCCGGGCGATAAAGTGAACCAGTTTGAGCCTTCAGGGCGTACCGCTGTGCAAAATGAAGCTTGGACTTTCATACAGACCTTGCTCAAATGGCGTAAAGGCAATGAGGTGATCGCCAAAGGCAAGATGAAACATTTCATGCCCAACAAAGGGGTGTACGTTTATGAGCGTAGCCTCAATGGAAAACGAGTTATGGTGTTGATGAACGGAAGCAGCAAAGCGGTAGAGTTGTCGCTCGATCGGTATGCAGAGAGTCTGCAGGGCACGGCGCAAGGTAAAGATATCTTGACCGGGCGCACCGTCGCTTTAGGCACTTCACTCTCGATGAAAGCGAAAGAGATTTTGGTGTTAGAGCTGTAAGCTACATACGCTCCCCTCAAAAGCAATGACCAAGAAGAGATTAGTCATAAATCATCTTCTTGGTCATTCCTCCATCAATGGTCAAATTCTCGCCATTGATAAAATCATTCTCGGTCTGCGTAAGGAAAAGGGCCAGACGAGCGACATCTTTCGGTTTGCCAACCCTGCCCGAAGGATGCTGCGCATGATCTTCCGGGCGCAGCGATGCATAGCCTTGATTTTGAATCCAGCCGGGAGAGATACAATTCACGGTGATGTGATAGGGAGCCAACGAGATGGCCAAAGCATGAGTCAACGAATAAATCCCCCCTTTGGAAGCCGCATAGGCCTCTGTTCCAGGTTCACTCATTAGGTAGCGTGTAGAGCACAGATTGATGATACGCCCGAAGGGATTGGGCGCAGTAAGTTGCTCCCGATGCTGTGCCAAGCGACGAGCCGTGATAAAGGCCGAACGCAGATTAACAGACAAAATACGATCAAACTCTTCTACGCTGCAAGCCGTCAGTGGTTTGAAATCAGAAACGCCAACATTATTGATCAGCACATCCAAATCGCCCCAGTCCTCGAAGAGTTGATCCATGCAGGCCTCCAAACGGTTTGCTTCACGTACATCCACCGGATAGAAAGAGGCCCCTGTCCGCAATGAAAGCTCCTTGCCCTTCGTTTCATCCACATCGCAAAAGGCTACCCGATGTCCCGCCGAACGGAAAGCACGCACCAAAGCTTGCCCGATTCCGTTGGCTCCTCCGGTGATGAAGACCCGACGCATCGGTTGGGAGGGCAGCGACGTACGCCCTTTGGGAGACGTACGTTTCCGCTGCTGATACTCATCAAATTTTTTCTCTAAATAGTTGTCTGCCATATTACTCCGCTGCCAAACAAGTATCCAACTGCTTTGTCAACATCTCTTTATCGAGATGCTGGCCAATAAAGACAATCTTGATCATGCGATCGCCATACTGCTTATCCCAGTCGCGCATCAATCCCGGCTCCTGCTTCATCAGTTGGATCAAATCCTCCTCCGGGGCAGTAGCATACCAAAGACCCGCTTGTGAGATCTGCTTCTGCTTACCTGCCTGCTCAAAAAGAATAGACATATCCCGATTATGCGCAAAGTAGCAAATACCCTTCGCACGAATCACATTGGTAGGCCATTGTGTGGCCAAGAAGCGGTCGAACTTATGAATATCGAAGGGCGGACGGCGGTAATAGACAAAGGTACCAATGCCGTATTCCTCAGCCTCTCCCTCCTCGTGGTCGTGATGATGATGGTGGTGATGGCCATGCTCATGTTCATCGTGCTCATGTTCATCGTGGTCATCATGATCGTCATCCTCATCGTGATGATGATGTTCGTGATGGTGGTGATGGGCCTCTTCCTCCTCCGCTTCCGTCGGAGCCTTCTCAATACCTCTGATCCAACCCGCAGAGGTAGCTACCCGTTCAAAATTAAAGAGGTGCGTGTCGATCAAATCATCCAAAGACACCTTGGCATAGTCGCACTCGATGATCTTAGCAGCCGGCTGCAATGTACGAATGATCTGCTTGATGCGAGCCAACTCTTCCGGCTTCACCTCTGAAGCCTTATTGAGCAGGATCAGGTTACAAAACTCGATCTGCTGGATGATCAGGTTCTCGATGTCCTCTTCGTCGATGTGTTCACGGGTCAGCTGGTCGCCACAAGCGAACTCGCTCTCCAAACGCAACGCATCCACGACAGTAGTCACGCAATCCAAGCGGCAACGTCCATACTTCGTATAGTTCTCGCCCAAACGAGGGATGGAGCAAATGGTTTGCGCAATGGGCTCCGGCTCACAGATACCACTGGCCTCAATCACGATATAATCAAAGCGTTGCATCTTCATGATCTCAAAGATCTGCTCAATCAGATCCGTCCGAAGCGTGCAACAAATACAACCATTCTGAAGAGCCACCAAGCTCTCGTCTTTTTTGCCGACAATGCCTCCCTTTTGGATCAAATCCGCATCAATATTGACCTCGCCAATGTCATTGACGATTACCGCAAACTTAATGCCTCGTTGGTTGGAGAGAATATGGTTGACCAATGTTGTTTTCCCACTGCCCAGATAACCGGTCAAGAGCAGTATAGGAGTCTCTTTTGTATTCATCTTTTTACCTTATTATAATATAGTGCAAAAGTACACGTTTTTCTGTTAGAACGGCCAGAACAACGGGGCGAAAAGTGCCGAAACAGCTACAGTCATGAGGTTCATCAAGATACCTAAGCGAGCGAAATCCTGGAATTTGTAACCACCGGGACCATACACCAACAGGTGCGTAGGCGATCCAATCGGAGTAGCAAAGCTGGCCGTTGAGATCATCAAGGAGAAGAGGTATGGCTCCGGGTTTACCCCTAAGACATGAGCCGTCTGCATAGCAATCGGGAAAAAGATCGCAGCAGCAGCTGTATTGGAGATAAACTCACTCATCACGCAAACCGTCAAACAAATCACAATCAGTGCGATATAGGGATTCGTTCCACATAGACCTTGGATACTTCCTGCGATAGCCGCCGCCAAACCGGTAGATTGGATGGAGGAGGCCACGCCGATAGAGGCCGCAAAAACCACCAAGGTACTACCCGATACATTCGAGCGTGCCGAGGCAGGCGTACAACATTTCGTGAGCAACAACAGAATCATGCCCACCAACGCAGCCGTCACCAATGGCAAGACATTGAACGCACTGACGGCAACAATCGCAAGCATAATGGCTGAAGCCACATAGGTCTTTTGGTTAACCGGGAGGTCTTTCTCCGGTTTGTTAAGCAGAAGCATATCTTTCTCCAAAAGGCTCGCCTGATCATAGAAATCGGGTGTACATTCTAACAACAGTGTATCACCAGGAAAGATAACCGTCTCACGCGGGCTGGCCTCAATACGCTTACCTTGGCGAGAAATAGCGATCAGCACCACTTGGAACAGCTTCTCGAAGTTTCGGCTCATGAAGGTACGTCCGATCAAGGAGCTGTATTCCGGTACGACCGCCTGCACCAAATTACGTTCTCCACTCAACTCCGAAACCGAATAGACATGCTGAGCCGCGGTTACCAACCCATGCGATTGTTTCAACGCCATTAATTTATCGGGCATACCCGTATAGATCAAGCGGTCACCTCCCATGATGAACTCATCATCGGGCACAGGAGAAATCAACTCTTTATCAAAGCGCAGGATCTCAATGATGTGCCCACCATTCACCTGCCCCAAGCCGGCTTCCTCCACGGTTTGTCCCACATACGGGCAATCCGAAGGGACCAACAATTCCACAGTAAACTCCTTCGTATCGGCGAATTGCTCCTCACTCTGTGTACGCTCCGGCAGGAAACGACGCATCAAAAGGAGTAATAGATAACCTGCGATCAAACAAATAACACCCAATTTACCTACTTCGAAAAAACCGAAGGAATGGCCAGTCTGATCGGCATAAAGGCCACTGACAATCAGGTTAGGCGGTGTTCCGATGATCGTGCAAAGGCCACCGAACACAGAGGCATAGCTCAACGGGATCAACAACTTGGAAGGTTTAAGGCGGAGCTTCTTCGACCAAATCATCACCACTTGGATAAACATGGCCACCACCGTCGTATTGCTCAGCACAGCACTGGCTGCTGAGACGGGAGCCATCAAACGTAACAACGCACTGGGATAGCTTTTAGGTGTGCCCAAGCAACGACGGGTAATCCAATGCAGCACACCCGTTTGTGTCAATCCAGCCACCACGACAAACATAAAGGCAACCGTCAACACGGAGGTTGAACTGAACCCACTCAATGCCACTTTCAAATCAATAGTGCCCGTTAGCAACAAAACGGCCAATCCCCCTAAGAAAGCAAAGTCGGTCGGTACTTTCGTAAAGATCAAGAGAGCGAATATGCCCAACATGGTAACTATTGCCACCCACGCATAGCCAGTCAAGCCGGCAAATAAAATTTGGTCCATAAACTGTATAGTTAAAAGTTAATTCTCACGCATTTGACTATCCGATTAACCATTTACTTCCAGGTAGGTAAGAGAGCGCTTTCACAGTCACCGCACAGCAGATGTAAGATAGCAAGGCAATACAAGGAATCGCCATATAAACAGGGACAAGCGGATTCGCCTGATCGCCATTCACAAAGAAAGAGGCAATCGGAGCTAAGAAAAATAGATGCACTAAATACATACCAAATGAAAGTCGAGCCAATTCCTTAACAAAGCGATTAGGGCGCTTTATACAGCTGAAGAGCAAAAAAGCACCAAAGGTGGCACAGAGCACATTGGGGGTACAAAACTCCCAGGACCATTCCAGCAAAGGTGTTTCAATGGGTCCTCCAGGCACGCCTTTCCACCAAAATGACCATGCCGTGAAGACAGCTCCCAACAGGAAACAGAAGGTACCCAGACGTAAACGTTTGCTGCGGCTCCAATCCAAATGCACCCGGATATAGTGTGCCAGAACCAGGTAGCCCAAATAGCCGGAGCAATACCAAAGCATGTGATAACCATTCCAGAAGCACTCACCCCACAACTCAGCAGCCACAAACCGATGCAGCCAAGGCATGAAAGTGGAACCAACAAACAACCAAAGGAACGTACGTACTTCTTTCGCCGTAGCTCGTTCCAACCAAGGAGAGACAACCGGCATGATCAAGTAGAGACTGATCAAGGGATACATGAACCAAAGATGACCCGCCATCGAGGGAAAATTGAAGGGCAGCAGTTTCAAGTCAGCCAAGGATTGCTCCCAGCTCATGCCACCCCAAGCCAAGGGAAGAAAGCAATAAAGCAGAGCGAAAAACAGAAAAGGCGGCAAGATGCGCAGGAAACGGCGATGATAGAACTGCCCCATGGTGACACCCGGTTTAAGCGGTACCAACAGGAAGGCAGAGACCACCATGAAAAGGGGTACACAGGTTCGGGATACTCCTCCGTCATAGAAAGCCACCCAAAAACGGTTCGCCTCATTCGCCAACCGGGATACATTGCCCGCCAAACCGGAACTATCCGCCGCATAAAAATTCTCACTGGCATGTACCAGCATGACCAAGAAACAGGCGATCGCCCGAATGTAATCGACAAAAACAATTCTTTCTGCTGTCTTTTCCATAATGCTGTATCTTAATTAAAGGTCTATCATTGCAACCGATAGCTCACAAAAGCGAAGCGTCTGCTGTCAGGTGCCCAAGAGTTGACGTTAATCGTGCCTTGCCCACCGAAAAGTTTCACCAACAGACGAGACTCCCCTCCTGTCGCTGGCATGATGCGCAGCTCTACATTTTTGTTAGCTAAATGCTGACCTGGCTCCAGATCTCCTTTATAATAGGTAATAAAGACCACCTGCTGACCATCAGGCGAAACATGTGGGAACCAGGAGTTACGTGTCTCATCAAAAGTCATCTGGGTCTGCTCGCTACCATCCGCCTTCATACGCCACACCTGCATCAATCCACTGCGCACCGAGTTGAACCAAATGTGTTTCCCATCCGGAGCATATTCCGGGCCATCGTCCAACCCTTCTGCAGTGGTCAGCCGTTGTTCCTCGCCACCCTCCGCAGGGATAACATAGACATCAAAATTGCCTTTGCGTGCCGCACAATAGGCCAACTGTTTCCCGTCAGGACTCCAGCCATGCAGGTAACTGGGGGCCATCGGTGTGACCAAGCGAGGCGTACCTCCCGTGATCGGAAGCGTATAGATGCGAGATTGTCCATCCTCTTTCGTACCATGACTGATGGCGATCTGCTGTCCATCGGCTGAAAGCACATGATCGTTGTTACAGCGGACCGCATAGGCCGTCTCAATCTGCTCCGGCTCACCCGGCTGATCGGGAGAAAGTTTATAGAGTTTTCCACCACTATTATAGATAAGCCATTGCCCGTCAGAAGTCCAGTTAGGCGCTTCTATGAGATAGGGAAACTCCTTGACCGTGGTGCGTTCACCTGTAGTGATGTCGCAGATCTCCAAGATACTGGTGACCTTTTGTTGTGCGGAGAGTGCGCCTATCGCCAGTGCCGCACTGCACAGAATCATGAATATTCGCTTCATGTTGTTGAGATTTAAGTTGAAACTTTGCAAAAATAATAAACTTTTCGAGAAGAAGTCCTATGGTAACCTTTTCTTTTGCACTGTCTTATTTCTGCATAAATATCGATTTAACACAGATAAAAGATAGTATTTATGCAATAAAAGCCGCTTTACGATTATAAATATACAGAATTATAGTATATTTGCGCACTGTTAAGACAAAGAGAGAAATAACAAATAAACGTAAAAGACAAATACAAACTAAACTTGAAAAGACAATGAGGAAGATTTGTTTAGGCATGGTAGGGCTTACGCTCTGCACCCTCTCCATCATGGCGCAGACCCGGAAAGTAACGGGTCGCGTGGTCTCAAAAGAAGACGGTGAACCGATTATCGGTGCCTCCATCATCGCAAAAGGAACGACGGTGGGAACAGTGACGGACTTCGATGGAAACTTCACGCTCGATGTGCCGAACGAAGCGGCGACATTGGTGATCTCCTACATCGGTATGGCCACACAGAACGTGAAAGTTCAACCCTTGCTGAACATCTCGATGGAGTCTGACACGCAAGACTTGGACGAGGTAGTGGTGACTGGTTATGGCGTGACCAAGAAGGCGGCTTTCACCGGATCCGCACAGGTAGTGAACAACGAGGTGCTGACCCAGAAGACAGACGCAAACTTCATGAAGTCGCTCGAAGGAACCGTGACAGGCTTGCAGGTGAACAGTGCTTCTGGTCAGCCGGGAGCTTTCGCCTCTACGACAATCCGTGGTAAGTCATCCATCAACTCAGGAACAGAACCGCTCTACGTGATTGATGGTGTTCCTATTTTCACCAACAAAGTCGGTTCTTGGGAAGGTCAAGAGGTCAGCCCGATGGCCAACATCAACCCTGCGGACATTGAGAGTATCACAGTCTTGAAAGATGCGACAGCCACCTCTATCTATGGCGCACGCGCAGCGAATGGTGTGATCGTGATCTCCACCAAACGAGGTAAGACAGGACGGGCACGCTTCACCTTCGACGCAAAAGCCGGTTTCAGCAAAGCAAGCCACTTGGACAGGGAGTATCGCATGGTAGATCTCGACAAGTATAAGGAGATCTGGTCGGAAGGCTATGTCAACGCCGGTTTGGCCACAACCAAAGAGGAGGGCTATCAGATCCTGCGTGAGAACGGTATCGATTGGTATGGCTTTGATATGGACGAGACGCCCAGCGTGGATTGGTTAGACGCCATCCTGCGTACCGGTGTGACCCAGGAGTATAACCTCGGTGTACAGGGCGGTACGGAATCCGGCCGTTACTTCGCCAACTTGGGCTATTTCGAGAACCAAGGTACGATGATCGGTTCAGGCATGAAACGCTATTCCGGTCGATTGAACCTGGATGGGAATCGGGATCGTATCGGCTATGGTCTCTCAGTCAACATGGCCCTCTCGGACATTGACAACATTCCAATCAGCAGCAACTATACAAACCCAATGGTTTGCGTCTATGATACCCGCCCCTTCCAGCAGATCTACAATGCGGATGGCTCGTATGCGATGGTGCAGGATGGTTTCTACAACCCCGTGGCGATGTATGACAAGGAGTCGGGCGACGAGTATAATCAGAAGACCTTGACAGCGATTATCAACCCCTACTTCACCTACAAGATTCTCGATGGCTTGACTTGGAAGACCAACGCTGGCTTGAGTTTGATGGACATTCGGGAGTTTTGGTACAACGGCATGAACAACCCAGAGAGCTGGTCGAGTGACGGCTGTACGGAAATCACGGGCAGTCGCTACAACTACCGCACGACGAACTATACGCTGACCAACACCCTAAACTGGATCACGACCTTCAACGAGAAGCACAACGTGAACCTGATGCTGGGTCAAGAGGTACAAAAGCAGACTTATAGCAAGTTCGCTGCAGAGGCCAAAGGTTATCCACAGAGTGATCTGCGTGAGTTAGACAATGCCTCTACACCCACCATCGCCGGTTCGCTCTACAAAGCCAGCACGTTGAACTCCTTCTTCTTCAACGGTGAATACAACTATAATAATAAGTATTACGGATCGGCCTCTTTCCGCTACGACGGTTCCTCTCGCTTTGGTGCCAACAATAAGTGGGCGCCCTTCTGGTCAGTCGGTGGAAAATATCGCATCACCGAGGAGGCTTTTATGGCTGACACCAAGGATTGGCTGACTGACTTGACGCTCCGTGCCAGCTACGGAACGGTGGGTAACCAGGACATTGGCGAGTATGCAGCCATGGGTCTTTACAGCTATGGCTATGGCTACAACTCCCAGCCGGGTGCGAAACCCTCACAGATCGCCAATCCGGATCTGAAGTGGGAGACTGTGGCAAAATTCGACGTGGGTGTGAACGCTACGTTGTTCAATGTGCTTAGCGTGGAGTTGGATTATTACAACCAGCGCACAAAGGACATGATCTTCGAAGTACCTACCTCCTACACCACCGGATTTGATTATGTGACCAAGAATGTGGGCGAAATGGAGAACAGTGGTTTTGAGGCAATGATCAACGCCACGTTGATCCGCACGCAGGACTTCTCTTGGAGTGCTTCCGCTTCCTTCACCTACAACCACAACCAAATCAAGAGCTTGGCCACGGATGAGCCGATCACCACAACATACAGCATCCAACATGCCGGTCTGCCGATCAACTCTTGGTATCTGAAAGAGTATGCCGGCGTAGATCCTCAGACGGGTGATCCCCTCTTCTACACCAACGGCAAGGGCTCTCCCACAACGACCAACTCCAGCGAGGCGAGTCAGGTTGTCTTAGGCCAGATGGCTCCGAAGTATTTCGGTGCCTTCACAATGAACTTCCGTTATCGGGATTTCGACCTTGCAGCCAGCATGAACTATTCCGCAGGCAACAAGGTCTATAACCGAGGTATGGAGTTTGACTTGATGTGTGGTGATTATGAGTTAGGTCCTGTGGCGGCTTATGTCTATGAGAATCGCTGGCAGAAGCCGGGTGATGTGACCGACGTGCCGAGATTCATCGCCGGAGGACAGAGTGAGGCAGCCGCACGCAGCAGCCGCTTCTTGATGAATGGCTCCTACGCCCGTATGAAGAACATCACTTTGGGCTACACCTTGCCCAAGAAGATTGCCAAGGCGTTGACCATCGACAACTTGCGTGTCTATGCCTCTGTGGATAATCTCTTCACCATCACGGCGAAAGACTTCCTCGGTTTTGATCCGCAGGCTGAGAACGACTACTATCAGCAGTGGACTTATCCCGTGCCGACCACCTATCTGTTTGGCATGAACTTGAGTTTCTAAACAACAGCAAACCGTTTAATTCAACACATTGAAAAGAATGAAAACCAAAATAGCAACTTTATTTGCATGTGGAAGTTTATTGATGGGTTTCACGGCCTGCGACGACTTCCTGACGGAGAACCCCTCGGTTTCTATCCCTGATGGGGAGGCTTTCCAGAAAGCCAGTGATTTCACCAACAACCTGCATGGCATGTATTATGCGATGGAGAGCTCCCGTTTCTTAGGTCGAAATGTGGAGATTTTGGGTGACGCTTGCGCTGACCTCGTGAACCACAGCAACTCTACCGGCCACTGGCGGCAACTCGCCCATTGGCAGGTCTATGACACGGATGGCTATCTGCAAGACATCTGGCAATATGGCTATCAAGTGATTGACCGTGCTGCCCGCATCATTGCGAACGCAGACATGGTGAGTGAGATGCCGGACGCAGATCAACCTAAGGTGAACGAGGTGATCGCCGAGGCCTATGCCTCACGTGCCTTGGCCATGTCCTACATGGTGCAGATCTGGGGCTTGCCCTACAATGATGCCAATGCCGGTAAGCCGGGTATCGTGAACGTCACTACGCCGGTCGGTGAGGGCGAGCAGGTGAGCCGGGCTACCGTCGGCGAGAACTACCAGCAGATCCTCTCCGACATCGAGCAGGCGAAGGCCTATTTCGCCAAGGAGGGTGTGGAGTCAGCCGGTGCTTTCTATATGAATCCTGCCGCCACCTTCGCACTGGAGGCTCGTGTGCGCATCAACATGCACGACTATGCGGGGGCTGTCACAGCCGCTCAGCAAGCAATCGCCGCTACGGATGGGGAGTTGATCGACAACGCCGCTGGCTTCGAGGCACGCTGGCGTTCTTCCAACGACTCTTCGGAGGATCTCTTTATCATCCGTCAGAGTGCCACAGACAACCTCGGTGCAAACTCCATCCACACGATGTTCAACAGCTATGGTCTTTCCATCAATGGCGACTTCTTGGCCACCTATGGGGAGAATGACATCCGTACAAAGGTGATGAACATGGACGCTGGCAAGTTCATCGGTACAAGCGAGAGTGCGAATGCCAACAGCATACCTGTCCTGACCTTGCCGGAACTCTACCTGACAATTGCTGAGGCAGAGGCAGCACAAGGCAACTATGCCGCTGCCAAGGAGGCCTTAGGCACCTTACTCGCAGCCCGCTACACCGATTTCGATGCCGCTTCATTACCTACCGACGCCTCACTGGTTACACGCATCCGCACGGAGCGTAACAAAGAGTTGATCCAGCAGGGCTTCCGCTGGTATGACGCACGTCGCTGGGGAGAGAAAATCAGTGTCTCCGCCGGTGCTTACAAGAACTTCGACATCGCTCAGTTTGTCTATCCGATTCCCGCCAACGAGATCAATGCCGGTTATGGCGTGACACAGACGGAGAACTGGAGCGCAGCTATGCCAAAATAAGATTAATCCATTTAAGAATTAGGAATGAGGAGTTAGGAGTGATCCATCCTCATTCCTAATAGTTTCGTATTTCAACATGAAAAAGACTTTTATCTCAATGAGCTTGGCCCTTATTCTTGGAGGAAGTGCCTTTGCTCAACCGGCTCCCCAGACTTTCCGCGAGGAGCTTTCCTATTTTATGCCGAAAGAGTGGCATTACACCTTGGATAACCAAGTGCCTACCCCCGAACAGGAGCTGGGTTTCCAAGTAGGTTCGCAACATGTGAATTGGGAACAAGTAGTGGCCTACATGAAGCGGTTGGCCGCTGTATCGCCCCGTTTCTCCATCCAGGAATATGGCCGTACCTTTGAGAACAGGCCGTTGCTCTGCGTGGTAATTACCTCTGAGAAAAACCAGAAGAACTTGGAGAGCCTACGTGCGGCACATGCCCAATTGGCTGATCCGACCGCCAGTGTGGACACCAAGTCGTTGCCTGCCGTAGCGAGCGTAATGATGTCTGTGCATGGCAATGAGGCTTCCGGCGTGAATGCCTCCCTGCCTTTCGCCTATTTCTTCGCTGCCGCACAAGGCCCGGAGATCGAGGCGTTGCTCGACAAGACCATCATCACCTTGGTACCAGGACAGAATCCGGATGGTATCACACGCTTCTCTACGTGGGTCAACTCCAACCGTAGCCTGCGCAATGTGACCGACCCACAATCCCGAGAGTTCAGCGAGATCTGGCCGGGTGGACGCAGCAACCACTATTGGCACGACCTCAACCGCGATTGGCTGAATGCCTCTATGCCGGAAATGAAGGCGCTCCTGAAGATCTATCACGACTGGATGCCTAACCTCGTGAACGACCATCACGAGATGGGTAGCAGCTCCACCTATTTCTTAGAGCCGGCTGATCCCGTGGGTTATTATCCCTTTATTCCACAAGAGAACAAAGACCTGACGCAAAAGGTCTCTTCTTATAATATGGCTGCGCTCGACCGCATTGGATCGCAATACCTCTCCAAGGATCAGTTTGACAGCTACTCGCTGGGTACAGGTGATGTCTATGGCGACGCACTTGGCTCTGTAGCTATGCTGTTCGAGCAGGCCTCCGCAAGGGGACATCAGCAGGAGACTGCCAACGGCATCCTGAATTTCCCCTTCGCAGTGCGCAACCATGCGACAACTGCTTTCGGTAGCGTAAAGGCTGCTTTTGAGATGCGGGAGGAGCTGAACGACTATATGCATCGCTTCGTCGTGGCACGTCACAAAGAGGCAGTTGCCCTGCCGGAGAAGGGCTACATCTTCGATGGCAATAGATCGGACGCTGTCAGCTATCACTTCCTAGAGCTGCTTGCCAACCACAAGTTGCAAGTGAACCGTTTGGCAAAGGCAACGACCATCAATGGCCACACCTACGACCCGGCACATGCCTATGTAATCCCGATGGATCAACGAAACTCCATGTTGCTCCGTTCTTTCTTGGAGCGCAACACGCAGTTCAAGGATAGCCTCTTCTACGACCTCTCTACATGGAACATGGCCGAAGCATTCGGTTTGAACTATGCTCCACTGAAATCACTCGCCGGGCTGCAAGGCGAGGCCATCGCAACACCGACCTTCCCGAAGGGTAACGTGAGCGGAAAGGCCTCCTACGCCTACCTGTTCGACAACAAGGAATTCTATGCTCCCCTCATGATCAAGCGTCTGCAAGAGGGCGGTGCGCAAGTGAAGGTCTCTGGCGTAGGTCTTCACGCTGCCGAGGGTTACTCCTACGGCCCGGGTATGTTGATCGTGCCGGTGATGGGGCAAAAGATCTCCGGGGACTCCATCTACACGTTGATCAGTAAGAATGCCGCCGAGACCGGTATCACGGTACGTACGGTTTCCTCCGGACAGATGAAAGACTACGACCTCGGTCACTTTTATAACCAGACGATCCGTGAGCCGAAAGTGGCTGTTCTCGTGGGTGGCCGTTCCCGCTCCAATGTGGCCGGCTCTTTGTGGTACTTGATGGACTATCGTTTCCAAATGCAGCCTACTCTGCTTGACGATGCGGACTTCATGCGTAATGATCTCGCCCGCTACAACGTCTTGATCCTCTCGGGCGAACCCTCGGGTGGTGAGGCTGCGACGAATAAGATCGCTGATTGGGTGAAAGCTGGTGGTACGTTGATCACGATCGGCAATGCCTACCAAGCTGCCAACAAGGCAAAACTGACGAAGATTGAGACCGTTGACCTCTCGCAACCCGACTCGGCTACCTATGTGTCCTATGACAAACGTTCCGACCGTTTTGCGGAGTTCCAGATACCGGGTACGGATTTACAAGTCTCTTTGGATGTGACTCATCCGTTGGGTTGGGGCTATACAGCACCGCAAGTACCTGTCTTGAAGAACTCCAATCTAGTGTTCAAGATGCCAAAGGTGGCCAACCAAGCACCTGTTTGTTATGACAAGCAGCAGCCTCTGCTCAGCGGCTTCATCCGTCCGGAGCACCTAAAGGCACTGACCGGTATGCCAGAAGTCATTTGCGAGCGTGCAGGCAAGGGCCAAGTAATCTGCTTTGCCGATGATCCCAACTTCCGCTCTATCTGGTATGCAGGGACCCGCCTCTTCATGAATGCGGTCCTCTTCGGCAACCTGATCCGGGAATAGGTTACTTTTATACTCCCCTCGTGTCCTTGGGGATTAATAACACAAGGGCACGAGGGAATTGTGAATTGACCAGGATTATGGATTTCGGGGGTATGAATCCTTCCGCTCACCACACATACCGATTCAAGTCGCCCGGCTGACGGAGGGCGTTGCGACGTTGCATGGGAGTCGCTCCGCTCACCCGCTTCATGAACTTGTTGAAGCTGGTTTTTCCGGTCATGCCAATGCGCCGGCCCACCTCCGCCAATGTCTGGTCGGTGAAGCGCAGCAGGTCGTCGGCGAGGAGCAGGAGGTAGCGATCCCGAAAGTCCGATTGGCTCATCCCCGTGAGCACCTGTATGAAGCCATAGAAGGGTTGCACATCGATCCCCTCGGCATGGCAAAAGCGGAGGCTATCGGTCTGCCCTTTGCTCAAGGCTTGCAGCCAGCGGTCGAACACTTGGATACCCGTTGGCTGTAAATTGCGCTCAACAGGCTCCGTGAAGCGGTTGCCATCGCGGTCATAATAATAACGTTGGGTGAACGGCGGTATGTAGAGCGCCTTCATGTCTGCGAATTGCGGTTTCTGAATCATAATCCGTTTTTTTGTGTTTGCAGCCTATCTTCGCTGTTTATCGGCAAATGTAAACATTCTTGTGAATTATCCTCGCATATTTGCAAGGATAAATTATCAATCGATTTACTATCCTTGAAGTATTACAAGGGTAACTCATCAATCATTATACTATCCTTGAAACATTGCAAGGATAACTCATTAATCGTTATACTATCCTTGAAGTATTGCAAGGGTAACTTATCAATCGTTATACTATCCTTGAAGTATTGCAAGGGTAACTCATCAATCGTTATACTATCCTTGAAGTATTGCAAGGGTAACTCATCAATCGCTATGCTATCCTTGTAATCGTACGAGGGTAAAAAGTGAATTACGGCTTAATTACGAATGCCATTTTCATTCTAAAAACAAAGGGGGTGTGCATGGGTTCATAACATGCACACCCCCTAACTTTTAGTCGTTCATTCGTCCATTACTTGACGGTCTTCAGCATCTCCTCCACCGCACGACGGAGCTGGGCATCCTCACCACTGAGTTGCTGCTCAGGCGTGTTATAGACTTCGATGTCGGGTTGCAGCTGCTGGTTCTCCAAGTAGTTGCCTCGCATATCCTTTACACCTACCTGCGGAATACCGAAAACCAACGTGTTGTCAATCTGTGTCTCCCACCACACGGCGGTCATCGTGCCCGGCACGGGTGCACCGATCAACTTACCGATGTTTAGCTCCTTATACACCCAAGGGAAGCCATGGGCGTTAGAATAGTTATCCTCACACATCAGCACGCAAGAGGGCTTCGTCCACTTGTTATAGGGGTCACTACCGATGTATTGTCCTCGTGGCTCAAAGCGCTGATACTCCTTGCCGCTCAACAGCGTGGCCAGATCGTCGTGCAACCAGCCACCCCCATTGTGACGGGTGTCAATGATTACCGCTTTCTTCTGGCGGCAACGTCCTAAGAGGGCGGAATAGACCTCCCGGAAGCTCTCGCTGTTCATGCCACGCACATGCACATAGCCAATCTGTCCACCGGAGAGCTTATCGACCGTTTCCTCGCAATGCTTGATCCAACGCTTGTAGAGCAACTCCCGCTGATCGCCTTGGCTGATCGGCTTCACCTGCTCCTCAAAGCGGCGACCCGTAGCGGGATCGTAGATGGCTAAACGCACCTTCTTACCGGCCTTGCCGCTCAACAGCGGATAGTAGTCATTCTCCTTCGTCAGTTTCACACCATCAATCGCTTCAATCACACAGCCCTTGCGGATCTTCGTGTCCGCCTTCGTAAGCGGTCCCTTGGCAAGAATCTCCTCGATCTTCAAGCCCTCACCGCTGTAGGCATTGTCAAAGAAAGCACCTAAGGAGGCAGTCTCCGGGCAATTCATCGGTGCATAGTAGCGAGCGCCTGTGTGCGAGCCGTTCAGCTCACCCAACAGCTCTGAGAGCATCTCCTGGAAATCGTAGTTGTTGTTGATATGTGGGAGGAAGCGGGCGTAGGCCTTGCGATAGCCCTCCCAATCGATGCCCCGCAACGTGGGATCGTAAAACTTCTCCTTTGCCTGTCGCCAAGCATGCTCAAAGATATAGGCCCGCTCCTCGGCCGGACGGTAGTTGAACTCCGCCTGGAAGGGGATGTTCTTCTCTTTGTTGTCTTTCAGCTCAATCTTCTTCAGCTTACCCCGTGAGGTGAGGAAGAGGTTTTCCACCTTCTTGTCCGTGAGCAGCGTACCGCCACCGACCTCTTTCAGCAACAGCTTCGTGGAGCGCTCCTTCAAGTCCTGCTCCCAGAGGTCATAGCCCTTCTCGAAGGTGGCGCAATAGTAAAGCTTGTCGCCCTTTTGGCTCAGCACGGCATCGCCCAGATGCGACGAGTGGGCGGTCAAGCGGATCACCCGATCTTGGCGGTTGGCCAAGTCGAACTTCAACGGCTCAACCGGTTTGTCGGCCTTCTCCTCCTTCTTATCAGCCTCCTTATCGTCCTTCTTGTCCTTCTGCTCATCATCCTCCAACAGGGCGGTCTCTTCCTTGCTCAGACGGAACTTGTCATACGCCTCACCGTCGAAGAACATGATGTAGATGTCTCGCTCGGCACCCCAGCTGCCGTGACTGCGATAACCTGCCCGGTCAGAGTTCCAGATCATCGCTTTGCCATCGAGCACCCACTTGGCGTTGCCATCCGAATAGCCGCTCTCCGTCAGGTTGGTCACCTCGCCACTGCCGTCGGCCTTCACCAAGGCTACGTCGCTATTGTTCCAACCGCCCACGCTGATATAGTCCACCAAGAGCCAGCGACTGTCGGGCGACCACTGATAGTGCTGATCGCCATCGCTATAGGAATAGAGGTACTTGCCATCGAGCACCGTGCGAATCTGCTTCGTCGCCCGGTTCACCACCTTGAGCGTGGTGCGCTCCTCCAAATAGGCCACCTCCTTACCATCCGGGGAATAGGTGGGTTGGAAAGAGGTCTTGCCATTCACCACAAGCGGCTCCTCCTGGATCTCGGGGGCATAGGTGAAGAGCTTGTCCTCATTGTTCTTCAACTTACTCTCATAGAGTCCCCAAGTGCCCTCCCGTTCAGCGGAATAGAGCAACGAACGACCATCAGGACTAAACTCGATGTTGCGCTCCTGCTGCGGGGTGTCGGTAATCTGACGGGTGGTCTCATATTCCACAGAAGTTACATACACATCTCCGTGAGTGATGAAAGCGACCTCCTTTGCGCTGGGTGACACGGCGATGTCGGTCGCACCCTCTCGCAGAAGACGTTGCACGAGATCTCGGCTACTGTTATCCTTGCGAATGCGGATATTCACCTTTTTCGGCTGCTCACCTTCACGCAGCGTGTAGATCTCACCGTCATAATCATAGCAGAGCAATCCCTGCTGAGAAGCGGTCAGATGCCGCACGGGGTGGAGCGTGTGCTGGGTGAGCTGCTTTGGCTGTCCACCGTTCAGGGAGGCTTTATAGACATTGAACGAGCCATTCTGCTCGCTCAGGTAGTAGTAGGACTGTCCATCGGGGGCCCACACAGGATTCCGATCCTCACCACCGAAGGTAGTCAGCTTGCGGAACTGCTTCTGTCCGCTATCCGCCAACCAAATATCACGGGTGATAGAGGATTGGTGATGCTTACGCCAGCTGTCCTCATAGCCCTTCCAGTCGTTGTAGAGCAACTGCTTACCGTCGGGGCTCACCGCCAAGTGATCCATATAGAGCGAGGAGTAGAGCTGTGGGCGATGACCCTCGGTATCTACCTCATAGACCTGCATGAAACGTGCGCCGGGGAACTGGATGTCCGTCGCATCCTGCATCACGTTAGCGTTGTAGAGCACATGGTTGTTATCCCGGAAAGCCACAGGGTATTCAGCCGCCGTGTGCGTAGTGAGGCGTTTGGGCTCACCACCCTGCTTGTCAATTAGATAAATGTCGAACTGTCCCTCGCGGTCAGAAGCAAATGCGATTTGTTTGCCATCAGGCGACCAAACGGGGCGGGTGTCCTGACCGGGATGGGAGGTCAACTGACGTGCCTCACCACCTGCGGTCGGCACAGTGAACAGATCTCCTTGATAGGAGAAGGCGATGGTCTGTCCATCGGGAGAAAGGGCGCAATAGCGCATCCAGAGCGGAGTCTCCTCCGCAAATGCTGCCGCCGTAGTGAAAGCGAACGTTAAGGCAGGAATCAATACCTTCTTCATACTATTCTATTTAATGATTTTACAATTTGTTTATATGCTGACAAAGGTCGGTAAAAAGTGGCACATTCACACAAAAAAATCGGCACAAAGCCCCGAAATCACTTCGCTACCTTGTGCCATTTGTTTCACCTATGAAATTATGAAAAATGATATCTATGTACTTTTAAAATAGGCCACCCTTCGGAGTATTCTCCGGATAGCCCGGCTTCACCGGAACGCGGGCATTGTCCATAGCCGCATTCAAGACAAGCCATGCCGTAATCGCCGCATCCACCTTCAAGTCACTCAATGAGAGCCGCTCGTAGGTGTCCATCGTCGTATGATAGGTGCGGTCATACTCCAATTCATCCTGAATAAACTGATAGGCTGGCAATCCCATACGATCAAACGCCATGTGATCCGTACCTCCGGTCTTACGCAGCGAGAGTGTCTTGAATCCTAACGATTCAAACGGTTTTTTCCACGTCTCGAAGAAGGGAACAGCCAGGTCATTCTCCTCCAAATAGATGCCACGGAATCGACCAGAGCCATTGTCCATATTCAGATAGAGTGCGAAGTTGTTGTAACCGGGCAATGCCTTGCCCTTCTCACCGTCATAGAGATACTGATTTGCATAACCACGTGAACCATAAAGACCCTGTTCCTCACCTCCCCAAAGGGCAATGCGGATCGTACGTTTCGGTTGGATATTCATGGCTTTCAAGATGCGCATGGCTTCCATCATCACAATGCAACCGGAAGCATTGTCAGCAGCACCTGTACTACCATGCCAAGAGTCGAGATGTGCGCCAATCAGGACAATCTCATTCTTCAACTTTGGATCCGTGCCTGGGATCTCGGCAATCACATTGTTTATCTTCGTGTTGTTCGTGAAGCTGTTCTTGATCTCCAACTCCATTTCCACCTTCTCGCCCCTCTTCAGCAAGCGAGCCATACGGCCGTGATCCTCGATCGGCAGGATAATCTCCGGAGTCGGCTCCGGATCTCCCTGCTTGTATTGCACGCCACGTGAGCTGGGCACATTGAAGACACCGCTGCCACTCACCACAGCCAATGCATTCTCGCTCTTCAAGAACTGGCTGATGGCATTCTGCAACTCACGCATTGCCTGCCAGTTGCCTGGCATACGTCTGCGATTGGAGGGACGGGGATCTTGTGCCAACTCGACCAGTTGCTCCTCCGTATAACGAGAAGCTAATGGCTCAAATTTGATCTCGTAGGTCTGTTGCACGGGCATCAATACAATCTTCCCCGCCAACTTTCCTTTGTATTTCTCCAAGTCAGCCTTTTCCTGTACATCGAGCAGAACACATTCACCTTTGACCAAACCGTTGGTACTGCCCGACCAAGCCTTAGGATTCGCCGCAAAGCTGCAATAATAGGGGGCCGTCATCGCCACGTAGTTCTTCTCGTTGTCCCAGCCACCCTTTTCAAACTCATAGGCAAACTCAGCACGGGGATTGGAAAGACCCATCTCCTTCAATTTGTCGATCACCAATCC
The DNA here is from genome assembly GCA_022775005.1 of Parabacteroides sp. Lineage (GTDB taxonomy): Bacteria > Bacteroidota > Bacteroidia > Bacteroidales > Tannerellaceae > Parabacteroides. Next base: position 27,471 of record JALFJR010000107.1, read on the forward strand.
CTCCGCACGTAATTTCATTTGTGAAGCAGCCAAGCGAGAACCCAATTCATCGGTCATAAACTCAGAGAGTTCCTCTACCTGGGAATGGTTAAAAGCTTGATCTTTTACTCGGAATGCCAGATTGTCACCTAAACAAGTCTGCGCATAGGTCGAAACACTTGCCGCACAAGCTACGACCATCATTAGTACTGTTCTTTTCATACACATGAATTTGTTGAATAAATACATTGTTCGAAACCGCCCCCAAAAGTACGATTAATTCAAACATCTGTTTTCCTTGACTACAAAAATATTTTTCTCCAGTTAGGAAAAAATATTTCTCCAACTGGAAAAAAACATTACAGGAACAGCTCGTAGCAGAGTTTCAGGAAGAAGAGCGTCAACACCACAATAATAACGGGCTTGACAAATCCGGTACCTTTGCTGACGAAATAGCGAGCACCAAGGTAATTGCCCACGATACTGAAAACAGCCGCAGCAATCGCCAGAGGCATCCACACCACACCATGCGTTAAGAAGACCGCCAAAGCGGCTACATTGGTAGAGAGGTTGATCACCTTCGTGATTCCGGCCGCCTCGTTCAAGCTGACATGGGCGACAGCGGTCAGCAGGAGCATGAGGAAAGTACCTGTGCCCGGGCCATAGAAGCCGTCGTAAATACCTATCACAAAGCTTAACGCCGCTACGATCAAGATGGTCAAACGATTAGAATAGGGTGGATTATCGGATTGCAACGCCTTCTTGTTCAACACGTATGCGCCAGTCAACGGGAGGATGATCAACATAATGATCTTAAAGGTATCGGAGGCCACTAAGAGAGCTAATCGAGCACCCAACCAAGAACCCAAAAGTGCCAAGACAACCGCTGGCAACACCCTCCGCCAACGGATAAATCCACGACGAGCGAACTGCCAAGTGGCTACACAGGTACCACAACAAGAACCAAACTTATTCGTGCCAATGGCTGCATGAGGGGGAAGTCCCGCAATCAGATAGGCCGGAAGGGAGATCAAACCGCCACCGCCGGCAATGGCATCAATAAATCCGGCTAAGCCCACCAAGGGGCAGACAATCACAAATGTCCAAATATCCATCGTTTGTTATTTTGAGCAGCAAAGATAGTAGATTTATTTATTCCCGCCCATGAACCACTCCTTGAACTCGCTGGCCCGCACCTTGCTGACAATGATGCGTTCGGCAGTCGGCAACGTGAGGTTGATCGCCAATCGATTGTTGAACCACAGATCAATGTCTCTGACGGCTTGCCGAGCGATCAGGTACTGGCGATTGGCCCGGAAAAAGCGATCGGGATCCAATCGCTCCGTCAGTTCATCCATTGTCTGCGGAAGGTCATACACCTTTCCCTCCAGCGTCACCACCTTCACTTGCCCCTCTGCGATGAAGCCATAGGCGATGCGATCCACCGCCAAAGGGAGCAACTTATCGCCCTTCATGGGAATCAGGAAATGAGAGGGATAACGCTCCGCTTTCTGTAAGGAATGAATGAGTTGCTTGAAATCCGCTCCATCCGTGCGAGGTGCGCATAAATGGTGCAACTTCTGCAACGCCGCACGCATCTCCTCCTCGCCAATCGGTTTCAGGAGGTAATCAATGCTATTGACCTTGAACGCCCGCAGGGCATATTCATCGTAGGCCGTCGTGAAAATCACCGGACAACGGATCTCCACCTTCTCAAACAGCTCAAACGCAGAGCCATCCGCCAAATGAATATCGACAAAGATCAACTCAGGCATCGAATGCGTGGCAAACCAATCCAAGGCATCTTCCACACTGTCTAACACCTCGATCACCTCCACCTCCGGGGCTACCCTCGCCAATACAGCCTGCAAGTTGCGCACAGCCGCCTTCTCATCCTCTATAATAAGTGCTTTCATTCGATGCTCGATTTATGTTGTAAAGGAAGCGTCGCCCGGAAACAGCCCTCCGCCTCCGAGATCTGAATGGCTTGCCCGAAAAGCAGGTCGTAGCGTTTGGACAGATTGGCCAATCCTACTCCCGTCCCGGCGGGGCAATCTCGTCGGGGTTGCAGATTGTTCGCCACCAGCAAACCGTGCGCATTCGGCTCCTCGGAAAGTGTTACGGTACGAATGGCGATGGTGAGTGGCTTACGGCGACTGATCTCATTATGTTTGATGGCATTCTCCACCAAGGTCTGCACCGAGAGCGGCGGCAACAGGTCGTCGAGCCAAGCCGGATTCACCTCCACCTCGAAGCGCAGGTTCTCTTCATAGCGCATCTGCATCAAGTAGCGATAGGCCTCCACGAAATCCATCTCCTCCCGCAAGGTCACAGTCTGTCCCACATTCTCCTGAAGGGTGTAGCGAAGTACCCGGGATAGTTCACGAATATAATCCTCCGCCTTGTCGGGTTGCTCGCGCACCAACGACTGCAACGTGTTCAAGGAGTTGAAGAGCATGTGGGGATTCAGTTGATTCTTCAGCGCCAAGTATTGATTACGACTGTTCTCTGCCTGCAAGGCGCTATTCTGCACTACCATCGCTTGATGCGCACGAATCAAGTAATAGATGTAGCAGGTGCCATTTACGATCAAGATGACGACCAGGTCGCGGATCGGATGCAGGTAGAGATGGATACGGGAATGGATGGCGGGGATGCCCCACTCATGATGCAGGAAGACGAACAGCTCACCCAACAGCTTACTGAGCAACCAGGTCACGCAGAAAGAGAGTCCCAGCGTCCACCAACGCATCCGAATGGTCGGGTCGTTGAAACGGAAGAAACGCAGGTTAATGAGAAACAACAACCAGAAAGAGAACGACGCATAGGCAATCTCGACCAACACCTCCACGGGGGAGAGGTGTTGAAAGAGCTGCTTATTGCCCCAAGCGTCGGTCAACGACAGCAACTCCGGGAAATGGATCAGGCAGCCGACCAGCAACGAGATGCCGATCAACAACCCCAACTCCTTCTTTTGCCACACACGTTTCATACGTCTCTTTTCCGTTCAGCGGACGCAAAGATAACGACTTTCCGCTCGCTATCGCTCCACGAAGGCAGAAACATACATGCCCGGACGGAAAAGCGCGTGTTGCGTCTTCACCTTGGCATAAAGTTCCACCGAACGATTCACCTCATCCACCTGCTGACCGATGGAGATCAAGGTTGCCTCGAAGGTCTCATCACCCAAACCATTTACCCGGAACTTCAGCGGAGCGCCTACCTCCAAACCTGCCAGATCCTTCTCGTAGGCGGTCAGTCGCAACAGCGCTTGCCGCTTGTCAATCAACTCACAGAGCGCTTCCCCCGCCTGCACGTAGCTGCCCAAGTTAATCTTTACCGCACCTAAATAGCCGCCGATTGGTGCTTTTACCTCTAAGTAGGGCACAATGCCAGCCGTTGCCAACCGTTCCGGATCGACCCCTAACAGACGGAGTTGCGCGGCGGCAGCCTCCGCCCGGCTCTTCATGGAGAGCCAATCGGCCTCGCTCTGTTGCAACCGCTTTTGCGAAGCGACCTCAGCTTGCGAAAGGGTTTTCTGCCGTTTATACTCCTCCTCCAAGAAGCGCAGTTGCGCCCGGCTCTCCAAATAGGTCTGTTGTAGTTGGATAAACTCCGGATTCTCCAAGGTAGCTAATAGCGTACCCTGCGCCACATAATTGCCCGACAAGAGGGAGAGTGTACGCACCACGCCTCCCATCGTCAGCGTCACGGTCGCTAACCGCTCTGGCGGAATCTCCAACGTGCCGTTAAATGCCGCACTACGTGCTTGCACGGTCGCTTCGGTCGTTCCATCTACAGCCGTGGTGTCAGTTTGTGCGGCGGGCTTTACCTCCGCCGTCGTTTCTTGCGAGGTGCTACTCGTTGTCTCCTCCGCTTGCGGCTGCTCTCCTCCGCAGGCCATCAAGCCTGCGATTCCTATCCATAGCATGATTCTTTTCATCGCTTTATACCTTATATATATACTTACTCGTGATACAACTCATATTCCAAGGCGGCCACATTGTATTGGCGCACCGCCTCAATATAGCCTTTCCGGATCTCCACCGCCGCATTCATGCTCTGGATATACTCCGTGATGTCGGTCTCGCTCTCGCGGAATTGCAGATCGGCGGTCTTTTGCAGCTGCTCGGCCTCCGGCAGGGCCTGCTCTTGGTAATAACGGACACTCTCGCCATAGCGCCGCAAGCCGGAGCGCAGCTCCTCCACCTTGTTGCGCAACGCCAAACGGTTGGCATCGGCCTCAACCTGCGCTTTGCTCCATTCGATCTTCGCCTGCTTGATGCGACTCTTCTGCGGCAGGAACCAAACCGGGAAGGAAACACCCACCGTCCAGGCATTCAGTCCCTTCACCGGGAGAATGTCTTGCCGGCTATACCCCACCGAAAGCTCCGGGAAGAAACGGCTACGCTCTATCTGGAGCATTGCCCGCTTCTCATTCACCTGACTCTCGAAATAGTTCAGGTGAGCCGTCGAAAGCCCAAGGGTATCCAAGGCGACGGGATAGAGCCGTTGCGTCGTCTCTTGCGGACGAATCGGCTCCGGAGCGTAGCAACTCCATTGCAGACGTTTCGCCGCTAACTTCAACTCCTCTTCCGCTTGGAATAGCTTGTTGCGCATCTCGGCGGCGATTGTCGTAGCCATCTGCTTTTCCAACAGCGTGCTCTCGCCCTGCGTATAACGGAGTTCGCCGGCCCGTTGCAAGCGATCCGCCCACATCCGTTGCTCGGCATACATCGCCCGCAGGTTCCAGGCGTAGAGGTATTCCGCCCAGGCCCGTTTCACTTCGGCTTTCACCTCCTTCTCCACCAGCTGCCGATAGGATTCGCCCATCGCTACCTGCTTGTTCACTAAGGCATTCTTGTAGAATGGGGTTAACAGGGAACCCAACGATTGCGTGACCGCCAACTCCTTATCCTTCTTCTCCGGGCCGTTCAGCTGTCCCCAGGCATAGGAGAACTCCGCAGGAGCCGCCTCAACGACCTCCCCTCGCGTCGCCCGGATGCGTTGCAGCTCCAGCGTGGCGGTCCGCAAGCGGGGATGATTTTGCAAAGCCCATTCAATCGCCTCCTCCAACTCCACAGGGCGTGCCGTCTCTTGGGCACTCATCGGAGCGGCAGCGAACAGGCATCCTAAGCACAGGGCGGTGAACCCCGTCCGGTATTTCCATTTATCCCAGCGGAAAGTGGCCGAAGCATGCACTAAATAGTAGCAAACCGGGATCAGCAACAGCGTCAACACCGTGGAGACAATCAAACCGCCAATCACCACAGTCGCCAACGGTCGTTGCACCTCGGCTCCGGCTGAGGTGGCGATCGCCATCGGCACGAAACCCAACGAGGCAACTAATCCGGTCAAGAAAACGGGGCGCAGCAGATGCGGACAGCTCTCCGCGATCACCCGGGAGGTGCACAACGGATATTTCGCCCGGTGACGCACCGCATTGAAATGGTTGATCATCAAGATACCATTCAGCACCGCCACACCGAAGAGGGCGATGAAGCCCACACCGGCGGAGATACTGAAGGGCAGACCGCGCAACCACAACGCCAAGATACCGCCGATCAACGACAAGGGCACCGTGCTAAACACGAGCAGCGTATAGATCGCCGACTTGAAGGCGAAGAAAAGCAACAGCAGGATCAACGCCAAGGCGACCGGGATTACCACCGTTAAGGTATCAATCGCATTTTGCAGGTTCTCGAACTGACCGCCGTAGGTGAAATAATAGCCCGGCTTCAGCTTGATGTTCTTTTCCAGCGTCTGCTGAATGGCAGTCACCACCTGCTGAATATCGGAGTCGCGCACATTCACGCCAATCACGATGCGGCGTTTGGTGGCATCGCGGTTGATCTGCAACGGGCCATTGTTCAATTCGATGGTCGCCACCTCGCTCATCGGGATCTGGAACCCTTCGATCGTGCGCACAAAGAGTTTATCCAAATTCAAGTCTTTCACCTTCTCTTGATCCAAACGTAGTGCCAGGTCGAAGCGACGCTCATTCTCGAACACCACGCCCGCCACCTCGCCGGCGTAGGCCGTGCGCACGATCGTGTTCAGCTCCTCGATGTTGATGCCGTAGCGGGCAATCTTCGCCCGGTCGTAATGCACCACCAACTGCGGCAGGCCCATCGCCTGCTCTACCAACACATCCGAGGCACCGGGGATCTGCTCCACATAGCGTGCCGCCTCTTTCGCCTTGGCATACAGCTCCGCCATGTCCTCGCCATAGAGCTTCACGGCGATATCCGCCTTGGCTCCGGTCATCAACTCATTGAAGCGCAACTGGATTGGCTGCGAGAAGTTGAACTCGGCACGCTCCGACAACGGTTCCAGAGCCGCCTTCATCTTCTCCACCATCTCCGCCCGCGAGGAGGCACTCACCCACTCCTTAAAGGGTTTCATCACGATCATGATATCTGCGTCTTCCACCGCCATCGGATCGGTCGGCACCTCCGCCGTACCAATCTTGGCGACGACATGCTTGATCTCGGGGAACTGCTCTTTCAACGTCTGCTCTGCCAGGCGGGAAAGTTCAATACTCTCGCTCAATGAGCTTCCGGCAGGCAACGTCATCTGCATGGCAAAGTCGCCCTCATCCAAAGTCGGGATGAACTCCGCGCCCAAGCGGGTGAAGAGCCACAAGCTGGCCGCCAACGCCAAGAAAGCGGAGCCCAACGTCAGACCCACATGACGCAAGCAGGCCGTCAACGCCCGGTGGTAAATGCGGTTCAGCCAGACAAAGAAGCGATCGGCCAAGGTCGGCTTCAGTTGGATCTCGCGCTTCAGGAAGAGCGAGGCCATCATCGGGACGTAGGTCAGCGAGAGCAGCAATGCGCCAATGATACAGAAGACCAACGTTTTGGCCATCGGCGTGAAATATTTGCCCTCGATGCCGCTCAACGTCAAGATCGGGAAGAAGACAATCAAGATGATCAGCACAGCGAAGGTAGCCGAACGGACTACCTTGCCCGCACCGGCCTCCACCTCGGCGGCCATCTCCTCCGCCGTCAGCGTGCGCCCTTGCAATCGCCGACTATAGAGATGGGCCAAGATGCCCTCCAAAATCACGATCGAGCCATCCACCACGATACCGAAGTCGATCGCACCCAAGCTCATCAGGTTGGCCGTGACCCCGAAGCAGCGCATCAAGATGAAGGCAAACAGCATCGCCAAGGGAATGACCGAGGCCACGATCACGCCGGCCCGCACATTGCCCAAGAAAATCATCAGCACGACAAAGACAATCAAGGCACCCTCCACTAAGTTGCGGATCACCGTCGAGACATTGCGACTCACTAACTCCGAACGATTCAAGTAGGGCTCGATGCGGATACCCTCCGGCAATAGCTTCTGCACACGCTCGACCCGCTGCTCCAACTCCGCCGTCACCTGGTTGGCGTTCGCCCCTTTCAGCATCATGGCGATACCGCCCACACATTCTCCCTTGCCATCAATGGTCATCGCACCAAACCGCTTCGCACTGCCATAGCGCACCTTCGCCACATCGCTCACATGGATCGGGATGCCGCCGCGGTTGGTCACCACGATGCGCTCAATGTCGCTGAGGCTGCCGATCATACCCTCCGAGCGGATGTAATAGGCCCGGTTCACCTTCTCGATGTAGCTACCGCCCGTGTTCTGATTGTTACGGTTCAACGCCTCAAACAGTTCGCCGATGGTGATGTTGAGCGAGCGCAAGGCATCCGGATCGACCGCCACCTCGTATTGCTTCAGGTAGCCCCCGAAGCTGTTGATCTCCACAATGCCCGGGATGCCCGAGAACTGCCGCTTCACGATCCAATCCTGAATCGTGCGCAGCTCCATCGCGTCGTATTGATCGGCGTAGGCCGGATCCACCTCCAAGGTATATTGATAAATCTCGCCCAAACCGGTCGTGACCGGCATCAGCTCGGGCGTGCCCAACTGCTCGGGGATGTCGCCCGCCACCGTCTGGATCTGCTCGTTGATCAAGTGCCGGGCCTGCAGCGTAGGCACCGACTCGTCGAACACCACCGTCACCAACGAGAGGCCGAAGCGGCTCACCGAGCGAATCTCCTGCACCTTCATGATGTTGCTCATGGCAATCTCGATCGGGAAGGTGATCAACTGCTCCACCTCCTGCGGAGCCAACGTAGGCGAGACCGTGACGATCTGCACCTGGTTATTCGTAATATCGGGCACCGCGTCGACCGGCAGTGTCCACATCGCATACAAGCCACCCACGAGGAGCAGGAGCGTGGTCAACCCCACGAAGAGCTTTCTGCGTACCGAGAAATGAACAATCTTCTGAAACATTTTTTCGCCTCTATATAGATTCTACTGGGTAGCAAATGTAGCCGAAAGGCGCCACCCCCGGCGATGCCCGGCGGTGAACAGCCCCAAAAGGGGGTTGAACCCGCCCGAACCCGCCTTGAAGCGTCGCCAAAGGCCTCATCCGGACAGCTGGGAAAATGGCCAGAAAAGTTTCGAGGCACTTTCCGACCCTGGGAAAATAGCGTTACAGCTGTAATGGCATTTTCCCACCCTGGGAAAACAGTATTTCTGGCGTAACGGTCGTTTCCGAGATCGGGAAACAGGTTAGAAAAATTTCGAGGCATTTTCCCACCTTCGGAAAATCGAGTTACATGCGTAATGGCATTTTCCCGGCAAGAAAAACGGCCTCAAAATTATTCGAGCCCTTTTCCCACGCCGGGACGGCTCTGTTACACGAGTAATACTATTTTCCCCATCCGGGACGGCTCTGTTACAGGCGTAGCACTCTTTTCCCATGCCCGGACGGCGCCATTACGGCGATAACAGCCGTTTCCGCCCATTCCTCGCGCAATTCGGAACGACATTTCTAAATTTTACTTACCTTCGCCCCCACATTCGTTTAATTATTTACTTACTAAATCAAGATCTGTATGATTTTTTCAATGAAAAAGACAATCGCAACGCAAATGCTCGCGATGGGAGCACTTTCGGTGGCACTCTTCACCGGCTGCTCCGGCCAGGAGCCGAACACATTGACGCCGGAAGAGGTAGCCGACGGCTGGACTCTACTGTTTGATGGGCAGACCATGAACGGCTGGAAAGACTACAACGGCACGACGCTGACGGAGCCGTGGCACGTGGTGGATGGCTGCATCCAGGCGAAGGGCGACGGTAGCGACGCCAGCGGCTACATCGTGACGGACAAGGAGTATGAGAACTTCGAGCTTTCATGGGATTGGAAACTCTCGAAGGGGGGCAACAGCGGTATGCTCTATCACGTAGTGGAGCGCCCGCAATATGCCGTGCCCTACGTGACCGGCCCCGAGTATCAGCTGATCGACGAGCCGAACTTCGCCGAGCCGTTGGAGGAGTGGCAGAAGTTAGGTGTGGATTACGCGATGTATTTGCCGGACAAGAGCAAGATGAAGGTGAATCCGCAGGGTCAGTGGAACAACTCGAAGATCGTCTTCGACAATGGCCACGTGGAGCACTGGCTGAACGGCCAGAAGATCCTGGAGTTTGAGGCTTGGAGCGACGACTGGCACGCCCGCAAGAACAGCGGCAAGTGGGCCAACGCGCCGGAGTATGGCTTGGCGAAGAAGGGCGTGATCTGCTTGCAGGATCATGGCTATCCCGCCTCTTTCCGCAACATCAAGATCAAGGAGCTGCCGCGCAAGGCAGGCAAAGAGGTCGTTTTGTTTAACGGCAAAGACCTGACCGGCTGGGAGGCTTACGGCACAGAGCAGTGGTATGTGAAGGATGGCCTGTTGGTTTGCGAGAGCGGTCCCGACAAGGAATATGGCTACTTGGCTACGCGTGACTACTACGACGACTACGACCTGAGCGTGGAGTTCAAGCAGGAGGCCGATGGCAACTCGGGCGTTTTCATCCGCTCCTTCGTGGAAGAGGGCGTGAAGGTGAACGGCTGGCAGGTTGAGGTGGCTCCGAAAAACCACGACACGGGTGGTATCTATGAGTCTTACGGCCGCGGCTGGTTGATCCAGATCCCCGACGAGAAGGAGACGATCCTGAAAGAGGGCGAGTGGAACACGCTGCGCATCAAGTTGCAGGGCGACAACGTGCAGACTTGGCTGAATGGCGAGGAGATGGTCAACATCCACGACGATAAGATCGGCGCGGGCAAGGGACGTATCGCCCTCCAGATCCACTCTGGCGGTGGCATCAAGGTGCTCTGGCGCAACCTGAAGCTGACGACACTGTAAATAAACAGCAGGAAAAGAGAAGGGGGGGGGTGCGCCTCGTATGACCTGTGTCATCGGGACGCACCCCCTTTCCTTTGTCAAAAAAAGCCGCGTCAACGCCTTCCCTCTCCGCGTTGATCCCGCTTCGGCATCGGTTGCTTCTCTTTGAGCTGTTTGTATTGCTCTTCTGTGAGGAGTTTCTTCAGCTCCGCATCCTGTTTATCACGCAAAGCCTGCATCTTCTGCTGATGCTGCTCTCGCAAGGCCTGCATCTGCTCACGCTCCTTCTTCGCCTGCATGGCGAACTCCTGGTGCTGCTTGCGGAACTCTACGGCCTGCTTCTCATCCAGTTGCAAACGAGTGATCATCCGCTCACAACGGATCGAGTCGTTCATCTCACCCATTCTTCCTCTACCACGACGATGGTCGCGAGCGAAAAGGGAAGTAGTTGCCAACACGCAACCCAAACATAAACAAATCAAATTTTTCATTGCTTTCTTCATTTAATCGTTTTTACTATACCTATCTCGAAGCGCTTCAATTTTTCAGACGGGAAAAGCACGGAAAGGTTTAATGAATGACTCTTTTTAGCATTTTTGTCGGAGAAATTAGCCTTTTGGGCGATTACGCCAATTATTCTCTCTATTTTTGCGGCTTAAAGATATGTCGTTCACAGACAAAACAAACATAGAGGAACCGAATTATGACAAGAAAGAGAGAAAAAGTCCAGTATCTTTGCTGGCTATTGTGTCTTTGCCTGCTCAGTGCATGCAGCGATTCAGATGAATTGCTTAATCAGCTCCCCTCATAGGGGACAGATGGCTACAAAGGTAACCTACGCAGCTTTGTCATTGACGATGGTATGGATGGATTCCACAGGGAGCGATTCATCTGTGCGCTGAAGACCCAAGGAGACAGCATCATCTATCGCACAGGCACACATACCCGTTTTGCCAACAAATCGCACTTTACTTTAGACGAGAATAACGGATTGAATGAGGGCCTCTATCGCCTGTTGGGGTTCGCGGAAGAGAACACCGAGGAAAAGGATTTCAGCACGTGGGACATGTACGCTGTGGGTGCACGCCTGAAAGTGGAATCAGACACGGCCTTCATTCTGGACAAGTATTCAGAGGAGTTTGGACTTTATGGCGAAGGCACGGAAAAGAATCCTTACCTTATTTCCGGAGCCAGCCATCTGACTAAGCTGAGACACTTCACCAACGATAAGCTCAAAAACAAACAGCTCACCCCTACCACCTACTTCCAGCAGGTGGCTAACATAAACGCCGATGGCATCTCCCAAGAGTGCAGCTCTGCGTATGGCTGGGATCCCATTGGTAACTCTCCACAGACCCCGTTCCGGGGAGTCTATATGGTCAGCGACTCCGCTTTCAACACGAACAGCACCACCATTTCTAAACTCTACATCGACCGACCGACCACCGTAGGTATCGGCCTGTTCGGATTCGTGGAGGGAACCGTTATCAAGACCCTAAAGATCAAAGGGGCCGAAGTGGTGGGAGGCACCTTTGTCGGGGCTTTGGTGGGTGCGATACAAACCCCGGGCGATGCGCTTTGGCCAACCGTGCTCGAAAATTGCTCTGTGGAGAACTGCACGGTGGAAGGTCCAACCCTCGCCAACCCGGAGACGCCGTCGGATGGCTTTGGCACGGGAGGCTTAATCGGCTTATCGATCAGCGATTGAATGTCGTGCTCAGCGAATGCAGCTCCTCCGGCAGCAAGATTTTCGGTTCATACGGTGTCGGTGGTTTGGTGGGGATCTCCTCGATCCTTTCTATACACAACGTAGGCAACAAGGGGGGAAGTCTCCGGCAAATCCTATATAGGAGGCATCGCCGGATTCATGCTGACAGGTATGCTTTCCACCGCTATCAACTGCGGTTTCATCCAAGGCAAAGGCGACTTCGTAGGAGGCGCCATCGGACGAGCCGGCAACGATATTATAGTCAACTACTGCGGTAATTTTGGCACCATCCTCAACAGTCAAGAGGGGAGAACCGGAGGCATCAGATGAGCGCTATGAGGAGATGGAAAGCTCAAAAAAAACCGAGGAGATTATCCACACAGTTATCAGCGGCGTTTGCATCCTCACAAGCACAGTACTTACGCTTTTGTCTATCCCGCTGACAGGCGGAGCCAGCATTGTGGTAGGTGTAGCCGGAGGTATGGTAGCGGCTGTGGGCGGAGCGAACTCCATTTCGAAAGCCGTGGACAACTTCCAAGTCAATGCGGCCGTGATTTCACAATGCGTGAACATGGGAGACATCCAAGCGAATGGCGACCAATGCGGTGGCATCATCGGTTACCTGCAAGATGCCTGCTTACTGGAAGATTGCCTCAATGGAGGAAAGAAAAAGGGAGAGGGAGGTAGCATCGTTAGCAGTATGGGCATGAAGAGTGCCATGCGTCGCTGTCTCAACATCGGGCAGGATTGGGGCACGACCTTCTGTGCTTCCGGCACGCTCTATACCCCTGAGGACGATGTCTATACCTACGAACCCAACACGAAGGCTTCCGGAGAGGTCTTGTCAGACAACGAGATCAACAAAGAGTCAAGCTACAAACATTGGGAGTTCGACTCTGAAAAGGGATTGTGGCAGATACCTACTACAGACAAAAGCCTTGCGTTCCCTGTTCCTTTCCACTCGGAAATGGAGTTTGATGAGAAAAAAGAATAAAGAGAACAAATCATAAAAAGTTAGCGTATGAAAAGAACCGTATTTCATTTATTCGGATACTGGCTGTGTATCTGTCTGCTACTCGTGGCGGGCTGTCACGACGACGAACTGTTCCGTGTGGATAATGAGTTGGGCTCCTCCTTGGAAGAGTCGGGCGATTACAAGATCAGCACCTTCTCACTACCCAACGAGCGTTTGCAGCTGACAGATGCCTTGCCTTGCGAGGTGGTCTTAATCTCGCAAGCCAATGGTGACACACTCTCCTATGCGGCCACAAGCATCCTATCGGCAAACAACCTTCGCCTCCAGATGCAAATACCCAAGGTAGAAACAATTGCCGACAGCGATTACGAATTGCGTATTCGCATAACAGAGGGCGTGTTGGAAAGCTCCACCTTCTTGGTGACGTTCAAGAACGAGATGCTACTGCTGCTGCTCAAAGAGGGCATCAAATATGACAAACTGAGCGGAAAGGGCACGGAGAGCGAACCCTATCAGATTCGCAACGCAAAAAACTTCAAGACTTTACGAACTGAACTGATGAAAGACTCCACCTATGCCGCCGGCATCTATTTCAAGCAGTTAAGCAACTTCGAGGTGCCAAATGATGGCGAGGTCGATGGAAGAGGCTACGGAGCCTCCTATCCCTTTGCGGGACATTACGACGGCGGAAGCCACGCCTTGACAGATCTTCGTTACATCGGGGCGGAAGACGCCGATAAAGATTCCGGAATAGGTCTGTTCAGTCAATTGTTAGACAACGCAACCATCACCGACCTCACGATCAAAGGGGCAGATCTACGAAAAGTGGTGAACAACTGTGGTCTTTTGGCAGGCTCCGCTTCGGGCAATATCTCCCTCACGAACATCAAAGTGTCGGGTAGCATCGATGCGAAAGGCAATGGCATTGGCGGCTTGATCGGAACGGTCAATGGGGCGAACATCACCCTGACCGGATGCGAATTTACGACCAAAATAGAGGGAAACCAAGCTGTCGGAGGATTGATCGAACAAGCGGAAAACTCCACACTCAATTTCACTGACATCAGCGCATCAGATGACTTCTATGCCTATGCGCACCATTCGCAGGCTGGCGATTTGATTGGCAAAGCCCAAAAAACAGCCTGTGACATGAATGCCGTAACACTCAATTATACCGTCACCGACGAAGACAGCGATGTACGCATCGTGAAGTCTGAGGGAGACTACGCAGGAGGCTTGATCGGCTACCACTCTGGCGATGGCCAAACCGCCAGCTCTTTCAGCCAGATCAAGGTGAACTGCCCGGTTTACGCACAGGAGGATTATGCCGGAGGCCTGATCGGTTACAACACCGATGACAAAGCCACTACTTTCACCTCTTGTATCTTCTCCTCGCTCTTGGAGGGTCACTACTCCTATGTCGGTGGTTTGGTAGGACGTGCGGAGGGAGCGATCTCCTTGGAATCCTGCATGGCTGCGAAAGTCGGAGGAGGAGCAGCTACGATCAAAGGCAGCTCCTATGTGGGTGGTTTCTTTGGTTACTTAGACGGGAATTTGAGCTTGACGGAAAAAAATCAGATGTATTTTGGCATAAACGGTAAAGGTAGTTATGTGGGTGGAATAGCAGGCCTGTTGAAAAACTTCGGCACGATTCACCTGGACAACATCGAAACGGATGGGGATGTTAAGGTGACCGGCGCCTCCTACGTGGGTGGCATAGCCGGCACACTGATCAATGGCATTATGCAAGGAGAGGAGAGTTTCTGGGGGAATACAAACCCATGGAGCTACGGTACGATCGCCGATGAATCCTCCTATCTGCCTCATGTAACCGCAACCGTTGGCTTTACCAATGGCAGCTCGGAAACCGTCGGAGGCATCATTGGCTATATGGAGAGCTGCACGCTCAAATACGTCTGCGCAAAAGCCACCGTATATGGAAAGAGTAGAGGCGGCTTGGTCGGCGAGGCCCTGAAATCCACTATTTCCCATGCAGTCAACCGCCCATCATCGGAAAACGCAGAATCTCAGAGCGGCCAGACAACGGTGATAGGAGGTATCGCTGCCAGAGCAAAAGACTGCAACGTGGACAACCTGATCAATTACGAAAATCTTCCCCAGGCTGACACAATAGGAGGCGTTATTGGTCATTTCAGCTACTTCCCTGACAGCGAAGACAACAAAGTGGCAAGCTATTGTGCCAACACAGGTAGTGTCGAAGGAAAACGCTACATCGGCGGTGTATTCGGACTTATCGAGGGAAATGGGGACAAGGAAATAATCCACTGCGGCAACTATGGCAAAATCACCGGCATAAACACCAGCGGCGACGAGAGCGATCAATCAGGTATCGGAGGAATTGCCGGGATGGCTGGTTCGCACACCACCCTCAAAGGCTGCGCCAACCATGGAGAGGTAATCAATAAAGGGCCTTATCATGGTGTCGGTGGTATCGCAGGCGTCTTGGGTGAGGATCCGACTGGCGCAGCTACCTCCAACTGCGACAACTGGGCCTTCGTCCTTGAATGTTGCAACTATGGCACATTGACAGCCGAGAACGGGGAGACCCGTATGGGCGGTATCGTTGGTTATATGGAAGAGGGTTGCGCCCACGACTATGATCGCACGAAAATCATGGATTGCTACAATGCGGGCACGGTGAACAACGACAAGAAAGAGCTCATGTCCGATCCCGGTGGCATTGTCGGATTGGTGGATAACTACGCAAAATGCGAGAACACCGTCAACTGGGGAACGGTGAACAAAGGAAACGCCGGCATGGGAACTCATGGAGGTGCGACCTTCAACCACGAGTCCATGTATGCGCTGAAAGACTCAGGCAAAGACTGGAAATGCGAGATGCTCTCTGAGGACGAGATGAAAAAGCAGGATTCTTTCGAGGGCTTTGAATTCAAACGCATTTGGAAGTTGGAGAGCGGTGACAAACATCCCACCCTTCGTGACTGCACCTTCCAGTTCGTGAAATAAGTTTCTCCCATACAGATAGCGGGTGTATCGCAAAGAAATAGGCTTGCGATACTCCCGCTTTTCTTGCTGTATAACAGCTGTGTACAAAACCATGACCAGCCGCCGATCAAATTCCAAGGACAACGCTTCGAAAAAAAAATCAGCTGTTAATAAAAGTAAAACTTAGGCGGTTGAATTAAACTATTCCCTACGGCAGCCGTCTATCCCTGCAAAAATATGGAAAAATAAACTATTAATGAATCAAAATTATGAGATTAGGTAAATGGCTTTTATGGTTATGTCTGGCGGTCTTCTCGCCAGCTGTCTTTGCCCAGCAATCAGGGGTTGAGATCAGGGGAACCATCGTGGAGCAGGGCTCTAACACGCCGATTGAGCAGGCCACTATCCGGTTGCTGAGCGTGACGGATAGCTCCATGGTGCGTGGTGTGGTTAGTTCGAAGAACGGATCGTTCTCCCTCAAGAATGTCAAGAAGGGAAACTACTTGCTGCACGTCACTTTCGTAGGTTTTGACCCGCTGTATCAACCGCTGCAGGTCAGCGGGAAGAAGAACCCGGTGAATGTGGGCAAACTGGAGCTGAACGATGGCTCTATTGAATTGGGCGAGGCCGTGGTGGTCGGCAAGGCACCGGAGGTAAGCGTGCGCAACGACACGATCGAGTATAACGCCGACTCCTACAAGGTGACGGAGGGATCCGTCTTGGAAGACCTCTTGAAGAAGATGCCCGGCGTAGAGGTGGATAGCGAAGGAAAAATCACAGTGAATGGCAAAGATGTGAAAAAGGTGATGGTGGACGGCAAGGAGTTCTTCTCCGACGATCCGAAGGTGGCCTCGAAGAACCTGCCCGCCCAGATGATCGACAAGCTGCAGGTGCTCGACAAGAAGAGCGACATGGCGATGATGACCGGCTTCGACGATGGCGAGGAGGAGACGGTGATCAACCTCACCGTGAAACCGGGCATGAAGCAGGGCTGGTTTGGTAACGCTTACGCCGGCTATGGCACGGAGGATCGCTACGAGGCGAATGCCATGGTGAACCGCTTCATCAACAACGACCAGGTGACTTTCATGGGGGGCGCGAACAACACCAACAACATGGGATTCTCCGACATGGCCTCGACGATGTTCTCCGGCATGGGCGGCGGCGGCCGTTTCATGGGCGGCTTCGGCGCAGGTAGTGGTATCACCTCGTCGGGCAACGCCGGCTTGAACTTCAGCAAGGAGTTCACCAAGAAGTTCACCTTGGGCGGCAACACCCGCTACTCGCACTCCGACAATGAGGCGCTCAGCAAGAGCGAGAAGCAGAACTTCCTGCCGGGCGACAGCACCTCCTACGAGAACACGCAGGCCAACAGCCGCACGAAGAACGACAACTTGGGTGTCGATTTCCGCATGGAGTGGAAGCCCGACACGTTGACGCAGATCCTGTTCCGACCCAGCTTCAACCTGAGCCACAGCATGAGCAATAGCTTCACCGACGCAACCACGCTCGACAATGCCCGCGACTCGGTCAACACCAACCGCACGAGCAACTACACGGAGAACGATGGCTATCGACTGAATGCCACCTTGGAGTTCAGCCGCAAGCTCAACAGCAAAGGCCGTGTGTTCAGTGCCTCGGTTTCAGGCGGTAACAGCCACTCGGAGAGCGATGGCCAGAACCGTTCCGACCTGGAATATTTCAACCAAACGGATGCCTTGCGCAACCAGGTGATCGACCAGCAATCACGCTACGAGAACAACGGCTTCAACTACCGCCTCTACCTGTCGTGGGTGGAGCCGATTGGCCACAACAACTTCATCCAGGCTACTTACAGCTTCAGCCAGAACAAGCAGGAGGCCTTGAAGTATGTCTATAGCCAAGACGAGGCAGGTATTTATAATGTATTGGATTCGGCCTACAGCAAGAGCACACGCAACAACTTCATCAGCCAGCGTGCCAGCTTGAGCTTCAAGGCGCAACGGGCGAAGTACAACTACACCATCGGTGTGAACTTCGATCCCTCCTACTCGAAGAGCGAGAACTTCGTGGGCGACACGACGCTGTTCAGCCTGTCGCGCAAGGTGTTCAATGTCTCCCCGATGGCGCAGTTCAACTACATGTTCGACAAGCGCACCAACCTGCGTGTGATCTACAATGGCCGCACCTCGCAGCCGAGCATGACGCAGCTGCAGCCGGTGGCCGACATCTCCGACCCGACCAACATCAAGATCGGTAATCCGGACTTGAAACCGACCTACACCAACAACCTCATGATCCGCTTCCAGCAATTCAAGCCGGAGCAGCAACGGGCGTTGATGGTGATGGCCAACGGCAACTACGTGGTGAACGACATCGTCAGCTATACCGCCTACGACGCGCAAACCGGTGTGAAGAACACGACCTATAAGAACGTGAACGGCAACTACAGCGCCAACGCCCGGGTGATCTTCAACTCTCCGCTGAAGAACAAGAAATTCTCGGTCAACTCGATGACGATGGCCTCCTTCAGCAACAGCAACGGCTACATCAACGAGGCGAAAAACACC
>JALFJR010000109.1 GCA_022775005.1 Parabacteroides sp.
AAAAAGCACTACCAGCCGGTATTTTGATCCAGATTCGTATTTCGATCCATCTCGACCAGCGGAATCGGCCATATCTCATGCCTCGGCTGATAACTCCGCTCGTACATCAACTCACCAAAAATATCAGTCGCATTCTTGACAGTGGATTGCAAGATGCCCCAACGACGCAAGTCGAAATAACGTTGTCCTTCTCCAGCCAGCTCACGTCCGCGCTCATCTCGAATGCGTTGTGTCATCTCATCCTTGTTGGAAACCTTCATCCATGCCGCACCACTGTTGATACCTGGCATCCCCACGCGGGCACGAATCTTATTCACCTCTGCCACAGCCTTATCCAGATCTCCATTCTCATTGTAGGCCTCTGCCAACATCAAGAGCACATCACCCAGACGGATCAGCGGAAACTCATAAGGTGTACGGCTGTACTCACCCCAATAACCATCCAGATTGCCAGTCGGAATCCATTTACGCCAGAAATAGGAATTCCAGCCCTCAGAATTACGAATAAAAGCCTGCGCCTCCATGGGAGATCCACCTTTCGTTGGATCGGCCAAGACAAACTGTTTGTCCATCGGAACAGATCCCGCATCCGTCCCCAAATAGTGCGTATAAGGAGTAATGATATTCCAATTCAACCGAGGATCGCGCTTACGATACGCATCCAACACTTTGGTCGTATCGCAATCCAACAGATCCGTGATGCAGGTACTACCCTGATCTATTGCCACACTCAACACTTTTCGTCTATATTGAGAATCACCATTATTAAACTCTGGATACATCGTAGTCCAATCAAACTTAGAGCCATCCGGATTCTCATACAAATCTGCCAATGTCGTAGAAGGCACAATCAAGTTACTTGCGATCAAACGCATGGTGGACTTATTACCATAATAATCGACAATATTCAGTGCGTACCCTGCCACATTGCCGTCGATGGATTGGATGGAGAAGATCATCTCGTTGCTATGTTTTCCATTATACAGACGGAACAGATCCTCATAGTTGTCATGCAAAGTGTAGCCGTAGTTATTCGTTTTATTATAGACTACCTCCTCAAAATCGGAAATGGCTTTCGTCCACTCCTTGTTATACAAATAAACCTTGCCTCTCAAAGCATAGGCCGCACCTTTCGTCACTCGACCCAGGTCCGTACTTTCCCACGCAACCGGCAGCTTCTGAATCGCCTCTCCCAAATCCGCCAAGACATGTTGACGAATCTCCTCCTCACTGCTGCGCGGACTGGTCACGTTGGCAAACTCCTTGTTAATATCACAAGTCTCATCATAATAGGGCACGCCTCCCCATAACGTCATCAGACGGAAATAGGCCATCGCACGCAAAAACTTCGCCTCACCAGTGACCCTCTCAATGGTTTCCTGACTGATCTCCATGGTGGCCACATTACGAATCACCGTATTACAACGATGAACTAACTCATACAGATACTGCCAATGATTCTGCACACCTTCACTATTCGATGCAAAAGCGGTTCCACGAGAGACATCAGACCAAGGACTCACACCATCCGCCAAGTCTGTACACATCTCAAACGTAAACTCCATACCAAAGCACCAGGGCTCACGCATGGCGGCATAAAGACCCACAGCCGCCTGACGAGCATGATTTTCCGTCTTCCAAAAAGTCTCACTCGACATCTGTGTAGAAGGTACGTAGTCCAAACTCTCACAAGCCGTAAGCAAGAGAGCTGACCCTAACAGAATAGAAACTATATTTTTACTTTTCATTGTTCGTTGATTTTAGAATGAAACATTAATACCCACAGAATACTGACGGATGGATGGATAGCCAACATTAGCAGCAATCTCTGGATCCAATCCCGGGAAACTGGTGATTGTAAATAGGTTATCAATACTGGTGTACACCTTCAGATTCTCCACAAAGAATTTCTGAGAGATTCTCTTCGGCACCGTATATCCCAACTGCAAGTTCTTGCAACGCAAATAGGCTGCATTATGCACAAAGGCATCACTCGCCACCTGGTTTTTACTATTCGCATTATTACGCAAGATTGGATATTTCGAGTTGTATGGATTCTCCGGAGTCCATGCATTATCCGTGATATCTTTGATCAACGACTGACCCAAGACTGTCACAAAACGGAAAGCCTGGTTATTGTAGTACACCTGATAATTACCCACTCCTTGCAACAGCATACTCAAATCAAAACCATTCCAAGATAAGCCTAAGTTAGCTCCATAGGTGAAGCGAGGCATATTTCCATGTCCAATCTCCACACGGTCATCCGCATCGAGTTTTCCATCATTGTTAGAGTCCTTGAACAAGAAATCGCCCAACTCAGGACGTTGATAGGTCGCAAAATAATCGGGATTCTGATCCACCAACGACTGCACATAGGCCATGTCTTGCTCGTCACGCACGATCCGATCCACTTGCAACAGATAAAGTTGGTTGATAGGTTTTCCTTCCTGGATCTTATACACGCCATTGATAGAGGAGACATCTCCTTGGAATTTGGTCACCTTATTATTCACAAAACCAAAATTCAATCCCACAGAATAATTGACCTTACCAATCCTATCATTCCAATTCAACTCGAAATCAATACCTCTATTATTGACCTCTCCTGCATTCTGATTAGGCACCGTAGCAGTACCATGCTCCAAAGGAACAGGCAAAGAGATCAAGATACCTTTCGTATCTTTATTGAACCACTCCATAGATCCACTCAGACGACTATTCAAAAAGCCAAAATCAATACCGATATTCGTCATATAGGTCGTCTCCCACGTCAGATTTGCGTTAGAAAGTGCGGTCTGCGCCATACCACTTGTGGCCGTGTTGTTCAGCACATGATTCACGGGAGAGAACAGAGATTGATACATATAGTAGCTTGTGGTGGCATTGTTACCCAATGATCCATAGGAGGCGCGAAGTTTCAGCTGGCTCAACCAATCCTGATAATCCTCCATGAATTTCTCTTGTGAGATACGCCAACCCGCAGAGAGAGAAGGGAACCAACCCCAGCGTTGATCTGGAGCAAACTTAGAAGAGCCATCTGAACGAAGATTGAATTCCAACAGATACTTGTCATCCCAAGCCAAATTGATACGTCCAAAATAGGAACGCATAGCCCACTCCGTATAATAACCTCCTTCCGGGCCTAACGTGGCTCCAGCATCCATGCCGGTTAGTGAATCATCAGCCAAATCATATCTGCGGAAATACTCGTATTCATATTTATTATACTCTTGGCTGGCACCGATCATGGCCGATGCATCCAGTTTATCCCACTGGAAATCATAACGAGCTGTTATGTCTGACGTGCGGAACGTATTACGATAATTATACTTACGGATATAGGTACGCACTACACCCTCACGCAACAAGACAGGACCATCCATAGTAAAACGATACAAATTGCGATCACAGAGATGATGCTCAATATTCCGGTTCCAATAATTATAGGAATAGGAAGCATCGATAGTCAGCCCCTTGATAGGCTTGAGTTGTCCATATACTTTTGCTACAGCACGACGTGTACGGATGGGGAACTCGCTCTTATAAAACCACATACGACGATATGGATTGGCATTGCTGACGTTCACCTCTTCTGGATTCTGGATTCCACCATAGAGCCCTGTTTCCGGATCATACAAAGTCATGCCAGGAACGGTGTTGAAAGCACCATAACCAAAAATCACATCACCACCCGCTGCCGCATTGTCAGCTGAAGGGTTATTTGTATCAACAAATCCATAAATATTGGTTCCGACCTTCAACCAAGGTTTAATATCGGCCTCAATATTACTACGCAACTGATAGCGACGATAATTTGTATTATAAATCATACCCGGATTATTAATATAACCGAAGGACATATTATAACGCACCGTCTTTGATCCTCCGATAGCAGAAACATTATGGTTCTGCACTACGGATGGACTACGATAGATATGATCCTGCCAATCGGTATTAGGATAGACTGTCGGATTCTTTCCCGCATCATTACGCCACTCGTCAATCTTTCCCTGCGAGAAACGAGGAGCCTGCCCATTCACCACAAGACCTGAATTCTGGATCTCCATGTAGTCAGCATAATCCGTCACTAAATTCAAACGATTAGCGATCTTCTCGAAAGACACGTTACCACTATACGTAATGCGAGAAGAGCCCTCCGATCCTTTCTTTGTGGTAATCAAAATCACACCATTGGCCGCACGAGAACCATAAATAGCCGACGAAGCAGCATCCTTCAAGATCGATATGCTTTCAATATCCTGAGGATTGATATCGCTAATATTATTGCCTGTCATACCATCAATGACTACCAACGGACTAGAATCGTTCAAAGTACCCTGACCTCGAATTCGAATCGTCTGCGCCTCAAATCCAGGAGTGTTACCTCCACTATTGGTCACGGAAAGACCTGCTGCCAAACCAGCCAATGCATCCGTTGCGTTCGTAATAGGACGATCTCCTAACGCATCAACCTTAACAGAAGCAACAGCACCCGTCATATTTACTTTTTTCTGCGTGCCATAACCTACGACAACGACCTCATCCAAATTTTGGCTATCCTCAATCAGCTGTACATCAATTTTACGCTGCGCTCCCACCGTTATCTCTTGCACATGATAGCCAATGTACGAAATCTTCAAGATCGCACCGTCGGGTATTGCAATAGAATAATGGCCATCCATATCCGTAATCGTACCTTGCGTAGTGCCTTTCACCACCACATTGGCACCAATGATAGGATCACCGTTCTTATCAACTACTGTACCCGTAATCGTACGATTGTTTTGCTGCGCTACATTTACTTCAGTTTTAGTCAAGATAATCTTTTTATCCAACACTTTATAACTGACATCTGTTTCAGAGAATAGCTTATCCAACACATTAAACACATCGCTATCTTTTACCACTACGGATACTCTCCGATTCAGATCAACATGGCGCACATTATAAAAGAATGAAAACTCTGATTGATTCTCAATCTTCCTCAACACGTTTTCAACGGTCTCATTATTCGCATTCAAGCTCACTTTGGCCTCTTGCGCATAACTTTCTGCAGACCAAGCAATGCCTGCGGAGCAGAACAATGCCAACATACTCAATTTCATACCTCTTGGAATTTGTCGCACGACTTGTTCAGGCAGTCGTAACGCCTTTATTGCCCAATTCTGTTGGGGAATAAGAATATTTGCCATACTTTTGCTATGTTTTTGATTAAACTTAAAAAATGAAGGAAGGCTTGTCGCCAAACAAGCATTTCCCATTACATTCATTTCATCCAACCGGGATGCGCCAACAGCTCGGTTGGATGTTTTCCTTATTTACGGAGGTCTGTTTTTCATAATGATTATTGATTTAATAAATTTCTATCGTTGTTTTCTCCTCTGCTTTATTGGGATTACTTACGTAACGCCAACGGATGCCCGAGGAGAGTTCAAACACCTCTAAGATACGTTCCAGCCGTTGCGTGGTGAATGTACCTGTAAAGGCTTCTTTCCATAAGCGAGGATTGCGAAGATTTAAACGTACATGAAAACGTTTCTCTAACATACGCAATGCCTCGGGTAACGGGGTGGCATCAAAGATGATTTTTCCATCCTTCCATGCCGCCTCTGCCTGTCCATTTGTAACAGATATGCGTGTACCAGATGTTGCCACATCATAGATTAGTTTATGACCTGGATTCAATTTCAAAGCATGCCTCGTTGCTCCTTGCGTAAAAACGAAACTGATTTTCCCGGTGAGCAATGTGGCATGTATTTCCGGTTGTGATTCATAAGCTTCCAAATTGAAAGTGGTGCCTGACACCTCTACTTGCGTTTTATGGGGTGTCTTCACCACAAAAGGACGCTCTGGTTCTTTCTTCACGTCAAAATAGGCCTCTCCTTCTAGCTCCACTCGACGGCCGGCCTTAGCAAAAGTGGCGGGATAGCGCAACACGGATTCTGAATTCAAATGTACTTTAGAGCCATCTGGCAGCTCAAACTGGGTAGTCATACCAGGATTCGTGCGTATCTCCACTAAACAAACGCTCTCTTCGGCAGGTTGCACAGCATCATAATAAAGAACACCGAAGGTCATCATCAAAGGAAAAATCAAGATGGCCGCAACCAACTGGAATTTCATCCATAGTCGACGAGGCAAACTGATAGTCTTCCCTTGCAACTTCCGGTAAACCTGTTGCCAAGCCTTCTCCGTATCGAGTTGTGGTACAACACGTAGTAGATCCGCATGCCAAGAGAGCGACATGAGCTGCCTCAAGAGTTGCTCATGCTCAACAGACTGAGCCACCCAGGCTTCTATCAGTGCACATTCCTGCTCAGTAGCTTGACCAGCGCAGTAGCGAATGAGCAACTGTTCTTCGATAGGTTGTTGTATTCTATCCATAATTACGAGTTGCATTAACCGAAGCAAACATGCAAAAAGTCGGTCTTTATCGATAAGACAAACGAACTCGCTTCAATTCCTAAACAAAAGTCACACTTTTTTCAATTTCCAGAAACGATTTTTTGCGAAGATATTGTTACAATTCTATTGCAAAGATTGGAATGACTAAAAAATGTGTACATTTGCCTCTGTTATGACACACAAAAATGAACATAAAAACCAAGAAAGCCAAATGCTCCAAGCCATTCGGGAGGGAGATAGGAAAATGTATCGGCTCTTGTTTGAACGCTACTATCCCTCTTTATGTGCTTATGGTAACCGTTTCGTCCAGTTGGAGGAGGCAAAGGAAATTGCCCAAGATTCTTTGCTTTGGCTTTGGGAACATCGGGAAGAGGTGACCATTGAGAGTTCATTGAGTGGCTATTTATTGTCGATGATCTATCATCGCTGTGTCAACCTGCTGTTGCAAAACCAAGCACGCTTGAAAGCGGAAAGCAGATACCTGAAGGCTGTTGAAGAAATGCTGAATAAGGAAGACCCCTTCCAATTCAATGAGTTACAGCGGCACATACAAGAAGCTCTTCGTTCGCTGCCCGACACCTACCGGGAGGCATTTATGCTGCACCGTTTCAGTAACAAAAGCTATAAAGAGATCGCCGAGTTGCTGCAAGTCTCATCCAAAACTGTCGATTATCGCATCCAGCAAGCGTTGAAACAGTTGCGGATCCTCCTCAAAGATTACTCACCGCTCCTGATCTGGTTGATAGGTGAAACAACTCTTCCAGTGTAGCAGTTCCCCTAAGGTAGCTCTAAGGTAAGGCTAATGTAACGCTAAAGTAACTCTAATCTTCCTCTAATCCTGGATTAGAGAATGATTAGAGAAATAGTAGAGAACGATTAGAGAAACCTTAGAGGTACTTGGGAGTTTCAGTAAATGTTCGTAAGTTCGCGGGGTAAGTTGAATCAAAAATAGGTAATATCATGAATAGACGTGCATTTATGCAAAAAACAGGACTGATCGTAGGCGGCTTGAGTGCTGCCCCGCTGATTGGCTCTTATAATTCCCTCTATGGACAAACCGCTCCCAGCAATAAAGTGAAAGTGGCTCTGATCGGGTGTCGCAGCATGGGTTATGCCGACCTCAGTACCTTCTTGGACTATCCAGAGGTAGAGTGCGTTGCGCTTTGCGACGTAGACGATGAGTGGCTCAACAAACGGGCTGCCGACGTGGAGAAGAAAAGTGGCAAACGGGTACCCAACTTGTATAAAGATTGGCGGCGAGTGATCGACAACAAGGATGTCGATGTGGTGATCGTGGGCACACCGGATCACTGGCATTGCCTCCCGACCATCCACGCTTGCCAAGCAGGAAAGGATGTCTATGTGGAGAAGCCCCTCGCCAACACCATCGAGGAGTGTGACCTGATGGTGAAAGCTGCCCGGAAGTATAACCGCATCGTGCAGGTGGGGCAATGGCAACGCAGTGATCCGCATTGGGACGAGGCAGCGGCTTATCTCCGCGCTGGCCACATCGGACGCATCCGTACGGTGAAGGTCTGGGCATATCAAGATGGTAAACCGACCCTGCCGGTCAAGCCTGATTCAGAGCCACCCGCAGGTGTGGATTACGACATGTGGTTAGGCCCGGCTCCGAAGCGTCCATTCAACCCTTACCGTTTCCACTATAATTTCCGTTTCTTCTGGGACTATGCCGGAGGCTTGATGTCGGATTGGGGCGTGCACCTGTTGGATTACGCCTTGGAGGGCATGGGGGCAGACCTGCCTACTCGTGTTTGTACGGGAGGCGGCAAATTGGCCTACCCCGATGATGCCATGGAGACACCCGATACCTTGATGGCTACCTATGCCTATAAAGATTTCAACATCATTTGGGACCATGCTTGTGGCATCAACCACGGCCTCTACAACCGCAAGGAGGGGTTGGCTTTCTTCGGAGAGAAGGGCACGATGGTGCTCGACCGAGCCGGTTGGGAGGTAATCCCGGAGGTGGCGAATAACGCACCTCGTATGGAGGCGGTACCTTTCAAGAAGGGTGAGGGCAAAGGACTCTACAACCATGTGGGCAACTTCCTCAGCTGCATCAAGAGCCGTGAGTTGCCTCATGCCGACGTAGCGATCGGTGCCCGGGTGGCTAAGATGGCGCATTTGGCGAACATCTCCTGCCGTGTGCAACGTGAGGTGCGCTGGGATGACACCAACCATTGTTTCATCGGCGATGAGGAGGCTACCGCTTTGGCCAAGGCTTACTATCGGGCTCCGTGGACGTTACCGAAATTATAAATGAGGATTTTGGAGTGAGGAATGAGGAATTATTGGATAAATAGGCTGTATCTGCTGATTCTACTGATCATGGTGAGCATTTTAGGATGTAGAGACGTAGCGCGCTACGTCTCTACCAATGATTCTACCCCTCTTCAAGTGGCATTGTTACGTGGTCCCTCTGTAATTGCTATCTCTGACTGGTTAGTCAATCCACCACAGATTGGCGGGCAAGCCGTTTTCGTGCAGGTGTTCGACTCGCCAGATCGGGTGCAAGCGGCATTGATCAAAGGAGAGGCAGACGTGGCGATGCTACCCATGATCAGTGCCGCCAACCTCTACTCGAAGGGAGTAGCCCTGCAGCTGTTAGGCTGTCCTATCTGGGGTACATTGTATATAGTGGAGCGGCAATCTATTCCTGCTAACACACCCCTACATCTTTTTGGGAGTGGCACGACCCCCGATATTTTAGCCCGTCATTACCTGCAACAGCAGAAGTTAGATTATCCGTTGAACTATACCTTGCGTACCGCTCATGAAGTGGCGGAAGGATTATTGGCCGGCAGGGTGAATCGGGCCGTCCTGGGTGAACCCTTCCTGAGCCTTGTCTTACGCAAAGACAGCAGCCTGCACATCACGGCAGATTTGAACCGCCTTTCTCCGCAAGACAGTGTCGGGTTCGCCCAGACAGCCATTGTCTGCACTCCCAAAGCGGAAGCATATCGAAAGGAGCTCTGCGAGGCCTTGCGCCGGAGTTGTGCTGAAACCAACGCTTCCCCAGAACGAGCCATCCAGCGTTTGGAGGAGAAACAGCTGTTCGCACCCGGAGCCTTGACCACGGAGAGTGTGCGTCGCTGCCGCATCGACTTCCGGGAGGCGACAGCGGTGGCATCTTCGATCGAGGCTTTCCTCCAGCTGATCTATACGTACGAACCTCGTGCGCTTGGTGGTAAACTGCCCGATTCCGGGTTTATCTGCCCCGCACCATGAATCTCCGCCGCCTATTGCCCACACTGCTCTCCATTGGGCTGCTCCTGGCTGGGTGGCAGGTGGTTGCCTTATCAGCCGACCTGCCGGAGCTAATTCCCCCCCTTCCCCGGCTGTTTCAAGCATTGGTGGAACTGTGCTGCACCGCCTCTTTCTACCAGGCGGTAGCGACCACCGTCGGGCGAGGCATCGCCGGGTTGCTCTGTGCCATGCTTTGTGCCGCACTGACCGCCCTGTTGCTGGCTCGTAGCCGCTGGATGGAACAACTTTTCCGTCCCTGGCTGACGCTGCTCCGCTCCGTGCCGGTCATCTCCTTCATCCTCTTAGCCTTGATCTTCCTTGATCCAGAGCAACTACCTCTACTGATCGCATTTCTGACGCTTTATCCCTTGCTGACCGAAAACCTGACCAAAGGGCTGCAATCACTTCGATCTGACCTGAGCCGAATGACCCATCAGTTTCAAGTGTCACCCTACAACCGCCTGACACAACTCTACTATCCGCAGCTACATCCTTTCCTATTCAGCGGACTGATCTCAGCGGCGGGATTTGGCTGGCGAGCCATCATCATGGGCGAGGCGTTGGCTCAATGCGCCTCGGGCATTGGTAGTGCCATGAAGCAAGCGCAGAACTTTTTGGATGTACCTGCGCTATTAGCTTGGACGGGGGTAGCCATTAGCGTCAGTTTCCTTACCGACAAAGGCTTGCGCCGACTGGCTCGCCTACAACCGGCTATGCGCTTCGCTGCCTCCTCACAACCGGTCGCTTATGCCCCACTACCAGCTCTCCGGTTGGAACAGGTAAGCTATCGGTATGCTATCCATCGCTTTAGCTATCAGTTTAAGTCAGGCAAGACCTACGGTATCAGTGCCCCCTCCGGTAGAGGAAAGACGACGTTGCTCCAACTGATCAGTGGAGCCTTGCAGCCTACTGAGGGCACGATCACCCCTCGCCCCGAGGCCGTATCACAGATGTTTGAATACCCACTGTTGCTACCTCAGTTAACTGCTTTAGAGAATGTATTACTGCCGCTTGCCTCTCGCTTTGCCCGTCCGGAGGCAGAGGCGATTGCCTTGGAGATCCTTGCCCAACTGCAACTTGCTGAGCAGGCTAAGCAACGCCCCTCCACACTCAGCTATGGGCAGCAGCAACGGGTGGCACTGGCCCGTGCGCTTGCCTACCCCGCCCCACTCCTTTTGCTGGATGAGCCATTTAAAGGATGGGATGAGACACTGCGAAAAGCGGTAATTCCTTATCTTCGCGACCGGAATCGGGCCGACCGCTCCTTAGTACTCTTGGTGTCACACCAATCAACAGAGTTAGCGGAACTGGCCGACGAGGTGATTCCGCTTTGAAATGATAACGCAAAGTCAGACATGAATAAAAAGATTTATACCTTGATTGCCCAACTCACCGGCATCACGGGACAGCAGGTCGAACAGACTATCCAACTCTTAGAAGAGGGTGCCACCATCCCTTTCATCAGTCGCTATCGCAAAGAACGCACGGGCGGATTGGACGAGCTGCAGATAGGGGCGATCAGTGGCCTATGGGACAAACTGAATGAACTGGATAAACGCAAACAAACGATCCTGAACGCCATCGAGGAGCAGGGAAAGCTGACACCCGAACTGCGGCAACGCATCACTGACTCGTGGGACGCAACCGAGGTGGAGGATCTTTATCTGCCCTACAAGCCTAAGCGAGTGACCCGAGCGGAGATTGCTCGACGCCGCGGATTGGAGCCGTTAGCAAAGCGATTGATGCTGCAAACGGGTGAATCGCCCGATAAAAGCGCAAAGAAGTTTGTACAGGGTGAGGTGAAAAGTATTGAGGAGGCTTTGCAAGGTGCCAGAGACATCATCGCCGAATGGATCAACGAGCATGAGCAAGCCCGCAACATCGTGCGCAAATCCTTCCAGCTTACGGCTCAGCTAACCGCTAAAGTGGTAAAAGGCAAGGAGGAAGAGGGTGTTAAATACAAGGATTACTTCGCTTTTCATGAGCCGTTGAATCGCTGCTCTTCGCATCGGTTGTTGGCCCTGCGACGAGGCGAAACTGAAGGAATCCTGCGCGTAAGTATCTCACCGGATAACGAGGGTTGCCTCTCTCGATTGCACCGACGTTTTATCAAGGGGCATGGCGAGGATGCACAGCAGGTGACTATGGCTGTGGAGGACGCTTTCAAGCGACTACTCAAACCGGCTATCGAGACGGAGTTTGCCAACCAGAGCAAGGCGAAAGCGGATGCGGAGGCAATACGGGTCTTTTCGGCCAACCTCAGGCAGCTGTTGCTCGCTCCTCCTTTGGGACAAAAGCGAGTGTTAGGTATTGACCCGGGATTCCGCACCGGCTGCAAGGTGGTTTGCTTAGACGCACAGGGGACGCTGTTGCATTATGAGGCGATCTTCCCGCATGCCCCGCAGAACCAACAGGGTCGGGCAGCGGCCAAAGTGGCACAGTTCGTGGCCACTTACGACATCGAGGCGATAGCTATCGGCAACGGCACGGCCAGCCGGGAGACGGAGCAATTCATCACCTCTATCCGTTTCGATCGGAAGGTGCAGGTATTCGTGGTGAGTGAAAATGGCGCCTCGATCTATTCCGCCTCCAAGATCGCCCGAGAGGAGTTTCCGGATTATGACGTAACCGTGCGGGGAGCGGTCAGCATTGGCCGTCGTCTGATGGATCCATTGGCGGAGCTGGTCAAGATCGACCCGAAGAGCATCGGTGTCGGACAGTATCAACATGACATAGATCAGACCGCACTGAAGAAGAGTCTTGACCAAACCGTGGAGCTGTGCGTCAACTTAGTTGGCGTAAACGTGAACACCGCCAGCAAGCACCTGCTGACCTACGTTTCCGGATTGGGTCCAACCTTAGCACAGAATATTGTCAACTATCGAACGGAACATGGTCCGTTCCGCTCTCGCCGAGCGTTGATGGAAGTACCTCGCATGGGAGCGAAAGCTTTTGAGCAAAGCGCAGGCTTCCTACGCATCCCCAACGGAGAAAATCCCTTGGATAACTCCGCAGTGCATCCTGAGAGTTACCCGATTGTAGAGCGCATGGCCAAGGATTTGGGATGTACAGTAAAAGAGCTGATCGAGCAGAAGGAGCTGAAACGGAAACTGAATTTAGCGCATTACCAAACGGCAGAGGTAGGCATGCCTACGCTCAACGACATCATGGCGGAGTTAGACAAACCGGGCCGTGACCCACGGCAAACCATCAAGGTATTCGCATTCGATCCGAACGTGAAGCGCATTGAAGATTTGCATGAGGGACAAGTATTACCTGGCATCGTAACCAATATCACCGATTTCGGCTGTTTTGTGGATATCGGCATCAAGGAGAATGGTTTAGTGCACATCTCTGAGCTGGCTGATCAATATGTGAGCGACCCCTCGTCGGTAGTCTCGCTGCATCAGCATGTGGAGGTCAGAGTGTTGCATGTGGATCTTGCTCGCAAACGTATTCAATTATCCATGAAAGGAGTATAACCAACATGAAAGAAAAAATCAACAAAACCAATGTGGCTCGCCTGCTCGACAAGGCGAAAGTGCCCTATACATTAGTCCCCTACGAGGTGGACGAGAATGACTTGAGTGCTACCCATGTGGCAGAGCAATTAGGCGAGGACATCGCCCAAGTGTTCAAGACCCTGGTATTGCATGGCGAGAAGAGCGGCTATTTCGTCTGCGTCATTCCCGGCGGTGAGGAGGTCGATCTGAAGAAAGCGGCTAAGGTTTCTGGCAACAAGAAGTGTGAGTTGATTCCTATGAAGGAGCTACTTCCCTTGACCGGTTACATTCGGGGTGGCTGCTCTCCCATTGGCATGAAGAAACATTTCCCCACCTACCTGCATAACACCGCTCCCACGTTCGAGCACATCTATGTCAGTGCTGGTCAGCGAGGCTTGCAAGTCAAGCTCTCCCCCACCGATCTGATCCGGGAGGCACAAGCGGAAGTGGCAGATTTATGTTAAACGAAGAATCACGGTAAACAGGTAAATATGAAAAAGATAGTAATGAGCGCTATGGCAGTGATAGCGCTAACTGGCTGCGTAAGCCAAAAGAAGTACATGATTGCGGAGAGTGGCCGATTGGACGCACTTAGTCAAGTGGCTGCTTTGGAAGGAAAACTGGAGGATTGCTACAGCAACTCCGATCAACTCAGCCAGCGGCTCACTGCCTTGCTGAAAGACACCACGCATCTGGGCAGTGAACTCAGGAACTACAAGAGCCTACTCAACTCCAACCTGGGGGAGCAGGACAAGCTCAACGCCTTGCTTGGCGAGAAGATGAAGGAGTTGGAGGAACGGGAGCAGACGATTAATGAGCTGCAAGACATGATCGCCAGTCAACAACGACGGGTACAGGAGATTCTGGGCAGCGTGAAAGACGCACTCCTGGGTTTCAGCAACGAGGAGCTAACCATCAGCGAGAAGAATGGAAAGATCTACATCGCCATGTCAGATAAACTGCTGTTCACCTCCGGCAGTGCCAAGGTGGACAAGCGTGGCGAGCAGGCTTTGGCCCAACTGGCCGAGGTGCTCAACAAGCAAACAGACATTGACATCTCCATCGAGGGGCACACGGACAGCAAGCCGATCCACACAGCCCAATTCAGCGACAACTGGGATTTGAGCGTGATCCGAGCCACCTCAGTAGTGCGGATCCTGACACAGAAATACAATGTCAGCCCCTTACAGATTCAGCCCTCCGGCCGTGGTGAGTTCATGCCTATCGCAGACAATGAGTCCGTAGAGGGTCGGGCGAAGAACCGCCGCACGGAGATCATCATCGCCCCGAAGCTGGATAAGCTCTACCAGATCCTCCAACAATAGCTCAGAGAAAGAAGAGCGAGACGCCAATCACGCTGATCACCGCTCCGATTACCTCCTTCCATGAGGCACGCTGATGGAACAGCCAATAAGCGGGCGCTATGATGAAGATAGGAGTCAGGGCCATCAGCGTGGAGGCGATTCCGGCCTCTGTATATTGCACCGCCATCAAGGAGAGCGAGACACCTATGAAAGGCCCTGTAATCGTGGCAAGCAACATGGCTCCCATTCCCTTTCGATCACGCATCACAACAGGCATCGTATGAAACTGCCGACGAATCGCCATCACGCAAAGGAATCCCACAGCCCCGGTAATCGCCCGGATGAAGGTAGAGGCAAATGGCAATAGCATCGCCTCCGTCTCGGTAGCTCTAACAGGCAAGATATAATAGTTCATGCCCACCTTGCTCAACACCAGGCCCACACCCTGCCCGATGCCGGCACCAATGCCAAAGAGCACACCCTGCCAAGGTAACTTCAAGGTCAGTTTATGATGTCCCCCTTTATTAAGTACCGAGATGCCTATACCGGTCAAGGTCACTGCCATGCCCAACACCGCTTGCAACGAGAGTTGCTCGCCCAGGATAAACCAACCCGCAATGGCTGCGGCTACAGGTGCCAGCGTCATAAAGAGTTGACCAAAGCGGGCGCCAATCCACAGATAGGAATTGAAGAGGCAATAATCGCCCAGCACGTAACCTACGAAACCAGATAAGGAGAGCCAAAACCAGGCTTTACCTCCGGCACCAACCGGGAAGCAACAGCCCGTAAACGCCCATAGTGTCAGCGAGAGCATGACTAATGAGAGCACCATGCGGAAAACGTTCAGCTGCAACGAGCCGATACGCTTACTGGCCACCTCCGCACTTAAAGCGGTGACTGTCCAAGAGACAGCCACCGCCAAAGCTATTGTTTCACCTAAATAGTTCATTTGTATTTCGCCACACGCTCGTCGTCAATCTTGCCTTTCCAGTTCATGCCAAAGGCGAAGTCGTAAGTGTTGCCCTCGCTATCAGTGTAGCAACGCATATCGCGCGGCACATCCTCAGCCTGCTCTTCCACCGTGCGCATGTCAGCCGGCATCTGCAACGGCAGGAGCGCCGACGGTTCAGCCTTTCCGCTTACGATGTCGAGCACAGCCTGATTCTGCACGTTGAAGTTGACCAAAATGGCGTCAGCCACTCCCTCAAATTCAGAGAAGATTGTCGGCTTATCCATCTCCAAAGAAACAATCACCGGCTTGTTGCCCATCTTTGTCCGTGTCTCTAACACGCATTCCATATCCTTCTTGTTGAAGGTCTTGACGGTCTTGCCCTTGTAAGAACGGTTGGTGAAGTTCTCAAACGGGTCGCCTCCTGCCAAGCTGGTAGCTCGGGCATAGGTAGCCGTGTAATCGTTATACTGCAAACTGATCGGCATGTAGCCATTGCCACCCTTCTCCCGATCGGCCTTGTCATAACCTACACCGCTGTTCGGACTGCTCATGAATACCAAAGCGAAGTCAGCCGCATCAGGATTATCCACCGGCGTGAAATACTTACGCACCAGATCCAAGTTCACCGGATCCTCCATGTGTGCCTCGCTGGTCGTACCAAAGAAGCCCACCACTGCCGGATAGTAACGACGAGGAATATAGACCTTTTTCTTCTCAGCCATGGGCAACACGTTACCCTTGTTCTTCAGCATCACGATGGAAGCCAACTGCGCCTCGTATGCCTCTTTCATGAACTCCGGGCAACCCACGGTTTTCGCTGTCTCCTCCGGATCGAGGTAAGGATTCTCGAAGAGTCCCGTACGGAAGATATTGGTTAACAGACGTACGGCAGAAGCCTCAAAACGCTCACGCATAGCCTCCTCGCCCATTTCCTTCACGCCCATCTGATAGGCTTCCAGCACCGGACCTTTGTCATTATTTCCACCAAACTGATCCACGCCGGCCTGCAAGATGCGATAGTGACGCTCAGCCACGGAAAGTGTCTCCGCACCCCAAGGCTTTCCGGCGAAAGTCTCCACGCCAGTCTCATCGCCCGTAATGCCCCAGTCGGTACATACCACGCCGTCGTAACCATATTGCCCACGCAGCTGATCAGTGATCAAGTGATGGTTGTAGCTATTAGCGATGTCCTCGCCATCCGGATTCATGCCGACAGAAATTGTATAGTAAGGCATAACGGCAGAGGCTTTCTGCGTAGCGCCATCGAGCTTGAAAGCGCCCTCTACGAAAGGTTTCTTCTGCATCTCGATGTTCTTGCCCGGATAAACCGCATATTTACCATAGCCATAGTGCGCGTCGCGTCCACCCTCGCCTGAGCCACCGCCCGGCCAGTGCTTCACCATGGCGTTCACGCTCTGGAAGCCCCAGCCATCACGCAGCTCCTTGTCGCCTGAAGAGGTTTGAAAACCATCCACATAAGCCCGAGCCATATCCGTAGCCAAATCAACATCCTCTCCAAACGTACCGTTCACACGGCTCCAACGGGGATCCGTAGCCATATCGACCTGCGGAGAGAGTGCCGTAGCAATACCTAACGCCCGATACTCGATGGAGGCAATCTCGCCAAAACGCTTCACCACTTCCGGACGGAAAGTCGCCGCCAAACCTAAGCTACCCGGCCACAAAGAGATCTGTCCACCACTGCCGTAGTTATACTCCGTGTTGGCTTGCGTGCCATGACGAGGGTCAGAACTGTTATTGGCAGGAATGCCATGACCGATGCCCTCCACCAAAGCCTGCACATTGTTGTTCCAACGAGCAACCACTTCCGGGCTTTGCACACGCGTCACCAAGACGTGGCGCACGTTATCCTCTACCAAGAACTTCCGTTGAGCATCTGACAGATCTGACGGTGCCGCACCACTCTCGTCAAACGGTTTGCCATTATACGTGGAAGCACCAAAGCCTTTTGAGGCACCAGGAATAGACTGGTGAGCACTATACAGCATCAAACCTGCGATCTCATCTACGGAAAGTTGTGCTGCCAAGTCTGCCGAACGCTCCTCAGGGGTCAAACGCCAATCCTCATAAGGATCGAGTTTGCCATCACGGTTCAAATCCTTGAAAGCAAAGCCATCAACGGTTAACAACTGCACGCCCGAAGTAGCGGAATAACCCAACGTTGGACCGCCGGGCTGCGTGACGATACGGATGGAGTCTTTCTCCACTTCGCTCCATTTCTGGCCACCGCAAGCGGTAGCCGTGAGCAATAGGGCTCCCCCTAACAACAAGTGGGTTGGCCTAAAAGAATCAAGTTTATTACACATATATTTATTTTATTGAGGAATTAGGAATGAGGATTTTTTTAATTCCTCACTCCTAATTCATAATTAACCAAAGTGTGGTGGACGTTCAGCTTCCTTGCGCTGCTGACGCAAAGCATTGCGTCGCTCGATGAAGCGTAAAATGTATGCTACTGTCTCCTCCAACCCCAAGATCGAGGCATCAACGCAAAGGTCATAGGAGGCTGCCATGCCCCATGTCTTATTTGTATAATAATTATAGTAGGCCGCACGCTGCTTGTCTTTCTTCTCCATCCACTCACGTGCCTCTGCCTCCGTGCACCCCTGTCGAGACATGATACGTTGCAGACGATTCTCCGCCGAGCTATGGATAAAAATGCTTAGGCAAGCCGGATCGTCACGCAGGATATAATCAGCGCAACGCCCTACCATCACACATGAGCGCTCCGCTAAACGCCGGATCGCATCGCTCTGCAGCTTGAACAGCCCATCATTGGAGAGCACCGTGTTATAGGGTGTGAAAGCACCCCCCATGAAGGAGGAGAACCCCATCGTAAAAGCATACGACAACCCACTGGCTGCCCGCTCATCCGCCTGTTGAAACACCTCTTCACACAAGCCACTCTGCCGAGCCGCCTCAGTAATTAACTCGCTGTCATAGTAGGAAATGCCCAACTCCTGAGCCAAGCGTTGCCCTATCTCACGGCCACCGCTTCCGAATTGGCGACCGACGGTCAATGTGATCTTGTCTTCCATGTTTTCCTTAGTATGAATTGATGCGACGAAAGTACAAAATATTTATGAAATGACTTACAAACGAATGCGATAGATTGTGAAACTCAACGGTTGAATCGTGATAGCCATCTGATTGCCCTTATAGGTAAAGGCGCTCTCCTCCGGGTGAACCCGCTCAGGTTGCTCCAGCGTGTTCACTGCCTCTACGTCCATCGAGTGAAACTGGATGCGCGTCCCTGTATGTGTACCGTCAGAAAGTCCATGCAGCTGGATCTGTGCCTGACGAGCTTGGATACCGGTATTCACCACTTTCAGGATCAATTCGTTCGTTCGCTCATCAAGCGCCGCCGTTGCGTAAAGCGACAGCTCACCCGTCAAAGGCTTCCCTGCACGCAGGAAGGGCACGACACGAGTACCCGCATGATGGCTATAAAGTTGTTGCACATAATAGTTCGGTGTTTTCATCACCCGCAGGTTGTCAAACCAAATCAGGTCGGGTCGCCATTGCCACGCCTCCACATGGGCAAACAAAGGCGCATACGTAGAGAGGGGGACCACATCGGCATTGCGTTCCAAACCCGTCATGAAAGCGGCCTCACAAAGCGCTGTCAGGAAGCTATTCGCCTTGTTGTCCGCATGGCAGGCATACTCTCCGGCAAACACCTTCGGTCCCTTTCGATCATAGTTGTCGTAGCGATCCGCATTCGAAAGGAACCACTCCGGCGAGCGATAATAATGCTCGTCCACCAAATCGACGTTGAGGCGACGCATCTCCGGCCACAGGTACTCAAACTGCTCACCCTCTGCATTCGGACCCGCACTGCCCACGATCTGGATCTCTGGATAACGAGCCCGGATCGCCTGCACAAAAGGGGCCAATCGCTCGGGATACAGCTCTCCCCATTGCTCGTTGCCGATAGCAATGTATTTCAAGCCGAAAGGAGACGGATGCCCCATATCTGCCCGCAATTTGCCCCAGCGGGAAGTGACCGGTCCGTTGGCAAACTCGATCAAATCCAAGGCATCATCGATGTAGGGTTGCAACTTCTCTACTGGCACATGCTGCTCCATGCCCTCGTTCTCAAACTGGCAGGAGAGCCCGCAATTCAAGACGGGCAGCGGCTCCGCGCCCAAATCCTCACTCAACTGAAAATATTCGAAGAAGCCCAAACCGTACGACTGGTAATAGTCGGGGAATTTCTTATGCGGGAAGGTGTAGTTCCAACGGTTGATGTTGAACGGACGATTCTCCACCGGCCCCACCGTGTTTTTCCATTGATAACGGGTCTCAATCGTCGTACCCTCCACGATACATCCACCGGGGAAACGGAAAACGCCTGGTTTTAAAGCCTTCAATGCCTCCGCTAAATCGGCTCTCAATCCATTGGGGCGGTTATTAAACGTATGCCGAGGGAAAAGCGAAACGTGCTCCAAGTCCAACGTTCCCTTTGTCTCCATCGTCAGGCGCAGACGGGCTTCTGGTTCCGTCGTCTTGGACAGCAATGCCAACTGATAGTGCTTCCACGACGACTCGGCGAGCGTGATACGCTGGGTCTCTATGATATCATTGGAAGCGCTCACCAGCTCCACCCGGAGCGTCAGCTCGTCTCCCTTCACCACCCGGCCATAGAAGGTTAAGTCGTAGGGCTCATCGGCTTGGATGCCCATGCCCCGGAAGCCTTCGTTCTCCACACCGGCGTGGGTAATCTGTCCCACCTCAGTCAGCCGTACGTAATGCGGGTTGCGGTCGAAACAGGGCTTGTCGCTCCGCACCTCCACGGAACCAAACGGAGTCCACCCCATCAAGGGCTGCTCAAACTCAAAGGAGCGGTTCTTCACCAACTCGGCATACAGGCCGCCGTCGGCACCAAAGTTGATGTCCTCGAAAAAGATGCCATACATCGTGGAGGGAATCGAAGCACCCGGCTGATCCGCCCGCACCTCGAAGGAAAGTGTCTCGCGCACCTCTTGCGCCCAACCCGTCACGGAAGCCAGCCAAGCACTCGCAGCCAGCAGGAATAATCGCACACAGTTTTGTCTTTTCATGCGTTTTTCAGTGTTATGTATTTTTTAACAATGCTGCAAAAATACACTTATTATCGTTTCTCATAAGCAGATATCCGGGCTTTTTTATCAATAAATCTGAAATGATGCTTTAAAACATGGATTGATTAGTGGAAGTTTGAAGAAGAAAAACTACTTTTACCCGCAATTTATAAACAATATTGTACACATGAAAGACAACTATACATTGTCCGGCCTCTCAAAAGCCGATTTCTGCCAGCAAATTGACGGAAAAGAGACAGCCCTCTACGTGCTTAGTAATGCCTCAGGAGCGGAGCTCTGCGTCACCAATTACGGGGCGAAGATCGTCTCACTCATGGTGCCCGATCGAGACGGGAAGCTGACCGATGTCGTCACCGGACATAAATCCATTGCCGATTACCTCACCTCCGAGGAGCCCTATTTCGGGGCAATTTGCGGACGTTATGGCAACCGCATCGCTAAGGGACGGTTTGAGATCGACGGCACGGTGTATGACCAATTGGCCATCAACAACGGCCCCAACAGCCTGCACGGTGGCTTGAAAGGTTTCAACGCCAAGGTATGGGATGCCACACAAAAAGATGAACAAACCATTGAGTTGCAACTTATCTCACCTGATGGTGAAGAGGGGTTCCCCGGCGAGCTGCAAACGGCTGTCACCTATCAGCTGACAGAAGACAACGAGGTGATTATCTCTTACAGAGCCGTCACCACAAAGCCGACCGTGCTAAACCTCACCAACCATTCCTATTTCAACCTATCTGGTGCAGGCGATCCCTATGTGGGCGACCATCTGTTGCAAATCAACGCAGATTATTACCTGCCGACCGACGAGACTGCTATCCCTTATGGTCCAAAAGAACCAGTGGAGGGCACACCGATGGACTTCCGCACGCCGCACACAGTTGGCGAGCGTATCAACGACGATTTCGAACAACTGCACTTTGGCAAGGGCTACGATCATACCTATATATTAAATAAGGAGGGAGAGGAGCTTTCGTTCTGCGCTCGCTGCAACTCGCCAAAGACGGGCATCGTGATGGAGACCTTCACCACTGAGCCCGGCGTGCAGCTTTATACCGGTAACTGGATGACCGGCAATTTCGAGGGCAAACCGGGGCAACGCTATCCCGAGCGGGCAGCACTCTGCTTGGAGACGCAACACTTCCCAGACAGCCCCAACAAGCCGGAGTACCCCTCCACCCTGCTTCGACCGGGTGAGACCTTCGTAAGCACAACAATCTATAAATTCAGTGTGGAATAAATTCAATCAAGTACTAATTATAAAATTTTAAATCTTAAATGGCACAACAAACAAAACAATGGGCTGCGATTATCATGATGATCGCGCTCTTCGCGATGATCGCGTTTGTAACGAATCTCTGTTCTCCGATGGCTGTCATCGTGCAGAACCAATTTGGCGCTTCCGAGCTGCAATCTCAGATCGGTAACTACGCGAATTTCATCGCTTATCTGGTGATGGGTATTCCCAGCGGTATGTTAATCGTGAAATTTGGTTACAAGAAAACAGCGTTGATCGCGTTGGGCGTCGGCATCGTCGGCATGTTATTAGAGTTGCTTTCCGGCTCAATGGGTAGCTACTGGATCTACCTGCTGGGTGCGTTCGTCAGCGGTTTTTGTATGTGTATGTTGAACACGGTGGTTAACCCGATGTTGAACGTGCTCGGTGGTGGTGGTAACACCGGTAACCAGCTGATTCAGATTGGTGGTGCGTTCAACAGTGCCGCAGCTGTAGCTGTGTACATCATCTTGGGCGCGCTGATTGGCGAGGTAACGAAAGAGACTGGTATCGCTGACGCAGCTCCGGCTATGTACATTGCGTTGGCAATCTTCGTTTTGGCAGCTGTCGTGCTCTTCTTCACGAAGATCGAGGAGCCGAAGCAGGAGCCGGTGAAGATGGAATTAGTGAAGGGCGCATTGAGCTACCGTCACTTCGCACTCGGCGCATTGGCTATCTTCTTGTATATGAGCGTTGAGGTAGGTACTCCGACCTACATGATCAAATATTTGATCGGCGAGGTAGGCATCTCTGCGGGTGTCGCTTCTTTGATCGCCGCTGTATATTGGTTCGCGATGTTCATCGGTCGTTCGATCGGTGGTTCAATCGGTAGCAAGGTCTCCAGCCGCACGATGGTTAGCACCGTGGCTATTGCCGCTATCGCGCTCTTGGCGTTCGGTATTCTCTCTCCGGCCTCTTGGAAGGTAAACGTTCCGGGTGTTGACTGGGCTAACCTTTCCATGATCTGGGTTGAGGTTCCCATTGGCGTAGCTGCATTCATCTGCGTAGGTCTCTGTACTTCCGTGATGTGGGGCGGTATCTTCAACATGGCTGTTGAGGGCTTGGGCAAGTACACTGCTGCTGCTTCCGGTATCTTCATGACGATGGTATTCGGTTGCGCTGTGATGGTTGCCGTTCAGGCATTTGTGATCGACATCACGGGTAGCATCCTGGGTAGCTACATCATCCCGTTGGTTTGCGCCGGCTACATCCTGTTCTATGCGTTGGTAGGTAGCAAACCGGCTCAGAAATAAAAACAAGTTAGAAGCATGAAAGCTATGCAAGAGCAAATCAGCATAAAATTCAAGGAGTTGTTTCAAACCGAGGGGAGCTTCTTCGCTTCCCCGGGGCGAATCAACCTGATCGGCGAGCACACCGATTACAACGGTGGCTTCGTCTTCCCTGGCGCAGTGGACAAGGGCATGATCGCCGAGATCAAGCCGAACGGCACAGGCACGGTGCGTGCGTATGCGCTCGACCTGAGCGACTATGCCGAGTTCGGATTGACGGAGGAGGCTGCGCCGGAAGCCAGCTGGGCACGCTACATCTTCGGCGTTTGCCGCGAGATCATCAAGCGTGGTGGTAACATCCAAGGTTTTGACACTGTCTTCGCGGGCGACGTTCCCTTAGGAGCCGGCATGTCTTCCTCAGCGGCGTTGGAGAGCACCTTTGCCTTCGCGCTCAACGAATTGTTTGCCTTAGGCATCGACAAGTTCGAATTGGCCAAGATCGGTCAATCCACTGAGCATAACTATTGCGGCGTGAAATGTGGCATCATGGATCAGTTCGCCTCTGTCTTCGGTAAGGCAGGCAGTCTGATTCGCCTCGATTGCCGCTCGTTGGAGTATAAATATTATCCGTTCAACCCCGTTGGCTACAAGCTGGTGCTGGTGGATTCAGTCGTGAAGCATGAGCTGGCCTCTTCCGCTTACAACAAGCGTCGCCAGTCGTGCGAGAACGTCGTGGCGGCTATCCGTCGCAACCACCCGCAGGTGGAGTTCCTGCGTGACGCTACCATGGAGATGCTCAGCGAGGTAAAGGCTGATATCAGCGCCGAGGACTACATGCGTGCCGAGTATGTAATCGAGGAGATCCAGCGCGTCTTAGACGTATGCGACGCCTTGGAGCATGGCGACTACGAGACGGTGGGTGCCAAGATGTACGCAACGCACCACGGCATGAGCAAACTCTACGAGGTGAGCTGCGAAGAGCTCGACTTCTTGAACGACATCGCCAAGGAGTGCGGCGTAACCGGTTCGCGTGTGATGGGTGGCGGCTTCGGCGGTTGCACCATCAACCTCGTGAAAGAGGAGCTGTATGATCACTTCATCCAGACGGCCGTTAGCGCCTACAAGGAGAAGTATGGTCGTGAGCCGAAGATCTATGATGTAGTGATCAGCGACGGCGCACGCCACTTATAATCCAACAGGACTATCGCATCTATCCTATACAGGGCCCTCCCCGATATCTGTGTGAAGGTTTGATATACACAAATCGTCGGGGAGGGCTATCTTTTCCCCTTCATCGCTCCGCTATCCCATAACAACATAATAATCAGCTTAATTCATTTAATTGGTTAATCACTCCGCAAGGCCTAAAGCCCGCGCTAATAAACTCTCATTGCGCCTCGCTGCTACCCCTCAGCTTGGCTCCTCACCACGGGGGCAAAGATAGGGTGGCACGATTGCGGTCTAAAGCGAAAGCCCATTTTTTTGTTCGCAAAAGAAAAATTTTTGATTCGCGAAGCAGTACATTCCCCCTCTACATGCGCCAGAGCCATGCGGTCACGAAGGTCACGGTCACGAAGGTCACGAACTATTCGGGCACATTTTGAGCCCAAAATAAATAATATATATATTATTTATTTTGCCTTGATTTTGCACCTTTTTTTCTTCATGACCATAATGACCATGACCTTAATGACCACCTTAAGGCCAATTAGGGCTATGATGCAAAATATTGTTAATGATATGCGATTTTTGGTCGAGAAACTTTAGCCAACGGATAGAAAAGGCTAACTTGCGGCAAAAATAAGCGGGAGGTCCAGCGTGATCGAGACTTCCTGTGATGCTCACCATAGCCTACCCCAGACTCCACTACCCCGTGAAGAAGCGCGTAGGAACATCCGGTCACGAAGGTCATGGTCATTATGGTCGCAAAGGGTTGAGGAATTAGAAGTTAGGAATTAAATAAATCCTCATTCCTCACTCCTAATTCCTAATTCACAGTTACTTCATCACACCGGCAGAGAAGGGAGGTGTTTGTGTACCCCAC
This sequence comes from Parabacteroides sp., assembly GCA_022775005.1. Lineage (GTDB taxonomy): Bacteria > Bacteroidota > Bacteroidia > Bacteroidales > Tannerellaceae > Parabacteroides. The sequence continues at coordinate 25,092 of JALFJR010000109.1, forward strand.
TCCTTGTTGGCTTTCGGGCCCATCTCCAACTCCAAGAGTCCACCTTCAGCCAAGTCGCTGTGGTTGAACCAAGGCTGGTTCAAGGTCACGCCATTGAGTTTGGCGCTCTGGATGTACTTGTTCTCGTCGGAGGCGTTGTTGGCACGGATCTCGAAGGTCTTGCCGTTGCCCAAGTTCACCTTCACGTTGGTAAACATCGGGCTACCGATATTGTAAGTAGGCGAACCCGGTGTCACCGGATAGAAGCCCATCTGGCTGAATACCACGAATGAGGACATGCCACCGCCATCCTCGTCGCCCGGCACACCCATCAAGTCGTTGCGGAACCACTGCTTCAACAGCGTGCGGATGCGCTTCTGCGTCATCCAAGGCTGACCCGCATAGTTGTAGAGGTAGGGCACGTGGAGACTCGGCTCATTGGCCATGGAGTACATGCCGACGTTACCCGTATGATCGGGCAAGAAGCTGTAGAACTGCCACTTGGACATACCCAACGGGGTGTTGAACATGGAGTCGAGCGCCGCCGTGAAGTTGGCGTTGCCCCCCATCAGATTGATTACGTCAGCGATGTTGTGCTGCACGTCCCAACGATAGACGTAGCCGTTGTTCTCGTCGTAGTAGTCACGTGCGCCCAAACCGCCGTCATAGCGATAATCGAGCGGATAGATGAACTGGCCCTCCTTGTCCTTAGGATGGAAGAAACGGGTGTCGGGGTTATAGACGTTGCGATAGTTGTAGGCGCAACGGAGGTAGTAAGCCGCCTCATCGCTCTTACCCAACTCCTGTGCGATCTGCGAGAGGCACCACTGGTCGTAAGCCGTTCCCAGCGTAACCGCGATCGGCTGACGCTTCTCCCAGATAGAAACATTAGGAACCGTCTCCTTCTCACCGGGACGCAAAGCCGGGATGTAGCCATGCTCCTTATAGAAAGCATCGAGCCATCCGGCAGGAGCCGCCGACCAAGGAATCAAGGTCTTCTCCTCAATGCCCTTCTTGCAAGCCTCATAGGCCTTCTCCAACTCGAAGCCACAGGCACCTTTGCGGTAAGCGTCGATCACGGTAGCCACGGCATGGTTGGAGTTCATACGGCGAGTATCGCCTGTCACCTCGGGGAAGGTCGGCATCCAGTTGTTGCCCATCTGCTCGGCCATCAAGAGGAAAGAGTGGATGATGTCGTTCTCACGCTGGTTATCGACCAAGAGGCGCAACGGGTGAGCTGCCCGGTAGGTGTCCCAAATCCAGTCGTCGGTATAGAAGGGACGACCGCCATCCTCATGCACCTGTCCGTCGAAGGCGCTGTAATACTGGCCATCCTCGCTCAGGCAGATGGGGCGCTCGTAGCAGCGATAGAAAGAGGTGTAGAAGACCGTCTTCTCATCCTCCGTGCCGCCCTTCACCTGGATCTTGCCCAAAGCCTCGTTCCAAGCGTTGCGTCCGCTCTTGGCCACGACGTTCACGTCATAAGCCGCGATCTCACGCTCCAGGTTCTTCTTGGCCTGCTCGGCACTGATCAAGGAAACGCCATAGCGCACGCCTACCTGCTTCACGCCGTCGCCATACGCCAAGGCAATCGCCACGTTCTTGCCCTCGACCGCACTCTTTCCTGCCTCTGCGCCTTCGGCAGTTACTGCCAGGCTCTTCACCGGCTGCTGATCAGTCTCAGCATAGAGATAGATCTTCGTCTTCCGGTCAATAAACTGGAAACCGCTCACGGCATTGCCCTCAGCTTTCAACTCACCGTTGCGAGTATTGAAGATCAAATAGGTAGGAGCCTGTTTCTCAAAGCTGAGCGCATAGACCGCACTCTGGTGCGAAGGGGCGTAATCGACGTTGATCTCCGCATTGTCTAAATAGACCTGATAACGATAGGGGCGCAACTGCTCCTGATCGTAGCTGAAATGCACCACCGGCTCCAAGCCTGCCTCGTCGCCCTGATAGGGAGAGAGGTTGAAAGCGGAACGCTCGCGGTGGTTGGTCACGATAATCGGCAGACCGCTCAAACGGTCGCCCGTAAAGTCGGCACGCTCCGGATAGACACGCAGCATACTATTCGGCAGCTGCACAGTCGGGAACGTGGGCACCAACAGGTGGCTGATGTTACCCATGTAGGGATTCACATAGTCCACCGGCTCTTTGGCAGACTCCCCGGCTCCGGAACCTCCCGCACAGGAGCTCCAACCAAAGAGGGCAGCCAAAAGCACCAATAAAGATGAATAAATTGACTTCATAATTAGTAGCGATAAAAAATGAATCACGACGGAATCCAGCATCAGGAACGCTTTCCATTCCTTATTCCGAACTCCTAATTCCTAATTTACTCAGCTGTCTTCGGACGGCTCTCAGGAGCGGCGCCAAACGCCTTGTTGGGCGTGTTGCCCATGACGAAGGTCAGCGTGCCACCCTTCATGATGTCCTCATACAGGATATAAGACTTGTCGTAAAGCTGGCCGTTGAGCGTAGCGGACTGAATGTAAATATTCTCCTTGCTATTGCCCTCGGCAACTACCTCAAACGTCTTGCCATTCTCCAGGCGCACCGTAGCCTTCGGGAAGAGCGGGCTACCGAATACGAACACACCGTTAGAGGGATTCACCTGGTAGAAGCCCAACGCCGACATGATGTGCCATGCGGACATCTGGCCACAGTCCTCGTTGCCGATCACACCCTCCGGCTGGTCGGTGTAGAAGACATCCTGGATGTAGCGTACCTTCTCAGCGGTCTTCCACTGCTCACCGGCGTAGGGATAGAGGTAAGCCACGTGGTGGCTCGGCTCATTGCCATGCGCATACTGACCGATCAAACCGCTGATATCGGCAGAGGCACCCTCACCCATATCGCCCTCGACAATGAAGAGCGAGTCGAGCTTCGTGACGAAGTTAGCGTCGCCGCCCATCAAGGCGATCAAGCCCTCCGGGTGCTGCGGCACGAAGAAGGTGTACTGCCAACCGGTTCCCTCAGTGAAGTCACCCGTACCATGCACGGAGCGGAAAGGGCTGTACGGGGTACGCCAGCTGCCATCATCCATACGTGGACGCATATATTTCAACGACTTATCGAAATATTGCTCGTAGTATTTGCCTCGTTTCAAGAAGGTCTCATAATCCGCCTGCTTACCCATCTTCTTCGCTACTTGTGCGATGCCCCAGTCATCCGCGGCATACTCCAAGGCGATGGAGGTAGATTCGTGGATCTTGTCAGCCGGAATGTAACCCCGCTCCATGACGTAGGTCACACCTTTCTGCTTGTCATAGGTTGCCGAAGAGACCATATTATTATAGGCACGCTCCGCATCAAAGCCTTGGATGCCTTTCAGGTAAGCATCGGCAATGATAGGCACGGCACTGCAACCCGGCATACACTCCGTCTCGCCGCCCACCAACGGCCAAATGGGCAATTTACCCTGCTGATCGAAGATGCTCAGGTAGGAGTTCACCATATCACCCACCATCTTCGGCTTCAAGATCGTGAAGAGTGGATTCAGGGTGCGATAGGTATCCCAGAGTGAGAAGGTGGAATAGTTCTTCCAGTTATTGTTGCTATAGACTTTATCGTCATGGCCACGGAACTCACCATTCACGTCACAATAGAGTGTCGGAGCGATGAAGGCATGATACATAGCGGTGTAGAAAATCTTCTTCGCCCGCTCATCCGGCGTGTCGATAGCGATGCAAGCCAACTGGTCGTTCCACTTCTTGACTGCCTCGTTGCGCACAGCGTCGAAATCCCAATGCGCCAACTCCGCCTCCATGTTCGCCAAGGCATTCGCGCAGCTCACAGAGGAGATCGCAATCTTCACCAATGCCTGCTCTGCCTCGCCCTTGAAGGTAACCACACCCTTCACAGCCTTGCCGGTCAACTCATCGTTGCCCGCTGCCTCGTCATCATTGAACACGGCCAACGACTCAATCGGCTGGTCGCACTTCAACACGAAGAACACCTTGTGCGTGGGGCTCCAACCGTGTGAGAAGCGATAGCCCTCGATAGTGAAGTCGTCCACCTTCTTCAAGTAGGTGTCGAACGCCCGGTCGCCATTACCCTCTTTCAGGTTGATCAAAAGGCGATGCGCACCTGCCGGATAGCTGATGCGATGCAAGCCGACACGCTCCGTAGCGGTCATCTCGGCCTTCACGCCGTTGTCCATCAACAGGGAATAGTAGCCGGGAGCCACCTGCTCATTAGCATGTTTGTAGTAGGAAGAGGCCGTGCCCTCGATGTTGTCCTGCTCGCCACGTGCCGTGCGCACGTCGCCGGTGTAGGGCATCAACAGCACGTCTCCCAAGTCGGCACAACCCGTACCACTCAGGTGCGTATGGCTGAAACCGATGATCACACTGTCGCTGTAGTGATAGCCGGAACACCAGTCCCAGCCCTTGTGAATGTTTTGCGGACCCACCTGAATCGCACCGAAGGGCACGTTCGCACCCACGAACACGTGGCCATGCTCACCCGATCCGATGTAGGGATCGACAAACTGGGTATAGTCGGCATCTGCTACCGAAGTGGCTTGCTGCGGCGTCGTCCCACAGGAAGCCACCCATGCTGCCAAGCTGATTGCCAAGCCCGGCAGCAGGATCTGCTTCTTGATATTCATGCTTATTTCTTTCCCTTCTTTTTACTTGGTTTCGCGCTGATCGGCTGCAACTTGCTGATGCCCTCCTCGTTCACGGAGAAAGAGTAAGGCAGGTCAGCCGCCTGCGTACCTCGTTGCATATTCGGCTTGTCACCCATCTCGATCTCGATCTTACCACCCTTGAAGAGGTCGTTGTGCTCGTAGTAGTTCTTCGTGTAGTTCTGACCGTTGAACTTCAACGACTGGATGTAACGGTTGGCGTCGCTGTTCTTCGGAGCCTCAATCACGAGGTTGTTGCCATTCTCGAAGTGGATGGTTGCCTTCTTGAAGAGCGGAGCACCCAAAGCGTACTGCGTCGTACCCGGAGCGACCGGATAGAAGCCTAACGCCGTGAAGACATACCAAGCAGAGGTCTGACCATTATCCTCGTCACCGCAATAACCATCCGCATCCGGCGTGTACATACGGTTCATTACCTCACGCAACCAATATTGTGCCTTCCAAGGCTCACCGGCCCAGTCGTAGAGATAAATCATGTGCTGGATTGGCTGGTTACCATGCGCATAGTTACCCATGTTCATCACCGTCATCTCGCGAATCTCGTGGATCACCTGACCATAGTAGCTATCGTCGAACAAAGGCGGAACGGAGAAGACAGAATCCAACATCTGCACGAATGTAGCCTTGCCACCCATCAGGTCGATCAAGCCCTGCGGATCGTGGAAGACACTCCATGAGTAGTGCCAGCTGTTGCCCTCGGTGAAGGCATCACCCCATTTCAACGGAGAGAAGGGGGCCATGAACTCGCCATTCTCCAAGCGGCCACGCATCAAGTTGGTCTCCTTGTCGAAGAGGTTGCGATAGTTCAACGCACGGCGTGCGAAGAGCTCCTGCTCCTTCTTCGGGCGGTTCAAGTCCTTCGCCAACTTCCAGATGCACCAGTCGTTGTAGGCATACTCCAACGTGCGAGCAGCGTTCTCGTTGATCTTCACGTCGTAGGGCACATAACCCAGCGTGTTATAATACTCATGGCCCAGACGACCCGTTGAGGAAACGGTCGGGTGCACATGCTCCGTGCCGTGGATCAATCCCTCATAGAGGGTCTGCAGATCCTCCACCTTCACGCCCTTCATGTAAGCGTCCACCAAAATAGAGGCAGAGTTGTTGCCGACCATGCAACCACGATGTCCCGGACTTGCCCACTCGGGGAAGAAACCACTCTCCTTGTAGGTGTTGATCAAACCCTCCTGCATCTCCTTATTGATAGAGGGGAACATCAAGTTCAAGAAGGGGAAGAGGCAACGGAACGTATCCCAGAAACCACTGTCCGTGTACATGTAACCCGGACGCACCTCGCCGTTGTAGGGGCTGTAATGCACGACTTGACCGTTTGCGTCAATCTCATAGAACTTACGCGGGAAGAGCAACGAGCGGTACATACAAGAATAGAAGGTACGGTATTGATCCAAATCGCCACCCTCAACCTCAATCTTGCCTAACAGCTCGTTCCAGCTCTGCTTACCCTTCTCCACCAAAGTATCGAAAGAGTCGTTGCCCAGCTCCTTCAAGTTGATCACGGCCTGCTCAGGGCTGATGAAAGAGGAAGCCACCTTCGCATGCACAATCTCACCTTTCTTCGTCTGGAAACCAATGACAGCGCCGACGTGATCCGCCTGCTGCTCCTTTGCGCCCTCCTTCAAAGCCTTATCGGCGAAGGTAGCGGTATAGGTGAACGGCTTGTCGAACTCGATCACGAAATAGTTCTTGAAATTCTCGGGTACACCGCCACTGTTCTTCGTAGAATAGCCGATGATCTTACGCTCTTCCGGCAACACCTTCACGTAAGAACCCTTATCCAAAGCGTCGATCACGACGTAGGAATGTTCGTGCTCGGGGAAGGTGAAACGGAACATCGCCGCACGCTCAGTCGGAGTCAACTCCGTCACGATGTCATGCTCTGCGAGATATACCTTATAATAATAGGCTTTGGCTACCTCTCCCTTATGAGAGAACCAGCTGGCCCGCTTGTCTTGATCAAACTCCGGTGCCCCTACAATCGGCATGATGGCGAACTGTCCGTAGTCGTTGATCCAGGGGCTTGGCTGGTGTGTCTGCTTGAAACCACGAATCTTGTTCGCCGTATAGACATACTGCCATCCGTCACCCATCTTTCCGGTTTGCGGGGTCCAGAAGTTCATGCCCCAGGGACGTGCGATTGCCGGATAGGTGTTACCGGTGGATAACTCAAAGGTAGATTGCGTACCCATCAACGGATTCACGTACTCTACCGGGTCGAAAGCCTCGCGCTCAGCAGCCTCCGCAGGTTGGCCAACCCACGACAGCACAGCCGCTAACGCTAACGCCAAAAAACTCTTTTTCTTCATGATATAAATATTTTTAATCGATTAATAAATATCCTTCTCCATAGCGACAAAGATAATGATTCTACAGAGAATAAAAAAGGGAAGAATGAATACACACCCTTCCCTTTTTGGATATAATTCAGTTAGTTCAACTGATTAGTTCAGCTGATAACCATCGTTCTGTGTCAAGCTCGGGTTGCGCTGCATCTCGTTCAAAGAGATCGGCCACAACAGGTCAGATTGCTTGAAGGTAGCGCCGGAAGCATTCTGAGCACCTACCAAGTCCACATACTGAACCTTACCCTTCACCGTCTTAGAGATAACCGGGAACTTCTTCGTACGCAAGCAATCATCCCAGATCTTGAACTCGAACGGGAACTCACGCAGACGCTCGCTCCAGCACTCCTCGATGAAGGCCTGCTTGCCTAATTTCTGCAAGTCAGCAGCGATCGCAGAAGCGCTCTTGCCCTCCATGTTCGCACGAGCCTTAACCTGTGCCAAGTAGCCAGCAGCCTCAGCCGTTACGCCCTGAGATTGAGCGATTGCCTCAGCACCGTCGAGCAATGCCTCTGCATAGCGGAAGAAGTCGCGATCCTTCGTTGAACGACCAGAGTTCAACAAAGCGTCCTCGTCATAGAAGAACCAGCAACCGCAAGCGTCAGCCGGAGCTGTCCAAGTCTTGCCATTTTTGGGGTTCGTATAGTTCCAGTGATAGAACTGATTCGGCTGTACGCGCAAGTCGTTCGCCTCATATACATTCAAGAACTGGTTTGTCGGGCCATATACACGCTCGAAGATTGAGTATGTACCGAAGACAGATACAGCTGATGAGTTGAATGCGTAAGTCGGCCACCAACCACCGCTGCTAATCGTAGCGTTATACTCATAAGAATAGATAGACTCATCCAAACCATCTGTCGTACGGATCTTGTTGTAGGCAGAACCCAAAGCCAAGTCGTCGTTGGTTGCCAAAGCGTGCGGAGAGTCGATCACCATCTTTGCAGATGAAGCAGCATCTGCATACTTATTCTCCTGCATATAAACAGCCGTTAACAACATAGCGGCAGCATACTTCGTCACACGGTTGCCATTGCTATAGAACTTCTCAGCCGGCAAGTTGTTGACAGCATCCTTCAAGTCAGACTCGATCAAGCCATAAACGGTCTCGGCAGCCGTACGCTCCAAATAGAGGTTCTCCATGCTCTCATACGGCTCAGTGGGCATCGGAACCGCACCGAAAGTCTTCACCAATGTGAAGTAGTTGAAGGCGCGGAAGAACTTTGCCTCACCAACCAAACGAGCAGCCACAGAACCATCCATAGCAATCTCCGGAATGTGCTTGATCGCACCATTCGCCACGTTGATTGCCTTGTAGCAGCCATCCCAAACACCGTCCATCGTGCCAGAAACGGTCATGGTGTTCTGCTGACGCGTCAACTCGCGAGAATACTTACAGGTCAACTCCTGACCCTCATAGCTATTAGTGAAATAACCGGTCAACTGACCCGTGATAGAGGCGAACGGACCAATGTAAGCACTACCAGCACCCGTCGTCACACTCGGTGCACCCGTACGATACAGGTAGTTCACATTAGCCTCAGCCTGTGCCTGTGTCTGATAGTAATCTGGTGCAGTCAATGAAGACTTAGACTCCTCCGTCAAGAAATCGTTACAGGAGCTGAAGCCAACCAACATCGCGCACGCAGTTGCGATTGTCAATATATTTTTCATCGTGATATATCCTTATAACTTTGAATTGATTAATTAAAATGTAACGTTAACACCGAATGTGTAAGTTCTCGCTCTTGGATAAGAGAAGAAGGTCATGTTCTGACCGAACTTGTTGTCACCCTGTGAAGTACCCTCAGGATCGTAACCGTTGTAGTCCTTTGAAGTGATCAAGAACAGGTTGTTACCACTTGCATAGACACGCAAGCCAGCCAAACCAATCTTCTTAGCCACCGCAGAGTCGAAGGTATAACCCAACTGCAACATGTTCAGACGGAGGTAAGAACCGTTGGCGATCCATGAGTCATCAATCGTGGTATCCTGACCCGCATGACCTGAGTTACAGAGGTAGATAGCCTGCTGCATAGTCTCCGGGTTAGAACCGTTGTATGCGTCATAGAGGATGTTGCTCAAACCGTTGGTGATACCGAAACGGTCGTAGGTTGAGTGATAGAACTGCTGCATAGTCTCCACACCCCATACGAACTGGAAGTCCATCGTCAAATCGAAGTTCTTGTAAGAGAAGTTGTTGATCCAGCTACCGGTCCAATCAGGCATACCCTTACCGATAATCTCTTTCTTGTCCGTACGCTTCGCACGACCTACCTGGTTCAAATCGCACAAACCATTATTGTAGTCCTCCTGCGTATAAACACCCAGACGACGATAACCGTAGAAGGCACTCATGTTCTCGCCTACACGCAAGATAGACTCAGAACCACCTACCCACCAGTTCATCTCAATGTCCTCGTCGTTCTCACCCAAGTGAAGGATCTTGTTCTTGTTGTAGTTCAAGTTCACCGTAGAGCTCCAAGAGAAGTCGTTCGTAGTCACCGGACGTGCGTTGATCATCAAGTCCATACCAGAGTTACGCACAGAACCGATGTTCTTATATACCGTAGAGAAACCTGTTGAGTGAGGCAACGGACAGTCGAGCAACAAATCGGTTGTCTTCTTGTTATAGTAAGCGATGTCGAACGTCAACTTGTTCTGCCACAAACCAATCTCCATACCTACGTCGAACTGACCTGTCTTCTCCCACTTCAAATCGGGGTTCGCCATGGAGCTTACATAAGAATAGGGATTACGAACGTCATTGATCAACAGCGTACCGGAAGATACACGTGCCAACGAACGATACATATCGATCTCAGAGTTACCCGTCAAACCATAGCTGGTGTGCAGTTTCAAGTTGCTGATCGTATTGTTGTCTTTCAAGAAATCCTCCTGAGAGATGTTCCATGCCAAACCAGCAGAGGGGAAGAACGCATACTTGTTGTTTTCACCAAACTTAGAAGAACCATCGACACGACCCGTAACGGTTGCTGAGTAACGATCCTTATAGGTGTAAGCGAAACGCAAGAAGTAAGAGTTCATTCTCCAACGGTTCCAAGAAGACTCGGGAGATGAAGGAGTCGTACCGGCAGACATGTTGTAATCCTCGAAGAAGTCATCTGAGAAGCCCTCCGTACGAGCCTTGTTCCAGTTCTGTGTACGCTCTGTCCAAGACAAACCGGCCATGGCGTTCAAACGATGATCACCGAACACCTTGTTATAAGTCAAATAGGTCTCCTCCTGCCAGTAGAGCGTGTTCCAGTTCTGATACTCTGCCCAACCGTTCGGCATAGAGATGTTATTCAAGCCGATAGAAGAATAACCACGATAAGTCTGGTTGTGGTGGTCGATACCCAACTGGGTCTTCAGATCCAAGCCCTCAGCCAAGTGGAAAGTCAATGCCGCATTACCGAAGATCTGCGTGTTGTAGCGCATACGACGCTGCAAATCCAGGATCATCACGGGGTTAGACATACCCTCGAAACCGAGCACGTCGTTGATAGAAGAAGAGGTAGAAGTGGTATAGTTACCATTCTTATCCTTAACCGGCAACCAAGGCAACATCTCGATCATCGTACGACGTGCCTCCTGGCCACCACCATCCTCCGGTGTGTAACGGCCCCAAGTGTGGTTTACCAACACGTTCACTGCGGTTGACAACCAAGGTGTCGGATTCGCATCGTAAGTCATCTTGGCATTGATACGCTTGTTGTAGGTATTGTTCACGATACCCTGCTGATCCGTGTAGTTCAAGAAAGCACCCATTGAAGAGTTCTTGCCGGCCTGCTGGATATTCAACTGGTGGTTGTGAGAGACAGCCGTACGAGTTGCCTCATCCTGCCAGTTCGTATCATAAATAGGATTGCCATTCGTGAAATAATCCGGATCGTTGAACCAATCTGTACGGTTCAATGACCAGTTCTTGCCCTGGTACTTATTCTCATTCTCCAAACCGATCATGAAGGCATCACACCACTCCTGTGCGGTCATTGTGTCCATCTTGCGGGCAATGTGGCTTGCGCTAACAGAACCTTGGTAGCTGATCTGTACACCCTCGCCATCCTTCTTACCACGCTTCGTCGTAACCATGATGACACCGTTCGCACCACGCGCACCATAGATAGCAGCTGCGGAAGCATCCTTCAACACCTCCATAGACTCAATATCGTTCGGGTTCACCAAGTCGAAGTTCTCCATAACGACACCATCCACTACATACAACGGGTTAGAAGATGCGTTGATAGTTGCCATACCACGGATCACAACACGGTTAGAATAAGCACCCGGCTGGCTGGAGTTAGAGAAGATGTTCACACCAGACACCTTACCACGCAAGTTGTCCAATGCAGAGAAGTTCTGGTTCTTAGTCAACTCATCACCCTTAGCGACACCGATAGAACCAGTTACGTCTGATTTACGCATCACACCATAACCAACGACTACGACCTCATCCAATGCCTGAGAGTCCTCGCTCAACGTTACGTTGATAGCCGCCTGATTGCCTACGGTGATTTCCTGAGAAAGGTAACCGATGTAAGAGAACACCAATACATCGCTGGCAGACACACCCTCGATAGTATAGTTACCGTCGAAATCGGTGATCGTACCGTTTGTCGTACCTTTAACAACTACGTTGGCGCCAATCACCGGCTCGCCGGTAGCGTCAACGACTACACCTGTCACCTTCTTGCCTTGCTGAACGACCATAGCGCTTGCGTCACCTGTTGTCACAGGGGCTGCCAACGCTCCGCTCACTGAGAACGCAGAAAGCAACAAACAGAACATAGAGGCTTTTGCTACTCCTTGTACGGAGAACAGCTTCGATTCATTCTTTGTCATCTTACTTTGTTTTTAAATTAAGTTTAGATTGATCTAAATATATCAATAATGATTCTCTTCTTATAAACCAATTTCTTCGCAGGTGTTTCATGGATCTGCGTAGCCATTTTGCACCTGGTTTTTACTTTGTTTGTCAAAAACTGCCGCAAATGTAGTGCTTTTTCCTCAATTAAAACATTTTTCACCAAAATAATATTATCCTTTATCCTAAAAAAGCTCATCTGCGAACTCCCTCCTCCTCCGCCAAGCCTCCCCATGTCCACAGTTACCCCCCAATTTCTCCTCAGTTAGGAAAAAATATTTCTCCAGTTGGAAAAGATTTCACTCATTACTTATGACCAAGCTCGGTCATTACTTATGACTAAGCACTGCCATTATTAATGTCGAAGGTTGGTCATAGGTAATGACCAAAAAAAACGAAATCAGGAAAGCACGTCATTCAAATCGAAGTAGAGAAGACGTGTTCGATCATTTTTGTCATCATCATTAAGAGGGAAAAAGCCATTTTTCAAATAAAAGGGTACAGCTTCCGCATAGGCATCCACTGTAAGAAAACGACATCCGGTCTTATTATCATTCGTAAAATACATCTTAATAAAATGCAGTATAAAACTACCCACATGCTGTCCTCTCGCCGCTATATCCACTCCTAACCGACAAATCTTAACGGCCGGATAACTCTTCAACCTTTTTTCATTCACAAATCGACGTTTTCTGAAACGATTAAATTCAGTCTTGGTAACAAAATCGCCCAAAGAAATTCGATCATTGGCCAAGCTGAAGTAGCCAACAACCTTACTTTGCGTTTCATCCAACACTCCATAACTCATCGCTAACAAAGCTTTCCGATAAAGCTTCGCCTCGTTATGTATAAAGTCATTCAAATCCTCATCCCCGCAATCGAATGAAGCAATTGTCTCACCCTCATTCAATCTAAATATTCGCCATTGCGGATTCATAGTTCAATTAACAATCAGCTTGTAACACTACTCCAGGAGGCAAAATTCCTCTCTTTCGCTCTTCCTCACTCCGATATAACGATTCAATGCCTATGCGATAGTGCTCAGCCATGATCGCTTTTTCCGCAGCGGAGATCTTTCGCCTCTCTTGCATTCTCCTTTCAAAACGTTTTGCATCCTCTCCGAAAAGGATCGGAGTTTCTTTAATAGGTCTCGCCATATTCTTTCTTCATTTAAATAGAAAGTGCAAGAATACTACTTTTTACCGACATATCCAAGCCAACGACACAGAAACTCAAGACACCGTGATACGATGTCTCTACAATCAGCGGGCGACAGATTCACGAAATGGTCTTCCAAAGCTCAAACATTTCCAAGAATCTCATTATCTTTGCCCCAAGAAGATACCAAAGAAAATAGTTTTATGGATACAAAGAAAGAAGAATTAATCAAAGCGATTAAACGAGCCATGCAACACAAGGAAGAGGCACGGAAGAAAACGGCGGAAGAGTGGAAACGAGAAGGCATTAAAGGCAAAGTCATTTTAATATGATTCGTTTCTCACTCACTCGTTTGCAACAACAAGCGCCCTATGAACTGATTCTATCAGGGGATACTGAAATCATGCTTTATATGTGTGACACAAGCGATGGACGTGAAGAGATCAGAAACAGGTTATTTCTATCATGGTTTGAAAAACATGCCGATAAAAAGCGATTTACGATTTGTAAGGCTCATGCAAATATTGAAGGACAAGGCATCTTTTTTGTTATTGTCATTGAGAACAGCAACCCAAAGCTACATGCGATTACCGCTGAATTCGAGGATGTAAATTAAACTGTGTCAGCAAAGAATAAAATATTAACTTTGCTAACACAGTTTTTTTATGAAAGAAGAGTTTGATTTCGAGAGTATCAAGAACAAGGCTATTGAACAGCTGAAAGCAGGTAAGCCCTTGTTAGG
>JALFJR010000023.1 GCA_022775005.1 Parabacteroides sp.
AACTTTAAATTATTTATTGTACTTTTGTGCATCGCGAAGATAAGCATTATTATTGAAATTAACGCATTAGACAGAAGCGGATGAAATTGGTTAAACCCAAAAAAGCATTAGGGCAACACTTCTTGAAAGACCTGCAAATCGCACAACGGATCGCCGATACGCTGTCTGATCACCCTTCTACCCCGGTATTGGAGATTGGCCCGGGCATGGGTGTCCTCACGCAGTTTCTGCTCGAAGCAGATCATGACCTGACCGTCGTAGAACTGGACATGGAGTCCGTAGCCTATCTGCAAGCCAACTTCCCCGACCTGAAAGGGCGCATCATCCCCGCCGACTTCCTGAAGCTGGATTTAGCGAAGCTCTTCCCGGGAGAGTTCTGTGTGATTGGCAATTACCCCTACAACATATCGAGCCAGATCTTCTTCAAGGTGTTAGATTACAAAGATCGCATTCCCTGTTGCTCTGGCATGTTGCAAAAGGAGGTCGCTGAACGGTTAGCCGCAGGACCAGGCAGTAAGACATATGGCATCTTGAGCGTGTTGCTCCAGGCATGGTATGACGTGGAATACCTCTTCACGGTCAGCGAGAAGGTGTTCGATCCCCCTCCAAAGGTGAAGAGTGCCGTCTTGAAGATGACCCGCAACCAACGCACTGAGTTAGGATGTGACGAGAAGCTTTTCAAGACTGTAGTCAAGACTGCTTTCAATCAACGACGTAAGACGCTTCGTAACTCCATGCGCCCCCTCTTGGGCAAAGAGTGTGAAGATTTGACATCGCCTTTGTTCGACAAACGACCGGAGCAACTTTCCGTGGAGCAATTCGTAACGTTGACGTTAATTACCCAAAAACAGCTGGATCGGAGCAAGAACGATTTGGCTAAATAAGCATACTTCCATGATCGAGTTGAACAAAGACTATATCGAGCACCTGAAGCAAGTCATCGAGGCCAAAGATAACGAGCAGGCGCAGGTTATCCTGAAGGAGTTATATCCGGCTGACATTGCGGAGCTGTATCAATCGCTCACCTTGCAAGAGGCGATCTACCTTTATCTACTGATGGATGGAGAGAAGGCCGCCGATGTCTTGATGGAATTAGACGAGGAAGATCGACACAAGCTCTTGAAAGAGCTCCCGAATGAGTTGATCGCCAAGCGATTCGTTGATAACATGGATTCGGATGATGCGGTAGATTTGATGCGTGAATTGGATGAGGACACGCAGGAAGAGATTCTTTCGCACATCGAAGACGTAGAGCAAGCCGGTGATATTGTCGATTTGTTGAAATACGATGAGGATACCGCCGGTGGTTTGATGGGTACGGAGATGATCGTGGTGAACGAGAATTGGAGTATGCCCAAATGTATTGAAGAGATGCGCAAGCAGGCCGAGGAGGTCAGTGAGATCTATTATGTTTATGTAGTAGATGACGACGAACGATTGCGCGGTGTCTTGCCTTTGAAGAAGATGATCACCAATCCCTCTGTCTCGAAGATCAAGCATGTGATGAAGAAAGACCCGATCGCTGTGCACGACAGCAACAGCATTGAGGAGGTCACAGAGATCATCGACAAATACGACATTGTGGCCGTCCCGGTCATTGACAGTATCGGCCGATTGGTGGGGCGCATCACGGTGGATGATGTCATGGATGAGGTACGCGAGCAGCATGAACGCGACTACCAGTTGGCTTCCGGTATCTCGCAAGATGTGGAGACCTCCGATAACGTCTTTACGCAAACCGCGGCTCGTCTGCCTTGGCTGTTGATCGGTATGATTGGCGGACTGGGCAACTCCGTCATCTTGGGTGGCTTCGAGAGTAGCTTCGCCACCAACCCCAAGATGGCATTATTCATCCCCTTGATTGGTGGAACCGGTGGAAATGTTGGCATCCAATCTTCCGCCATTGTGGTGCAGGGCTTGGCCAACAACTCTTTGAAAGAGGGGAATATCGCATCACAGATCATGAAGGAGGCTATTGTATCACTGATCAACGCCAGCATCATCAGCTTGGTCGTGTTTGTGTATAATTTCTTCATGTTGGGCGACCGTGGCATTACCGCCTCTGTCTCGTTGAGCTTGTTCGCCGTGGTGATGTTTGCCAGTATTTTCGGCACCTTGGTGCCTATGACATTAGACAAAATGAAGGTTGATCCCGCCTTGGCAACCGGTCCCTTTATCACCATCACCAACGACATTATTGGCATGATGATTTACATGTTCATCGCGTCCGCCCTGGCATAACCGAGGATTCTCAAAGCTCGTTATCGGGTTGATTTGCAACTATTTTTCGATATAAATAGGCGAAACGTTTTGTAACTTGCTTTGGAAATCGTACTTTTGCAGCCAAAATCAATCAGATAACGAAGATTAAACATATCAAAATAAAGACAATAAGTTTATGATCAATTCACAAGACATTAAGAAGGGTACATGTATCCGTTTGGATGGCAAATTGTATTTCTGCGTAGATTTCCTTCACGTTAAGCCGGGTAAAGGTAATACGATCATGCGTACGACCTTGAAAGATG
This sequence comes from Parabacteroides sp., assembly GCA_022775005.1. Taxonomy (GTDB): domain Bacteria; phylum Bacteroidota; class Bacteroidia; order Bacteroidales; family Tannerellaceae; genus Parabacteroides. The sequence continues at coordinate 2,529 of JALFJR010000023.1, forward strand.
TGGTTAAAGGTGGCCAGATCGAGCGTCGCTTCAACATCGGTGAGAAGCTGGAGGATGTACGCGTTGAGCGTCGTCCTTATCAGTTCACTTACAAAGAGGGTGAGCACTATCACTTCATGAATCAGGAGACTTACGATGACATCATCATCGACAAGAACTTGATCAATGGTGTGGATTTCATGAAAGAGGGTGAGATCGTAGATGTTGTATCTGACGCTTCTACTGAGACTGTACTTTTCGCGGATATGCCTGTTAAGGTTCAATTGCAAGTAACTTACACAGAGCCGGGTATCAAGGGTGATACAGCGACTAACACGTTGAAGCCGGCTACCGTTGAGACGGGTGCAGAGGTACGTGTTCCGTTGTTCATCAACGAGGGCGAGATCATCGAGGTGAATACAACCGATGGTTCATACGTAGGCCGTATCCGATAACCGAATAACCTTATAAATTTTGAGTTTTGAATTTTGAGCCTTGTGGTTCATTCAAAACTCAAAATTCAACATGAACCAAAACCATGCTGACTATCAAAGAATGGGCGGAAGAGGATCGCCCCCGCGAGAAACTACTTTTGAAAGGGGCAGTAGCCTTGAGCAATGCCGAACTACTCGCTATCCTCATTGGTTCCGGCAATGCCGAAGAGAGTGCAGTCCAAGTGGCCCAACACATCTTACGAGCCGCCAATCACAATCTGTATGACTTAGGGAAAATGACCATCGCACAGCTGACCACCAACTTCAAGGGGATTGGTGAGGCCAAGGCGGTCACCATAGCGGCTGCGATGGAGTTGGCTCGCCGTCGGGCACGCTCGGAAGCGCCTGAACGAGAAAGCATCGGAAATAGCCGGGATGCCTACCTGATTTTCTACGCCTTGCTATGCGACCTGCCTCACGAGGAGCTTTGGGTAGCCACCCTCAACCGCAACAACAAAGTGATCAGTAAAGTCAAGATCAGCCAAGGCGGTATCTCTCAGACCGCCGTCGATGTACGTCTCATTTTGAAAGCCGGTATAGATACCTTGGCCTCCGGTTTGGTGCTCTGCCACAACCATCCCTCCGGCAATCTTCGTCCCAGCCGAGAGGATGACCAACTGACCGGACGGGTGAAAGAGACCGCCAAACTCATGGAGATAACCCTTTTGGATCATATCATTCTCTCCGCCACAGGCTATTATAGCTATGCGGACGAGGGGAAGATCTAACCGCCTCATCCGAATCTCTGCTTGACGCATGTGACGAAATAGCGGGAATTAATGTATATTTGCTCGCTCAAAAGCGAAGACAAAATTTAAAAGAAGATGAACAACGAATTTCTCCAGACTGAAGAAAAGATCGTCACGATGCTGAAAACGGTGTACGACCCAGAGATACCCGTGAATATCTATGATTTGGGATTGATTTACAAGGTAGATATTGACGAGGAGCACAATGTGCGGATCGACATGACCTTGACAGCCCCCAACTGTCCGGCGGCAGACTTTATCCTCGAAGATGTACGTCAGAAGATCGAGTCAATCGAAGGGGTAAAATCAGTTGAGGTCAATTTGGTCTTTGAGCCCGAGTGGGATCGCGACATGATGACCGAAGAGGCGAAGCTGGAATTGGGTATGCTTTAAACCAAGCAGAGACAGATGGCGAACAACGGGAAGAAGATCTATTTTGCCTCAGATGCCCATTTGGGGGCTCGTTTCCATACCGACCCATTGGCGGTGGAACGTAAATTGGTACGTTGGTTAGATAGCATCAAAGAAGAGGCGGCAGCCATCTGGTTCTTGGGCGACATGTTTGACTATTGGTATGAATATAAGTATGTAGTTCCGAAAGGCCATGTCCGCTTCTTAGGGAAGTTGGCGGAGCTCTCCGATCGAGGCGTGGAGATCCATTTCTTTATTGGGAATCACGACATTTGGATGTTCGATTACTTACCCAAAGAGATCGGAGCGATTATCCATCGGGAGGTACTAACCATTGACCTATTGGGGAAACGCTTCTTTTTGGGACATGGCGATGAAGTAGATAAGCGCAGCAAGGCTTTTTGCTTCATGCGCAAACTCTTTCGTAACCGTTTCTGTCAATGGCTTTATGCCGGCATTCATCCCCGTTGGTCGTTTGGATTCGCTTTGGGTTGGTCGTTAAGCAGCCGCAAAAAGGGATTAGCGCAACCGGAAGCGGAAGCATACCAAGGAGAGGCTGGAGAATACCTGATCCATTTCGCCAAAGACTATCTGCAAACACATCCCGACATCAACTTTTTCATTTTTGGCCATCGTCACATCATGCTCGACCTGATGCTGAGTCGCAGCACTCGCCTACTGATAGCCGGTGATTGGATGCACTACTGCTCCTACATTGTCTGGGACGGAGAATCGCTCTATCTGGATCAGTTTGAACCAGAGGAGTAATCCCGCATTTGTAACACAATTGTAACACGATTGTCATATCTCGTCAACAAGCTCCTTATACCTTTGCACCACATTCTGATTCATCCATTTAATTAGGCACTATGAACTGCAAAAAGCTAATCACCTCCTTGCTCTTAGGCATAGGATGCTGTTGCACCACTGCGCAAAACGACTTGTCAAAAACGTTGGCTTTCTTAACGGAAGATTCCATTGCGGAGAATATCACCCAAGACGCTGAGGTGTTGGAGCGATTACGCAACATGCCTAATATCGAGGTCGGTAAAGGTGTCACTTTCCAGCCCCGCAACAAGCTGTATAAGATGACGATGCGTTTCCGTATGCAGAATCTGTTAGCCATGGATTTCGATGAGGATTTTTCCCTACAGCACACAGAGGCAAGGGTGAAGCGCCTACGCTTGCGTTTCGACGGTTACATCTTCTCGCCCAAGCTGCTCTATTCCATCCAATTGGGATTCACGCCTTACGACACAAAGATTTTGCCGAATGGCAATACCAATATCGTACGCGACGCCATGATCTACTACATGCCTAATTCCACTTGGAACATCGGCTTCGGACAAACTAAGATCAAGGCCAACCGAGCCAGGGTCAACTCATCCAGTGCTTTACAATTTGTCGATCGAAGCATCGTCAACTCCGAGTTTAATCTCGATCGTGACTTCGGTTTCTTCGGAGAGTTCTATAAACCCCTCGCTGGTGATTTTAACGTAGCGGCAAAGGCCTCTATCACATTGGGAGAAGGACGTAACTGGGCGACAAGCAAGAACACCGGCTTTGCCTACACCGGCCGCTTGGAGCTTTATCCCTTTGGACGCTTCAAATCGTTGGGAGAGGTAGCCGAGGGAGACTTTGAGCGGGAGTCGAAAGTTAAAGTGCTTTTAGCGGGAGCCTACTCCTACAACGATAAGACCACCCGTCTGCAAGGACAGAACGGAAGCATCCTGCCCAATGGCGAGACACGCAACCTACATGCCTATTTCGTGGACTTTATCTTGAAATATCAAGGATTTGCTTTCTATACCGATTTCATGGGGCGTTCGACGAGTGATCCCCTCTTCACTTCCGATCCCAGCGTCTGCATCTACAAAGGAAATGGCGTGAATATACAGACCTCCTATCTCTTCCCCTCCAACTGGGAGATCGCTTTGCGTAATTCCATGATGCTACCTGCCAAAGAGGTACAACCCGTCATCGGCTATAAGCACTACAACCAAACGACGATTGCGGTCACGAAATACCTCATCGGCCATAGCTTGAAAATCCAAGCGGATGCCTCTTACAACAGCAAGCGGGAAGCCGCTGATCCCTACAACCGTTGGCAGCTGCGCTTCCAAGTGGAGTTAGGATTTTGATCGCTTCGCTCAATGAGGAATGAGAAATTAGGAATTAGGAGTGAGGAATTAGGAGTGAAGAGTGAGGAATGAATAAGTCCTAATTCCTAACTCCTAATTCCTAATTTATACAAGGCTTTGCGGATGGAATCTAACCCAAACTGTTCCGGACTGATAGCATCGGGCGTGAGTGCAAGTGCTTCAGCGGCATCATCTGCAACAGCAACCTCATCGAACGTATCGACTTCGCCCTCGAAGAAGGCATCCAAGGTATGCACCACAAAACCAGAAAAGGTATAACGATTGGGCAGCGAGAAGAGATAGCGGAACGACCGCAAGGTCAGCCCGGTCTCCTCTTTCACCTCTCGTTGCAAGGCCTCCTCCAGGGTCTCATCCAACTCTGCGAAGCCTCCGGGCAGATCTAACGTACCCTTCGCAGGCTCACACCGACGACGGACAACCAATAAACGCCCCTCCTTATCCCGAATAAAACAGGCCACAGCCGAAGAGGGATTCAAGTAATAGACAAAGCCGCAGGCTCCACAACGCTTAGAGCGAGCATCATTCACCATGAAACTGGCTGATCCACAGCGGGGACAATAATGAAAATCATGCAAAGGATGTTGCATATTACAGCCCTATAAAAAAACACCCTTCCGGAGCTTCCTCCGGGAGGGTGCTATAATTAACTCATCTACAATTTAGAAGTCCAAAGTGGGATCCTGAACCTTAACTTCCCAACCCAATGCGCTGGCACCCAAAACGGCTGCGTCTGCCTCTTTCAATTGAGAGAACAACACCTTCGTCTTGCCTGCGAACACCTTCAACATGTTCTTATCCATCGCACGTTTGATCGGGTTCATGATCAAGTCGCCAGACTTAGCCAAACCACCGAAGAGGATGATAGCCTCCGGGCTTGAGAACGCTACGAAGTCTGCGAATGCCTCACCCAACATCGTACCCGTTGCCTCGAAGATCTCCAAAGCGATCTTATCATTCTTCATCGCTGCGTCATACACATCCTTTGAAGTGATCTCATCCGGATCCAACTCGCGCAATACGCTCTCATCCTTACGGATTTCCAAGTATTCGCGTGCCGTACGTGCCACACCTGTAGCAGAAGCATAAGCCTCCAAACAGCCCTGGCGGCCGCAACCGCAAAGACGACCGTTGTTACGACGCATGATCACATGACCTAACTCACCAGCGAAACCGTCATGGCCATAAACCAAGTTACCGCCAATCACGATACCACTACCAACACCTGTTCCTAATGTAATGACGATGAAATCTTTCATACCGCGAGCCGCACCGTAAGTCATCTCACCGATAGCAGCTGCATTCGCATCATTCGTCAACGCTACAGGAATGCCACCAATCTTATCGCTGATCAATTGAGCCAAAGGAATTTTACCCTTCCAAGGCAAGTTCGGCGCAAACTCAATGCAACCGTTGAAGAAATTACCGTTAGGTGCACCTACACCTACGCCCTTGATTTTATCCGGACCACCGGCTTGCTCAATGATACCGTTCAAACCAGATGCCAAGGCATTTACATAATCGTCAATTTCCGCATACTTACCCGTCTTGATCGCACCACTATACAAGATAGTTCCTCTCGCGTCAACTACTCCAAAAACAGTGTTGGTACCGCCTATATCGATACCTACTACATAAGGCTTCTCCATGATTTTATCTTTAGGATTAATAATGATTTTAATGTTTTAGCGTAGCAAATATAACAGGTTTGGTACAAGTATCCATAGAAAATGACGAAAAAATTACCTTCGTAACGTATTTTCTACGTAAGAAGGTAATTCTTATGTTAAGCAACATTGTTATAGAATCAATATTTCCCGTTTAAGGGTAAAATCTCGATCCAGTAGTCATCCGGATCATGAATGAAGTAAAGCCCCATCGCCTCATTCTCATAGCAGACCGCATCCATTGCCTTATGATAGGCCCTTGCCTCGTCATAATCGCCGCCCACACGGAAGCAGAGGTGACTTTCGTTGTCGCCCAATTCATAAGCTCCCTCCTTATCTCGGAGCCAAGTCAGCTCCATTAAGAAGCTGGTCGTCTCATCCGTCAGATACACCAAAATAAATGAGCCATCCTCCGCTACTTTCCGGTGATGCTCCTTCAAACCCAAGGCCTGCCCATAGAAAGCGATGCTACGCTCCAAATCCGTCACATTGATGTTGAAATGATCAAATCTTCCTTTTACCATATTATATATAATTCAAAACTCAAAATTCATAATTCAAAACTCATACGCACTCTCCCCCGGTTCTCCCAACAAAACGAACCGACTCCCCTTGCTTTCGGCATAAGCTCCAAAAGGAGCCACCTTTTGTGGTTGTGCCCAGAAGTGCATCGGGACAAAATAGTTAGTTGGGATCCGATCTACAAACTGGCGAGCACCACGCATAAAGTCGCCCCCCATACGGGGATCAACCGGGAACATCGCCAAGTCTAACCGAGGAGCCAACTGAGCCAGATCATTCAACTCCTTCTTGAAATCGCCCTCCATCTGTGCGATCTCTTGTGGAGTCGATTCCTCCTCCCAATGCCAGTTGTTGAGATCGCCGGCATGGAAGATCTTCAAGCCGTTCAACTCCACCAAGAAAGAACCTCCCACATCAGTCGAGCCACAAGCCGTCACCCGCAGCCGTTCATCGGCATAGTATTCACCCTTCCGCAGATAGATCGCATCCTCTGCTTTGGCTCGTTTGTGTTTCAAGATGTCACGCGAAAAGAGATAGTGGATGTCCGCCTTCTGCTCTTGCCAACGCAACACCTCCGGATTGAAATGGTCTGGGTGAAAATGAGAAGAGAGCACATAAAGTGGCCCCTCCCGCCGCAAGAGCTGTGCATGCACATACCCCTTTGCCGGATCAGGATCACTATCCTTGAAGTAATCGAAGAGGAGGGAAAAGCCTTCCGCTTCGATCGCAAACCCACTGTGATAAATATAAACCAGTCTCATTATCCCTTTTTTCTTTATAACGGCTCAATGGATCACTTTGTTCGTTGCTTCCGCAAAGCTACGCATAATTTATGAAAAAAAGAACCACGGTACACTTGGATGAATGTACCGTGGTTGACTCATTGGTGTGTACCGTGGTACATTTACTCAAGTGTACCACGGTATAGATTTTAGCTTTCTTCGATCTACTTCCAGTTCTCGTTCTGAACCAGCAAGCCCTCCATCGTCACGATCTCATCGTTCGGAATCGGCAAGGTCACCAAACGATCGGGATAAGTTGCCGACTGGTATTTCAACAGGAACTTTCGTTCATAAGCCAAGAAGCCGTTGCCGCTGTTGCCCAACTCCTCGGAAGCGATGTTCCAACGTACCAAGTCATACCAGTGGTGTCCCTCCAATGCCAACTCGATGCGGCGCTCAAAGCGCAACGCCTGCGTAGCCCGCTCCTTCGTCCAGCCAGCAGCCGGATAAAGGCCGATGCGGTAGTTGGCCGCTGCATTAGCGATGTTGTTGCCATTCACCTTATCGTCTAAGATGTAGTCGCTGGTGGTCGGTGCCATGTCGGTATTGGGGTCAGCGGCCATGATGCAGCTATTGGCTGCACGTGCTCTTACCTTATTAATATAGTCACGAGCGGTCTCCAAGTCGCCCGTCTCAATGCAGGCCTCCGCATAGAGCAGATAGAGCTCAGCGACACGCATCAGGTGGAAGTTCTTCGCACTGGAACCGCCATTGGTCGTCAGACTCAAGCCTCCCTTGTCAGCCTTCTTCGGCAGGTTCTTCTTGTTAAGGAAGGGACCACCATTCGCCAAGTCGCGAATCCAACCATCAATCGTCACCGGAATGTCCCAATCCATGTAAGGCACATTAAAACGGCCGGTAGAGACATCCAAACGGGGATCGGTATAGACCGCCAAATCCGTGTGCGGCACATTATTGCCATCGATGGTAGTCACGGATGTCTTGTTTTGATAAGACTTATCCAAGAAGGGCAGACCATCGCCGTCCACCATGTGTGCGTTCACCAAGTCGTAGCTGGGTTGATAGAAGCCCCAACCGGAGCCAATCTTACCAGAAAGAGCGATGTGTGCCGTTCCGTTGATGGCATTGGTGTAATACTGTGTGCCACTGATCGCCATCTGTACATCGAAGACAGACTCTCCCGTCCAGTCGCTCTCGCCAGCGGTGTAGAGTGTCTCATAGTTGGGTGTCAAGCAATACTTGGTGCCACGGCTATCCACGCCATTGGCGATGATCGTCTCCAGCAACTGCTTCGCCTCTGCCCAGTGATTGCTGGTGGCGTTGGTGCCGTTGTAGGGAGAGGACTGGAAGACACGCAGCTTGGCCAAGAAGGCAGCCGCCGCCCATTTGTTGGCCCGTCCTGACTCGTTAGGCCAAGCGTTCGGCAGATTCTCATAGGCATACTGCAAATCCTCTGCCACCTGATCCCATACGTAGATATAGTTGCCATTCTCATCCACATTCGAAACCAACGGATTCACCGACTCTTCGAAATCCTCCAAAGTCACGAAGGGGATCGCCGCGCCAAAGTTCTTTATGCCCTCCAGCATATAGAAACCTCGGATGAAACGGGCTTGCGCGATCGTTTCGGTGTAGAAATCCTTCTCCTGACCCGGTTCCGAGGAAAGCTCATCCTTGATCAAGCCGGCCAAATGCATCACGTTATTCGCCCGGGATACCGCATCATAGACGGCCTCCCACTTACGCAGGATATAGCTGTTATCGGTCGTGAAGCTATAGGTCTCCAACAAGGTAAAGTCTGACTGGTCAGCGGCCGTGGAACCTTTGTTAGCGTCGCCACCCATCACATCGCCATAGGTATAGTTAGAGAGGCTGGCACCAAAATAGGAGTTGGTGGTAGCCGCCGGAAGGTTCAACGACGAGTACAGACCCGTAATCGCATAGTTGACACCCTCCTTGTTGGTTAATGTCGATTCGCTCACCGCACCCACCGGATCTACCTGCAAGAAATCGGAGCAGGCGCTACTACCGGCTGCGAGTGTTACCGCCATAGCGGAATAGAGAAATATCTTTTTCATGATAATTTGCATTTTGAATTACTGAAACAATCGTGTGTTAGAAGGTGACGTTGACACCCAACAGGAACTGACGCGGCATACCATACGAACCGCAGTCGATGCCCTTGTTCAAGTCGCTGGATACATAGTTGTTCTCAAACGTCGTATGGGAACGAACCTCCGGATCCAAACCGTCATAACCCGTGATAGTGAAGACATTGGAGATCTGTCCATAGATACGCAGCTTCTCGAAACCGATCTTCTGCAACAGCTTCTTCGGCAAGCTATAGCCCAAGGTCAAGGTCTGCATACGCAAGTAAGAGCCATCCTGCACATAGTTGGAGTTGGACTCGTTGCCCGCCTCTGCGCCCTCGCCACTGGTGGTTGTCCACAACGGATAGGTTCCTGTCGGGTTGTTGATCGGATCCCATGATTTCACCAAACGATCCTTCGCATAGTTGGATTGCAAGTTACCAAACATCGTATAATACTCATAGTGCTTGAAGAGATCGTTACCGATGGAGTAATACATATAAGTACTCAAATCGAAGTCTCGCCACGTCAAACCAATGTTGACACCACCGGTCAAATCGGGATGCGGGTTACCAATGATGGTACGGTCGTCCACGTCGATCTTGCCATCGCCATTCACATCTTTCAGTTTGTAACGACCTACCCATGCGGCAGGATCCAGGTCGCTCGCTGTAGCCACACCGTAAGGCAGCGTGCCATAAGCCATCACATCCTCCTCGCTCTGGTAGATACCATCCACCACGTAGCCATAGAACATACCTACCGGCTGTCCCACTGTCGTGATGTTCACCTTGCTCAAACGGGTGCTGTTGAAGAGGTCGGAAGAGCCCAAGCGAGTCACCTCGTTCTTGTAGCGAGAGAAGTTGGCGGTGATGTTGTAGCCAAACTCACCCACCTTGTCGCACCAACCGATGGAGAGATCGACACCACGGTTCTTCATGTCACCGATGTTGATACTCGGCTTGGAGGCACTACCGGCTAAAGCGGACCAGTTTGCCGGAACGAGCAGGTCGGAGGTCTTCTTGATGTAGAAGTCGAAGCCTGCGGTCAAGCGGTTGTTGAAGGCGGTCAAGTCGAAACCAACGTTGAACATCTTCGTAGTCTCCCACTTCGCGTCGGCATCACCCAAATTAGAGAGGGAGTAACCCTGTGAAGTCTCGGAATCGGAACCGGTGATGGGATACATGTAGTAGTCGCCTGTCGCATATTGGAAGGCGTAGTTGTAAGAACCGATATTGGAGTTACCGGTCGTACCGTAGCCGGCACGCAACTTAAAGTCATCCAACCATTTCTTGGTAGAACTCATGAAGGACTCGTCAGACATACGCCAACCAAGAGATACAGAGGGGAAGTTACCCCAGCGGTTCTTCGAACCAAACTTAGAGGAGGCATCCCGACGAATCGTGAATGTCGCCAAATACTTACCTTTATAATTATAGTCCGCACGACCAAAGAGACCAAACATCGTCACTAAGTTTTGGTATCGGCTGCTGTTACCGATATTGGAAGAGGAACCGTTGCTCAAGGTCCAGGTATTGGGATCATTCTCGAAGATGTAACCGATACGCGTGCCCTGCATGTAGCGACCAATACCGCGCTTGATGGCCTCCGTACCGATCACCACGTTGATGTTGTGATCCTCCTGGATCTTCGTCGTGTAGGTAGCCGTGTTGGTCCATTGCCAGCTCAGGTTCCAGTTACCCGTCTCTGTCAAAGTGTTGTTGTTGGACGCCTCCTTGTTGGCCATGTTCTGGCGCTCGGTCATCTCCAAGCCCCACATACCCATCAAGCGGGCACTGAACTGCGAGCGCAACTTCAACCCTTTCACCCACGGATTGGAAAGCTCCGCGAAGATAGCGGTCTGTCCGTGGAACATGCGGTTCCAGTCATTCTCAGCCATCGCCACCAGATGCGCAGCAGAGATGTCACGACCCGCATTGGGAGCCACGGAACCGGTGTAGTCACCACCGACATTATAGACAGGTACCCACGAGTTCATGGTATAGGTCTTTGCGAAAGAGTTTGCATCCCCCTGACGGCCCGACTCACCACCGCTTTCCATTGCTGCCACGTTGGTGTTCTGACCCATCGTGAAATACTTGTTGGGATTGTAGGTGGTGTTGGCACGGAGTGAGTAGCGCTTGAAATAGGAGTTCTTCAACGTACCCTCACGGTTGGCATAGCCCAAAGAGACAGAGTAGGTCGCCTTCTCGCCACCGCCCACCAAAGAGATCTGGTGATCCTGGATCTTACCATTCTGAACAATCTGGTCATACCAATTCGTACCGGCACGGGCCTCCTCTTCAGAATAGCCGTCGGCCAACATCTGGTAGTAAGCGGAGCGAGACCAAGAGTTGGTACCATCATCCACATACGATTTCTCCCAAGCCTCGATCGAGCCATACATGTCGATGATCTGCTGCTGGCTGTAGCCGGCCGGCTTGATGGAATAGGGCATTGAGATACCGTTACCACCCGATTCCGTAATCTGACCGAACTGCGGGTGAGAAGTGGTCTGTCCACGATATTTATAGAGGTTCTGCTGACCCAACTGCTCGAACTCCATCGCCTCCCAGCCATTCAACAGGTCGTAACCCTTGTTAGCCATCTTCGAGAAGCCGAAGTAACCATTGTAAGAAACACGTACCCGATCCGCACGCGAGCCCTGCTTCGTTGTGATGATGATGACACCGTTCGCACCTTGCGCACCATAGATTGCTGTGGCAGAGGCATCTTTCAACACCTGCATCGACTCAATATCGTTAGGATTGACGGAACTAATATCTACATCCGACACACCATCCACCACGATCAACGGGTCGGAACTGTTCAACGAGCCGACACCACGAATACGGATCGTCGTCTCACCACTGGGACCTCCAGAGTTGGAAATATAGACACCGGATGCCTTTCCTTGCAAAGCCTCCGCAAAGGTAGATACCGGTTGCTCATGGATCGCCTCCGAAGAGACTACGGCCACGGAGCCGGTAATATCCTTCTTCGCCTGCGTACCATAACCGACTACCACCACCTCATCCAGGTTCTGCGTGTCCTCCACTAACTTCACCTTAATATTATTCTGTGAATTTTTCAATGGAATCTCTTGGGTGACATAACCGATATACGAAACGACCAAGATGGCGTTGTTAGGCACACCATCCAGGATTACTTTACCATCCATGTCAGAGATATTACCGATTGTCGTGCCCTTCACCAACACATTGGCACCAATAATCGGCCCACCCTTGTCTGAAATCACGCAAGTCACTCTTCGCCCTTGCTGCTGCACACCACTGATTCCCACACTGGGTATAAGCTCCTCTCCTTCTATGGCCATAGCGGGACTTAGGCCATAAAGCAACAACGAGGCACCCACGAACGCTTGTCTAAAGAATACTACATTGTTCATGTTATTAGCATGTTTAGGTTAATAAATCACAGTGCAATTTTAGCAAAGGTTGACAATTTGTAAAATCATTATCAGCCAACAGGCTGTTTACGCCAATTAACATTGAAAAATAGCCAACAAGGATATTCGAAGAATTTCATAGTTAAAAAACACCTATTCACAGAATAGAATTATCATAAAAAGCAATTATCCCATCATTTTTCGTATCTTTACGGCATCAAAAGTAAATCCTATGACAATAGCTACAATACAATCTATCATACAAACCGAAGAAGCAGGGTTATTTACAATAATCTTTGAAAGCGAAAGCTTTACTGAGTTTCAGAAATTCATCACGAAAGGGAATGCCAACGCTAAACTTTTGCCTAATTTACAAAAGATACTCACAGCCATTCAGCGTATGATGAATACAGCCGGCTTCTTAGAGCGTTACTTTCGTCCGGAAGGCAAAATGAACGAACGATAGAGTTGTCGCTTTGCCTATCCAACAGAGTAAACTGCGTCTCTATTGTTTACGTTTATCCGACAGTGTACTTATCGTTGGCAACGGTGGTCATAAAACCACGAAAACATACGAGGAGAGCGAAGAGCTGAGCGGGTATGTCATTACACTGCAAAATCTCGATAAACTACTCTCCGCCGCAGAAAGAAGAGGAACAATCTCCATTGAGAAAGCAACCATTAATAATATAGACGATAACACCTTTGATATATGAAGCAAGCGACCGAAACTACCAAATTATTTCAACAGGTATTGGAAACAACACCCAAGGACATTGCGCAGCAAGTGGAGTGGTCTTACACCATTGCAGATAAAATTGATGCCCGATTGCATCAGCTGGGTATCTCTCAAAAAGAGTTCGCAAAACGGATGGGAACTTCCGAAGCCGCAGTCTCACGATGGATTGGTGGTGGACAGAATTTCACGCTCTCTACATTAGCCAAAATCTCACACGTATTAAATACACCGCTCATCTCAGTAACACCTGATATTCATTAATCCCCAGTTGATAAAAAATATTCCCCTAACTGGAAAAAAATATTTGTTCAGTTAGGGAAAGGATAATAAAGCAATGATATAGTGTTTCAAATTACACGCCTCCGAATAAGCAGGATTCGCCGATAAAATCGGGCATTTCGTAGAGACAAAAGTAAAGGCGCATACGACACATCCCTCTCGGATGCCCAGTCGTCATGCGCCTACAAAGAATGAATGAATTACAAATCCAAGATATAGATTCCGCGGGCGGGGATGGAGAGCGCATCACCCAATTGGATTGTCTGTCCGGAGATCACATCCTTCCCAGCGGTTTTTCCCTTGATCACCTCATGGAAACGGTCGAGCTGCAAGGTCTGCTCCTTATCCGTTCCATTCATCAACACCAATACGGTCTCTTGATCCGTCTGCCGACTATAGACGTAACACCCTGTGCGATCTGGCGTGTAATGGATCAACGAGCCATGCTTCACCGCCTCACTTTGCTGTCTCCAATGCAACAGCTTTTTCAAGTAGTTAAACGCCTCGTTCTGCTGGGGAGTACGCCCTGACTCCAAGAAAGCGTTGGTTGCGTCACCTTCCCATCCTCCGGGGAAATCCGCACGTATCTGTCCATCGCCAGCTCCCTTCGTACCGCTCATCAATATCTCTGTGCCGTAATAGATCTGAGGGATGCCTCTTGTGGTCAGCAAAAAGCCTAAACCCTGCTTAAACTTATTCAAGTCTTTTTCCTCCCGGCGTGTGAAACGGCCTAAATCGTGATTATCTAAGAAGATCAAGATATTGTTCGGATCAGCGAACAGGAAATCTTGTGCGATCACCTCATACAGCTTGAAAAGACCCGCTTCCGATCCCTCTCGGCTGGAGCACTCATCCACAAAAGCCTTCTCACAAGTGAACGTCAAATCAAAATCCATCACGGTCTTCAGATGACTATCCCGCTCATTGTTCTTCGATCCCCGCTGCCACCATGCAGAAGCGGTTCCTCGTGGATACCATGCCTCGCCAACGATGTTAAAATCAGGATATTCCTCCAATACCTCCTTACACCATTGGCACATAAAATCATAATCGGCATAAGGATGTGTATCTTGGCGAATGCCATCAATACGTGCGTACTCGATCCACCAGATGCTGTTCTGGATCAAATAGCGAGCCAAATGGGGATTCCGTTGGTTCAGATCGGGCATGCCTCGGGTGAACCATCCATTCACCAAAATATCTTTCTCCGATTGTGGCGCATGTACATCCATCAACGTCCATTTAAAGTGCGTAGTTTGCACAAAATTGTCTTGATGATTCAACCAATCTTTCGAAGGAAAGTCTTTCAGCCACCAGTGACTACTACCGCAATGGTTGAAGATCATATCCATCACCACCTTTATACCCCTGTCGTGCGCCTTGTCGATCAGTTCGCAATACTCCTCGTTCGAGCCAAAACGGGGATCTACCTGATAGAAATCAGTGATCGCATAGCCATGGTAGGAGCCTCCAGGCATACGGTTTTCCAAAACGGGATTCAGCCAAATCGTGGTAAATCCCAGATCCTTGATATAATCCAGTTTATTGATGATACCTCGGATATCGCCTCCGTGACGAGCCCCCGAACGAGAACGATCCACCTTCACGCTATCCAAATTGTCATTCTTCGGATCGGCATTCGCAAAACGGTCAGGGGTGATCAGGTACATCACATCCGCAGGTGAGAAGCCCTGCGCTCCTGTCTTTTGGTTCCTTTCCCGCAACTCGTAGGACTGAACGAAGCGCTGTTTGCCATCCGTAAATTGAATATTCATGCTTCCAGCCTTCGCCTCCTCTGAAATATCTAAGTATAAGAAGAGGTAATTCGCGCTCTCTAACCGGACAACCTCTTTCAAACGTACACCAGGATAGTCAATGGAGATTTCCGCATGGGCAATATTCTTCCCATAAACCATAATCTGCAATTCCGGATTTTTCATGTCCACCCACCAGCAGGCAGGCTCTATCCGCTCAATCTCCGCTGCTTGCGCAAACAGGGCACACAGCATAAATAACGATAAGAATACTTTTTTCATGTTCGTGTTTTTACATTTAAGAATGTTCCTTTTAGGTATTTTGCGCAAAAATAGGCCGAGAAACATGGGCATTACTGCATTTTTGTATCAATAGAGGTCGAATCTATGTCATTATCTATAAGAGACTGACGATTAGTGTAATATATGATATAAAATAACAAACTTTGAGACGATAATACATAGTTTTCTACCAAAGATTTCATTCTTTTGTATGCGGAAAAGAAAAGCAAGCTATGATCCGAATACTATTTTACCTATCATCACTTGTCTGTATCAGCTTGACCTCTCTGCCCATCAAGGCTATGGATTATCATTTCAAAAGATATGAAATAGATGAAGGGCTGAGTAACAATAGCGTGAATGGCTGTGTGCAAGATGCGAACGGTTTCTTATGGATAGGGACACGAGACGGACTCAATCGTTTTGACGGAGTCACTTTTTATACCTTCTATAACCAAGCTTCGCAAAAAAACAGCCTCATCAGCGATTGGATCAATGATTTAATACTCAGCCCCAAAGACGAGCTATGGATTTCAACCAACAAAGGCATCCAACGCTACGATTACCAAACGGAATCATTTTCCCTGCTTCCCTTCACGGAGGGTGCCGGCTATACCGATATTGCGTTTGACCACAAAGGGCTTTTATGGATGTTATCGCCTCAATCCCTTATTTGTTACAACGAGGCTTCCGACCATTTCCAAACCTATAATTTTGCGGAGAATGACCCTGTGGTCAGTTTCTACATCACTTCTGACGATGAATTTTGGGCGATTTCCAAGCAGGGCTATATCGGTAAGTTGGATCGACGGACACAAGCATTTGAGTATGTAGTGGAAAAACAGTCGCAAACGCCTGTCCATATAGAGCATGCCTCCACGCTGTATGTCTCGGTTTCCCATCAGATCGCGTTGGTCGGTACAGTCGATCAAGGAATCAAATTGGTTCAGCTATCCGATGGAAAGACGCAAGAGTTGATCAAGCCACAGAAACGTCACCCCCCCCCTGTACGCACGCAGTATCCAACCGATGAATGAGGACGAAATATGGATCGCCACTTTCAATGGCATCTACATCTACCATTTGACCACAAAGACAATCACCCACTTGGCACAAGAAAAGGGGAATTATTATTCTCTTTCGAGCAATGCCATCAAACGCTTTTGCAAAGATCGGGAAGGAGGTATTTGGATCTGTACAGACAACGGGGGGATCAACTATCTTCCTCCCTATCTGAGTTTCCATAAAGACTACGATGTACCAGGCACAGATGGGATCAAAGGCGAAGTGGTCCATGATCTATTGCAAGACCCTTCCGGAAGCATTTGGATTGGGACCGAGGACGCAGGTCTAAATCTGTTCGATCCGCATACCCATACGTATAAACTGTTCCAAGAGCATGAGGGACTCTCACAAAACTGTATCCACGGATTAGCCTATTTAAACAATCAATTATGGGTAGGCACGTTAAGCAATGGCGTTGATGTCATCGACCTCTCCTCTCAACGCATCATCGAGCACTATAACATCAAGACCCCATCCGCTTCGAACGCAACCATTGTCTATCTATATACGACTCGCCAACAGCAATTATATGCCGCTACCTCCAATGGCGTTTATCGCTTCGAAAATGCCCGCAAACGATTTGAGAAATATCCCTATTTCCCAGACAACTGCCGTATTCAGACCCTGTTTGAAGATCAGGAGGGGATCTTATGGGCAGGCACCTTTCACAATGGGCTCTATTATTGCGACCCCAACACCGGCAACAGAGGTAAACTCACACTGAATGAAAAAGAGATGAGTGGTGATCTCACCATTAATCACATGCATGAAGATTCCGAACATCAACTATGGATTGCCACTGGCAGCGGATTGCTCATATACAATCGGCAGCTACAGACCACCACAAAACTGACAGCTGATGACGGATTGCCCAGCAATGTGGTCTATCGCATTGAGCCTGACAAAGCCGACAGTTGTAGGCTATGGCTCAGCACGGCCAATGGACTTGTCTCTATCCATCGGACGAGTCAATCCATGATGATCTATAAAAGAGAACATGGCTTACTCTCCAACCAGTTCAATTACAACTCTTCCCTGTGTGCAAAAGAGGGCAAGCTCTATTTTGGTTGCTTGAAGGGATTGATCAGCTTCTATCCGAACCAGATCAAAGGTTATGACATTCAACCTACGGTCTATTTAACCACACTCTATTATATCGATCCGAATGAAAACACGCAGAGGCATAAACCCATCACCTTCACAAAGAGCATTGAACTAAGACATGACCAATCCTCTTTTACGATCGAATATACCTCATTCTGCTACCAAGCTCCCCACTTAACCCCCTATGCCTATCGGTTAGTAGGATTAGAGGAGAACTGGCATCATACGGTAGGCCATACACATGCCAACTATAATAAGCTGCGCCCCGGCAAATACGTTTTCCAAGTGAAAGCGGCCAACCTGTCGGGCACTTGGAATGAGCACCCCACCCAAGTGCAAATCACCATCCTGCCCCCTTGGTGGCTCTCCACCACCGCCTTGTGCATATATGCTTTGCTGGGCATCTGTTTGTTCGGGTTATTGGGCAAATTCTTGATCGATCGCAATAAGCATAAAGTACAACGTCAACTCAAAGCGTTCGAGCATGAGAAAGAGAAAGAGCTCTATCAATCGAAAATAGATTTCTTCCTGCACATCGCACATGAGATCAGAACCCCGCTCACATTGATCAAAGGGCCTTTAGACAGGATGGAAGCAGATCACAGCCTTTCCGAGCAAACCCGCAAATACCTAAAGACCATTGATAAAAATGCCAATTGGCTATTGGATTTAGTGAATCAACTCCTTGATTTCAAAAAGACAGAGATCAACGATTATCCCTTGACCTTCACCAACGAGGATGCATACCTGTTATTACAGGAAACCGTCGATCGTTTTAAAGATACCGCCGAACAAGCCCATTTGCAAGTAGAAATTCATGCGCAAGTGGACACATGGACCGCTTGTATTGACCGGACAGCTTATATCAAGATTCTCAGCAATCTGTTGTCGAATGCCGTCAAATATGCGGATCATTGGATTTGTGTCAAATTCGCTGGACAAACAGAGCAGTTCGTCATTGATTTCATGAATGATGGACAACCTATCTCCCCCGAACTGAAAGACAAGATCTTTGAACCCTTTTATCGGATCGCTTCGTCCGCCCACAAACCGGGCAGCGGATTAGGGCTTCCTTTCGCTCGATTCCTGGCCGAGAAGCATGGAGGCACATTAGCTTGCGAAGAGACGAATGATGGGACTATTTTATTCCGCCTCACCCTTCCCAACCGACAAACCACCCCTGAAGAAACGGGCATCGAGCAGCCCCAAGCGATCGAAGCCAGACAAAACCTGACCAATCCGCACCTGAACCCCAAAAAGGACTGTCCCCATATTTTGATTGTTGAAGACCATGCGGAAATGGCCCAATTTATAGCAGAGGAACTTTCCTATACCTATAATATAACGATCGCCTACAATGGCGTAGAGGCTTTGGAACAGCTAAGAGAACAGAGCATTCAACTCATCATCAGCGATGTCATGATGCCAGTCATGGATGGATTGACCTTATTAAAGACCATCCGAAAAGATCATCAACTCTGTCATATTCCTTTCATTCTGCTGACCGCTAAATGCACGGAGCAAACCCACATGGAAGGATTGGAATATGGGGCGGATGCCTATTTTGAGAAACCTTTCTCCGTTCATTTGTTGACGAAGCAAGTAGCCAACCTGCTGGATTCCAGGAACAACATCAGGGATTATTACGCACATTCGCCCATGGTCAACCTGAAACTGGTTGCCCACACCAAAGCCGATGAGCTCTTCCTGCAGCGAGTGGATGACATCATCCAATCTCATATCGCTGATGAAAAACTTGATGTTGATATGATTGCAGCCAAGATGAACCTCAGCAGACCAACACTCTACCGAAAGATCAACGAGATCTCAGAAATGACACCCAATGAATGGATCAAGATCACACGACTGCGAAAAGCCGCGGAACTGATCCTGCAAGGGGATTTAAAGATCTATGAAATAGCCGAGGCTGTCGGTTTTAATTCTCAATCTTACTTTAGCCGTACTTTCGCTAAACAATTTCACATGAGTCCCACTCAATATGCGAAAAGCAACAATGTGCAATTGAAGTGAAAAATCGGATGGCGCAACTCCGCTGTTTTTCAAGAGTACGCCATCCGATCTTACCTAAACATCACAAAATCAAAACCCCATTATTCCGAATAAACCGGGAAAGTAGTGAGACGAAGCGTCGTGCTGCCATAGGGAACCAACTCGATCATACGGCTCTCGGCCTCCCTGGTACTACCTTCTCTGGTAATGCGGGTGTATAGCGATCCTCCTCTAATTTCCAACCCTTTACACCAACAACCGGTATCTCAATGGTCACTGGGCTGTTGCCTAAGTCAAACGGGAAGCCACTAACCTGGTTTTGCTTTACGTTTATCTGATCCAGCTTGCCTGCGTCAATCGCATAATTCCATTTACCTGCAGGCGTCATACTCCAACTTTTGAACTCGGGGTTGCCTGAGAGTTTACCGGCCAGGTTCTCATAGATAGCTGTATCCTCCTTGCGATGCTCCGGGATCGGATATGCGTAAAGGATAGGGCCTCTTTCGATCGTGATTCCGCCATCGGAACTGTTACAAATCTTGATCCGCATAGGGAGTTGAACGGTATAGGTCTCCCCTGATTGCCAGTCTTTGCTGATTGTCTTAAATCCAGCGGGTTCAGCATCACACCATTCCGGAATTCGATAGGTGAAATCCATGACCTGCTTGCCAGAAATCTCTTTCCCATTCTTATAAAAACGGAACGTGAAAACAATCTTTTCGTCAAAAGGATAGGCTGTCTGCTCCTCAATCACTACCTTGATTCCATCGGGCAAGGTGTAGGTCACTTGGCTGGGTCCATAAAGTGTGGCCACCGGATACCCCTGTTTATCTTTCATCCACATGCGAGCTGCATAGTTCGGCAGATAGCGGTGTAGGTTGCCAATGCAACACTCGGTCTCATGAATGGGACGATAAGCCATCCAAGTAAGTCCTCTCTTGAATTCATTGTAGTTGGAATTACCTGTCGCAATGAATTGGTTAGGGCAAGAGAAGTATTGCATGGTCTTAAAATCCTTGGTGATGGCTCCAAGGGCCGCGTTAAATATCGCTTTCTCAATGCGATCAGCCCATTTCACATGACCTGTGGTGGAAAGGAAATAGCTGATCGTCGAGCAGGTAACCTAACCTGATCAAACCGTCCACATAATAGGTGGTTTGCTCGTATCGCCACCAATCGGCTCCTCTATTTTCGGAATCTCTTTCCAATTCACCAACCCACAGGTTAGAATCAAACGGATAGGACATCGCCTCTGGATGGCTGGTCAATCCGCTATCTTGCCTGATCAGCATCTCTTTTAGCCATCCCTGTGGCTCAATCTCGTTATGCAGTCCTTCTCCAAACTTAGCGTAAGTCGCCAAGGGCACTTCCTGCATGGCCGAATCATCCCCTCGCGTACAAGCCGTGGAAAACATAATCACCGCACAGAGCGGCATCATCAATAGATGTTTCATAATTACTACTGTTTAAGAATAAATCAGCCGCTAAAGTAGGTGGTTTAAGGGGAAAGCTGTTTTTCATTCTGTTCCAAAAGTTGTACTATTTGTTTCTCTGCTCGAATAAAAGGTTCCCAATAGGCGATGAATGATCGTTGGTAGCCCTAAGCAAATGCCAACAATACCCGATAAAATGTTTGTTCGGAAGTTTTGAACGGCAGTTCCATGCTTTTGAACGGCGGTTCCATGCTTTTGAATGTACGTTCTATTGTTTGGAACGGAAAAATCAATGCGATTGCGTAGCTTTTTCCTCGTTAGCTAAACACAAGAGAGCCGCTATGTTCATAGAAAAACATGGGCAATTCGTGGGGAAAATAGCAGAAAGAAAGGCACATTCATCTTAAAAATTCGTTTGTATGTTGTTAAACATATTAATTTTGTTGAATAAACTTGATTCTTATCAAAATAAATATTGCTATTTTTGTCCCCGTAAAACAAAAGTTAAGGCTTTTGCGGAGCAAAAACAAAGTGTTTACCTATTTTCTGGATGTGTCGGATGCGAATCATTCCCATTGATACCACAGATAATCAGCCCCAAAAGGGTGTAAACAGTGCAGATAGACGAAGAAAGTTCGAAATTTGGAAAGTAGGTGAATCATTTGTCGGATGTGAATTATAATCAACCATAAGTTTAACACCTTAAATTACATTTACATGGGAAATAAGGTATCATGGAAGCCAATTCTTTTAGGCGCTTCATTCCTTCTGTGCGGATCACAATTGGTCTTTGGTGCAGATTCGAACTCCTTAAATCTGCCGAATGCGGGATTAATGAGTGTACAACAAAATGGTCGTACGGTGACTGTTTCTGTTGTTGATAAGGGCGGCCCGATCTTGGGTGCCAATGTTGTCGTGAAAGGTACAACCATCGGTAACATCACTGACTTAGACGGTAAGGCCGTCATCGAGGGCGTACCCAACAACGCTGTATTCGTAGTTTCTTACATTGGCTACGTTTCTCAAGAGATAGCCGTAAAGAACAGCCAAACAAACATTAAGGTTACCCTCGTTGAGGATTCTCAAGCCTTGGACGAGGTCGTGGTAACAGGTTATAGCACGCAGGCTAAAAAGGATATCACCGGTTCTGTGGCTGTCGTTGCGACAGACGCGTTGAAAGAGACGCCGGTGTCTAACTTCTCAGAGGCATTGCAAGGTAAGGCTGCCGGTGTGTTCGTACAGGCCGGTGGTGGTCCGCTCGGTGAGACGACGATCCGTATCCGTGGTGTCGGCTCCGTGAACGGTTCTGACCCATTGATTATCGTGGATGGTGTATCTGGCGTGGATATCGATGCCGTGAACCCCAACGATATCGAGTCTATGCAGATCTTGAAGGATGCCGCCGCTTCTGCCATCTATGGTGCGAAAGGTGCGAACGGTGTTATCATCATCACCACCAAGCAGGGTAAGAAAGATGACCGCGTGAAGGTTTCTTACAACGGTTACTTCGGTGTGGCTAAGATGGCCAACGACGGTTATGACCTGTTGAACGGTTGGGAGGCGATGGAGTTCCAAGAGGAAGGTCAGCGCAACTTGTTGAAATACCGTGGTATGACCACCAGCCACTCACAGTTCGGCTCAATCGGTGCGGATGGTTCTGGCCATTTGACAATGCCGTATGCCATCAAGCCCGCCGGTTTGTCAAAAGAGCAGGTAATCGCACAGTTCGGTTCGATCGACGCTTGGGAGGCCTCTTATCGCGACAATGGTTCCAACTCATGGTCTCGCTCCGCTTACTACCAGATGCTGGAGGATGGCTACTCTGAGGAGGAGGCACGTAAGGGTACAGATTGGTTAGACGAGGTTAAACAGACCGGTAAGGTACAGAGCCACGAGATCTCTGTAACAGGTGGTGGTAACAAGGCTACTTACTCCATCGGTTTGGGTTACATGAACCGCGAGGGTACGATCAAGGAGTCTTGGTTCCGTCGTTACTCACTCCGTGCGAACACCAACTTCTTCGTGAACAAGTGGTTCAACATCGGTCAGAATACGAACATCGCCTTCATCGAGAACTCCGGTGAGCGTGGTCGTCAGGGTGATGACAACACCTTCGGTAAGTCCTTCTCTATCCAGCCATGGGTACCTGTATATAATATTGGTGGTGACTACGCCGGCTCACAAGCTCCGGAGGGTGGTCGTGCCAACACGACTGTTCAGACCGTCAACAACGAGAAAGACAACCGTCGTCGTTTCATGCGTGCGCAATCCGCAATTTACGCCGAGTTGATTCCGATTGATGGTTTGAAGATCCGTACTCAGTTCAGTGCCCGTTTGAATGGTGCTTGGGACTACTGGATGAGCAAACGTACGATCATGACCAACAAGGAGGGTTCTAACAACAACTCCTTCAATGAGACAGCGATGTATTGGTTAGGTTACCAGTGGACTAACACCGCTACCTATAACAAGACCATCAACGACGATCATACGATCGGTGCAGTGATCGGTACAGAGGCAATCCGCGAGGGTTTAGGCCGTGGTATCGGTGCTTCTCGTATTGACTATCCATTTGAGGATGATCCCAACACTTGGACCATCGGTAACGGTTCATCCGCAAACTTGGGCAACAGTGGCTACATGCACAGTGTTTCCACGATGTTCGGTATCTTCGGTCGTGCGGACTATGCTTACCAGGGCAAGTATTTGGCTACCGTAACCGTTCGTCGAGACGCTTCTTCTAAGTTCTCTGAGAAGAACCGCTGGGGTACCTTCCCCTCTATCTCACTCGGTTGGCGTATGTCTGACGAGAAGTTCATGGAGCCGACGAAGAAGTATTTGGATGACTTCAAGTTGCGTGCCGGCTACGGTACGACCGGTAACTCTAACATCGGTGCTTACAACTGGGCGTTCCAGTATGGTACGGGTAACACCTTCCTTTATAGCATCGCCGGTAACGACTCTGACGTGAAGACTGGTTTCGGTGTAACCTCTTTGGGTGACCTCGATGCGAAGTGGGAGACCTCTAAGATGTTGAACGTCGGTTTCGATGCGACCGCACTCGACCAACGTTTGACCGTGAACTTCGACTGGTACTTGAAGAAGACCTCTGGTATGTTGATTGACGCAAACTGGTCTGCTTTGGCAGGTAACGCCAGCAAGCCGAAAGTCAATATCGGTGACATGGAAAACCGAGGTGTTGACTTGAACATGCAGTGGCGCGACAAGGTGGGTGACTTCAACTACACCGTAGGTGTCAACCTCTCTCACTACAAGAATAAATTGACGGAGATCGGTTCTGAGGCAGGTATCTTCGAGGGCACACGTATCTCTAACATGAACGTCATGATGAAGGGCTATGCCGTAGGTATGTTCCACGGTTATGTGCTCGACGGTATCTACAAGAGCGAGGATGATGTTCGTAACTACAAGAACGAGGCCGGTCAGACCGTATTGCCTTACGGTACATCCGATGCCGCTTCTTTGAATGCCGCTCAGTATGTAGGTCAGTTCAAGGTGAAAGATGTCAACAACGATGGTAAGATCGACGCAACCGACCGTGACTTCATCGGTAACCCGCATCCGGATTTGACGGGTGGTGTGAACCTGAGCTTGGGTTGGAAGAACTTCGATTTGAGCACTTATCTCTACTTCTCCGTAGGTAACGATATCTTCGCATTGTATAAGTATTATACGCACTACGGTTCTTTGCAATCCGCTTACAGCAAGGATCGTCGCGACAACTCTTGGCATCCCGAGACCAACCCGAACGGTATCTATCCGATGTGGGCAACCGCAACTGGTGAGAGCACCATCGCTGCCAACGAGTCTAACTCCGGTTACATCGAGGATGGTTCTTTCTTGCGTATGCAGACCTTGACCTTGGGTTACACCTTGCCGAAGCAGTGGATGAACAAGATCCACATGGAGAAGATCCGCGTCTATGGCCAAGTATCCAACGTCTTCACGATCACAGGTTACTCTGGTTTGGATCCGCAGGTTCGTACGGATGATGGTTCTGGTAACTCTAAAGACCGTAACATGGGTACTGACTACGGATCTTACGGTATGCCGCGTCAGTTCATCGTAGGTGTGAACGTTACCTTCTAATCGAGAATGAGAGGTTTAATTATTAACAATTAAGTTGAGATACACATGAAAAGATTATTTATATATTCCGCAATGACCGCTATGCTCGCGATGGGAGCCTCCTGTTCGGACTTCCTCGATGTGAAACCGGTCGGTAATGTGAGTGAGGCAGACTTCGCCAACGTGACGGGCGTTGACCAGTTGGTGACAGGTATGTATGCCAAGATGCACGATGATGACTACTTCGCCGCTACATTGAGTAACTACGCTTACGGTGACGTGATGGGTGGTAGCGCCAACAAGGGTTCTACGTATCAGGACCAGCCGGACTTCACCAGCTTGGAGACCTTCACCTTCACGACAGATAACGGTTACTTGAACTCGAAGTGGAAAAGATGCTACAACGGTGTCTTCTTCGCCAACAACGTGATTAAAGTGGCTGGTCAAGCACAAGAGGCATTGTCTGCCGCTGCAGGACAGAGCAAAGATAAATATACGGAGACTCTCGCACAGGCACGCTTCTTCCGTGGCTTCTGGCACTTCGAGGTAGTGAAACTGTTTGGTGCCGCTGTGCCTTACGTAGATGACGTAGCAATGCAGGAGAACGTGAACCCGCAGGTGTCTAACGTGGATGAGAGTGGTAACTACATCTACATCTGGGACAAGATCGTGGATGACTTGAAATATGCCTACGACAATCTGCCCGACACTTGGCCCTCTGAGCAAGGCCGTGTGAACAAATGGGCGGCTGGTGCGATGCTGGCCAAGGTGAAGATGTATCAGTCTGGCGTTTATGACGGCAAGAATGGTAATAGCAACCACTGGGCCGAGGTGAAGAGCATCTTGGAGGATGTGATGGCAAACGGTAAGGACAACAGAGGCCAGAAGTATCAATTGGCGGACACTTACGAGCAACTCTATACGGCTGGTGAGTGCGACTGGACGGGTGAGTCTGTCTTCGATATTCAGATGGCGATCACAGGTACAGTTCAGCAGACTTGTAACATCAACGGTCCTTGGCATATCGGTTTCTCCGGTGCACTGGGTACTGGTGGTTGGGGATTCTATCAGCCCTCTTACGATTTGGTGAACTCTTACATCGTGGACGATAAGGGTCTGCCGATGATGGATGGTGGCTACAAGAACATCCCGGCTTTGACTAAGTTGGATGAGAACAAGGTGCCGCAGACGGATCTGACGGTCTATACCGATCCCCGTCTGGACGTAAACGTAGGTCGTTTCGAGACTCCGTTCCTGGATTGGTGTGTTCCCGAAATCATCGACGGTTGGGTACGTGACTACAGTAACGGTGGTTTGTATCTGAACAAGAAGAATATCCCGCGTAAGGCAGATAAGGGTAGCTTGTCTATCACGAACCAAACTGCTTCTTCCGCAAAGAACTTCCACTTGATCCGCTACGCTGACGTGCTGTTGTGGTATGCGGAGGCATTGATCGAGACAGGTAATCCGCAGGAGGCTGGTAAGTACATCAACCAGGTACGTGCTCGCGCCGCTAAGAGTTATCTCCACGCAGCTGTAGGTAACGGATCTACGACAGAGGGTATTACACCCGCTACCTCTCCTTATGTATTCGATGATTTGGTAAACGGTACGAAGGGTGTGGATGCTGCTGGTAACTATCGTCTGGGTCTCTATCCCGACTCTCAATTCGCTACTAAGGAAAAAGCTATGCAAGCTTTGCGTTGGGAGCGTAAGATTGAGATGGCTTTGGAGGGTCACCGCTGGTATGACTTGGCTCGTTGGGGTATCATCGCTGATGAGTTGAACAGCTTCGCTTCTTACGAGAAACAATATTTGTTGAAATATGCGAATAGCGTTTACAATCCTAAGTGGTGCGTACTTCCTATTCCATTGAACGAAATCCAGAAGATGGATGGGCTGCTTGTCCAGAATGAGAACTGGAAATAGGCCAAAGGTAAACATTAACTGATTTGTTTCGAGCGTCGGGCATGTGAATGTCCGGCGCTTCTTTTATGCCGAGCTTACTCCTTAACTCCTTGTTCACATGCCATAGACACAAGTTATGCTAAAGCGCATTATGAGTTAATACGAACGATATAGGGGATTCGATTCGGATTCCATATTGCGAATGGTAGAAAAACCCGATTCTATTCTAAAGGTAATAGAAGGCATGATGTAAAGAGAGGGGTAGTGTCGTTGTTTATACCCGACAAAACAAGAAAGGCTGTCAATCAAGCGATCAACAGCCTTTTAGAGTACCCAGACCCGGGGTCGAACCGGGATGGAAGTGAATCCACTGGTGTTTGAGACCAGCGCGTCTACCGATTCCGCCATCTGGGCATCTTTCTTGAAACTTTCCCGAAACTTTTGTTGAGTTGGTTTGTTTCTCAATTGCGATGCAAAGGTACGGCTTTTTTTGGAACCCGCAAATGTTTCGGCGATTTTTTTCAAAAAAAATGCACTTTTGTGATTATCCGAGGAAGAACGTGTGCTTCATTCGATAATTTCGCTACATTTGTCAATTATAATTAGAATAGCAAATAGCATGAAAGATACCTATTGCGTGATTATGAGTGGTGGAATCGGTAGCCGGTTCTGGCCCTTCAGTAGAGAAAGTTTCCCAAAACAGTTTTTGGACTTTTTCGGGAATGGACGTTCTTTACTCCAAATGACCTATGATCGTTATGTCAAGATAATCCCGAAAGAGCATATCTATATTGCCACGAACGCCTTGTATGTACATCTTGTCAAGGAGCAGCTGCCTGAATTGACAGATGAACAGATACTGGCAGAGCCGACCCGCAAGAACACGGCTCCCTGTATAGCTTATGCTTCCTATCACATTCGAGCATGCAACCCCAACGCAAACATTGTGGTGGCTCCCTGCGATCACCTGATCGTGCATGAGGAGCAATTCCTGAAAGATGTAGAGAAGGCTTTGACGTTTGTCAAAGACAACCGTGTGTTAGTTACGTTAGGTATCCAGCCGACACGTCCGGAAACCGGTTATGGCTATATCCAGAGCAGCGACACCGTGGTGGATGATTTCTGCAAAGTCAAGACCTTTACCGAGAAGCCAAACTTGGAGTTGGCGAGGGTATTCATGGCCAGCGGTGAGTTTTATTGGAACTCCGGTATCTTCATCTGGAATGTCAATACAATTCTGGAGGCATTTTCCAAATACCTGCCTGACATCTCCAGCCGTTTCGACTTAGGTCGGGATTTATTCAACACACCCAAAGAAAAGGAGTTCATCAAAGAGAATTTCCCCTATTGCCCCAATATATCCATCGACTATGGTATTATGGAGAAAGCAAGCAACGTTTATATGCTTTGCGTAGAATTTGGCTGGGCAGATTTAGGCACTTGGGGATCGCTGTTTGACATCGCCCATAAGGATTCCTATCATAATGCGGTGTTGAAGAAGAACCAAGCGTTGCTGTATGAATCGACCGGCAACGTAGTAGCACTGGATTCAGACCGCTTAGTGGTGGTACAGGGTATTCATGACTGCATCATCGCCGAATCAGGCAATGTCTTGGTCATTTGCAAGAAGCAAGACGAACAACGGCTTAAACAATTCGTGGCTGATGCCAAGATTAAATACGGCGATAAGTTCAACTGATTTTCCAATCTATTCTTTTTATAAGAGCAGGGTGTATCAGAAACGGATTTGATACACCCTTTTTTATTCGTCAAAAGAATAGGTAAGCCATGGCAATTGCAACAATCGCTCCCGCCAAGTCAGCCAACAGGGCACATTGCACCGTGTAACGGGTGTTACGCACCCCCACGCTACCATAATAAAGGGCCACTACATAGAAAGTCGTATCACAGGAGCCTTGCACAATAGAGGCCAACCGCCCTACAAAAGAGTCAGCACCATAGGTGTTCATCGCATCCAGCATCATGCC
>JALFJR010000052.1 GCA_022775005.1 Parabacteroides sp.
CAAACAGGCCAAACCGATGACGTGTTTCAGTTCAGCTCAAGAGGAATGCAAAAATACTTGCAAAAACTTCATCCTACATGCTTTGAGGATTTGGTCATCTTGAACTGTATGTATCGCCCAGGGCCAATGGAATATATTTCAACTCTCGTCAGGCAAAAGCATAGCAAAAAAGCAGTAAAGTATATCATTCCTTGCTCGGAAAAGTATCTTCACAATACTTATGGCATTATTGTTTATCAGGAACAGATAATGATGTTTTCCCGATTGATAGCCAACTTTGACAGAAGTGAGAGTGACTTGCTGAGAAAAGCCCTCGGTAAAAGGAAAATGGATGTGCTTTCAGTTCTGAAGCCCCGTTTCATAGAAGGTGGTATAAAGAATGGACACAAAAAGAATGCCCTTGAAAAAGTTTGGAATGAAATAAAGGCTAAAGGTATGTACGCTTTCCAAAAGTCTCATGCTGTTTGCTACACTTGGCTGGCCTATCAAATAGCTTATTTGAAAGCGAACTATCCCGATGAGTTCAAACAAGCCCTGGAGAAATATTCAGACTGATTTCATAATAGGTATTTTCAATCTTTCCTTGGAATTGCCATAAAGTTTCATTCGATAATAAACATTTCCTCGACCTCTGCCACCAACTGGCAGAGGTCTTTGTTTACTTTGCACCATAAAACTTCACATGAACCAAAAATATATAAGAAAATGGCAGCAAGGAAGAAACTTGATTTGCTCACAGCAGTTGAGCAGATTGTGGAAAAAGCAAAGGGTACGGGGCTTAGTAGTGACTTTTATCGTAAGGCTGACAAATATATTAAATATGTGGCTGAAAAGATGGAACTCACCAAGGAGCAGAGTGTGATGATGGCACTGTTTGTAGACAACAGTGATGATACCAGTATAACTATAAGTGACTTCGGCAAGTTCCTGGATTGTCGAACAACAAGAATAATTAGGTATATGCAGGAGGTTGATGTTCTGGAAAAAAGAGAACTAATCAGATGCAGTCGTGATGGTAACCGTATCACTTATAGGGTTCCCTTGGAGGTTGTAGAGGCTTTTAAGAACAATGAGAAGTACATCCCCAAAGACTGCTCTGGCCTTTCATGTCAGGAGTTGTTCGGAGAGATAGAGGATGTGTTTGATTTGCGGAAAGATGGCGAATTGACTTATGAGGCTACTGTTGAAAAGATAAGGCATCTGTTCAATTGTAACAGACAGCTGCTTTATGTTCAGAAAGTACGGAGCTACAACATGTCTGAGGTTGATACAATGATGCTGATTCTCTTCTCTCATCTTTTTGTGAACAACAATGATGACAATATCAGGTACCACGATCTCGAATTCCTTTATGAGAAACGCTGCTGGAACAGAATGAGGTCATATCTTAATGATGGAGAACATATACTTCTTACAGAAAAGATGATAGAGTACAACAACGACGACGGATTTGTTGACAGGGGATCTTTCCATATGACAGTAGAAGCCAAACGTCAATTGTTTGCAGAACTTAACCTTTCCTCCTTGAATCAAAGCAAGGCACGTGGCGATATGATTAAGTCTGAGGAAATAGTGCCAAAGAGTTTGTTCTATGGCGACAAATTAAGCTCCCAGATTGAAGAATTGGGCGGACTACTGGATGACGTGCAATACAAACAAATCCGTACACGCATGAAAGATTCGGGTTTCCGTTGTGGCTTTACTTGCCTCTTCTATGGTTCTGCCGGAACTGGCAAGACCGAAACTGTGTTACAACTTGCAAGACAAACGGGTCGTGACATTATGCAAGTCAATATATCCCAAATTAAGAGCATGTGGGTAGGCGAAAGCGAGAAGAATATAAAGCAAGTATTCGACAATTATCGGGCCAAAGCAAAAGAGTGTCGTATTACCCCCATTCTCTTATTCAACGAGGCTGATGCAATCATTGGTAAACGTCAGGAGGGAGCCGAGAGAGCTGTTGACAAGATGGAGAACTCTATCCAAAATATCATCCTTCAGGAAATGGAAACACTTGACGGAATCCTCATTGCCACAACCAATCTGGCACAAAACATGGACAAGGCTTTTGAACGGCGATTCCTCTATAAAATCAAGTTTGAAAAACCTACCACAGAGGCTCGTATGAGTATGTGGCGTGAAATGATACCAGTTCTGAAAGAAGAGGAAGTACGAATTTTAGCCACAAAGTATGATTTCAGTGGCGGTCAGATAGAAAATATTGCCAGACATTATACGATTGGAAACATCCTTCATGGTGAGTCCAAGAACATTGTGGAAGAGTTGAGCGTTTATTGTGACAGCGAAAGGCTTGAAACCAAAGGGACAAAGAAAATAGGTTTTTGCATGTAAAAAAAAGAAATTTCACATATACTAAATAAAATCGTTAAAATGACATTTAATGAATTATTAAACAGTGATATTCTAAAAGATGTGCTGGATAATCCAAACAGCCTCATTTACATCGACATTGATGATATTAAAGATTTGTTCCAGCAAGAGAGTGAAATCCATGCGTTTAACGTAAAAGTAGACTATTTCGAAGAGCAACGGATGGAACTGCTTATGAAAAAGCTCAAAGAGGAAACGAAATCGAATCTCGATTTTTCACGCGCCCTTGTCTATAGAAACTATGGGAGAAAAGAAACAGAAAAATCCGAACACAAACTGGAGTCACAAAAATGATTTCCAAATTGAAGAGGTTTGGAATACATATCATACCATCGCTCAATTAATCGTTCCTCGCTTACAAGCGTTCAAGGCTCTTGACAAACATGGATATTGTCCTTATTTCAAAGATATGCGAGAGTGGAACTGTGCTATTCAAAAGATGATTGACGCTTTTGAGTTGATGAAGTATGCAAATACATATTCGGAAGATGAAAAAAGGACAATCGAGCAAGGTCTTGATTTGTTCCGAAAGCATTTTTGTAATTTATGGGATTAAAAGATTCTGAATTATCACTATACAAGCTGAAAGAAATGAAAGACAATAAGGCACTATTTACAGATGAAGATGATATGATCCTGTTTTTGGACACACAAAAAAGACCTACAGAATTTTATCTGAGTCACTTACTTGATTTGAACTTTGTATATCATGATAATAAAGAAGAGAACGTCAAAGATTTAAACGATCTCATTCAGGCAATAGAGAAGTATCGAGACTCACTGTAGTCTCACAGTATTCACATTAAAACAAATGTATTATGGCACTCTGGAGAATTGTAGTAAAGAACAGCGGCAACGCTGCATGTAAGGACAAAAGACAACGCCTTGAAAAAGGTATGTTCATCGAGACAAGTACGATTTCGCCTATACCTCCTATTGGGGTTGCGCGAGAACGACCAATGCTGGCACAGTTGTTCCTGAACAAGTACGGGATAGAGGTTATTGTTCACAACATGAATAGCGGATATTTCAATTGTGAAAAAATTGGATCAAAACTCCTTGACTATCTTCTGTCCATTGATGATATAAATACCTTTGGGCAGCGAACGGTATGCCTCACTCAGTGTGATCTGCTGGCGAATCAAGCGACCGTCCAAGCTGTAGATGTCGTGCCTCTGTTCGCTGGGGATCTCTCGGAACACCTCCTCCATGCCTGCGGGAACGTAGGTACTGAGAAGGGAAATGGCCTTCAACACATAAAGGAGGCCTGCCTCCTTGTGGTCTCCCTCGCTGCTGTCGTCTATGTCGAAAGCAGCGTAGCCATTGGCAAGCAGATGATTTTCCATGTGCTCCTGATTGAGAAAGGGCACCACCTCGTCATTCCTGGCGTGTACGAAGGTAATATGGCCGGTCTTATCCGGTTTCCACGAGTCATACACGAGCGAATTTAGCTTCAGGTAGTAGCTAATCGCTCTCATCACCTCGTTGTTTACGTCAAAGAAAACAGGTTTCACCAGCTCATCAATCGGCAGTTTCTGGTCATCGGCATGGCCATAACGCTCATAGAAGAAACGATTGATGGCACCATCGCTGTACTGTTTGGAGTCGAAAAGTTCAGGCAGGAGCGACACCAAATCATCCGAAAAGATCGCTTCGTTCGTCACTCGGTATCCTCCGGCATCAATCATGCTGCTAAGGATAAGCACCAAAGCGGCAGGATTATACGACAGATTAGCCGTTGCTAATTGCAGATAGTTCGCATACAGGTCATAAGGGCCACCACCAAGGATGCAGTAGTCAATCTTCGGCAGTTCGTCGCGGCGATAGCCTTCGGCCACCAAGCGATTGACCCACATGCCCGAGTGTCCACCTTGCGAATAGCCGAGGTTGAGCGTCACGTCACCCCATTCATACCCCTCCTCTGCCATCAATTGGCGGCCAGCCAAAAAAGCATCAATGTTCACACGTGCCGTAGCCCTGCCCTGCAGATACCGCTGGTTGCGTTCCACATCTATTCCGAACCCGAAGCCATCAGACTCGATCAAGATGTAGTGGGTGGCAGCGAGAGCACCCTCCTGCGATAACCTGTTCGACACATGGGTGGGACACTGATAGTCGGCCGTGATGGTGAAGTGATTGATAAGACCGCATCCCTTGGCCTTCACCCGTTTGTCATGCACATCAGGGGATAAAAAGATGGCGGCCGACAGCACGATGGGGGGTCTCTCCATCCACATCAACCGTTTCATAATTGAAATCATAGCGCCAGAAGCCTCCGCAATCCGTACGGTTAACGATCCCAATAAGCGGTTCAATGGTGCCGGCCATCACGACTGTCGAAGTCAGCCAGACCACCACAGCAAGCAACATCATTCGAATCACTCTACGCATAATCCTCTGTATATGAAATATTTTAAAGCCAACTGATTGAATAGGTTACCGTGTAGCACATCTTTGTCCTTCTCGGTGCCCTCGCCCATTGGAGAGCCATTGAAGTGATTGAAGGACGCAACCCTAAGGAACCTCTACATGGGCATCCGGGCCAATCAATGGGGCGAGCATTTGGGCCAGCTTGGCATACCCGTAACCACTCAGATAACCGTTTTGAAAACAGTTGGAATCGGCTACACCGTTGGGATAAAAAAAGCTGAAACAATCAACGAAGGTGATGCCATCACTCGTTTCAGCATAGGCACGCAGACCGGCATTGAACCTGCGGGCACGCTCCAGAATCTCCGGACTGGTAACGCCCGGTAACACCGAGACTAAAACAACGGAGCTTGTGGGGGAAAGTTGACGCACGCTTTGCACCAGTTTCGTGTAGGTCGTTAGCACACTATCGATCGCCAGCGAGGTGTCTGCGACCTCCCCCGCACCTGCATAGAAAAGGAGTTGGGCAGGTGTGCCATTGTCGCTGCGGCCACGGAGGATGAGCGGTAGCTCTGCCGCCACGACAGCCATGTTTCCCGCATGGAGTCCCCATCCGGTACCTCGATTCTTGATACGAGGACAGTTGAGCAGCTCATGCCATTCCCCACTGTGTACCGTCTCGTCACCGATGAAGAGCACGTCGCCATCACGAACCGGCAGCGCCGCAAAATAGGAGGCTCGCATACCAAAAGACCCTGGTAAGCCGCCACTCTGATTGGCAATGGTGGCACCATATACGGTAGGGATTCCTACTGCTTCGGCAATGGCGTTGCACCAAATGGCGTAACCTGAGGCAGTAAGATGCAGACCGTCAAGTGTATGCGTGTCATCTTGAGACACGCTAATCAGCCTCTCCCATAAATCCACGAAGGGCACTTGCATCTCCTTACAGATGTTACGGAGGCTGTCATTCGCCTCTTGCAGAAGCGCAAGCGGACGCAGCCGACTGGGCAAGATGCTCTGGAGGTAAAGTTGCGTGCGTGGACTCTCCTCCCGAAAGCGCTGGAGTATGGTGCGGACATTGCGAGCCACGTGCGCGGCATTGTTGATCCCTGAGGTGGCCAGGTCATTGGTGCCAATCATCAGAAAAGCCTTGGCCGGTTTTCCGGCCAGGATGGTTTTCAGGTTGGCCAATACTTCGTCGGAAACGGCCCCCGAAACACCTCGGTTGATAACGCGATGATCAGGGAACGCTTCACACCATTCATGCATATTGGTGATGCTATTTCCGATGAAGACGATTTGTGTACTATCCACAGTCAGCACTTTGAAACTATCGTAACGATGGTTGCGGAATGGCTGGTCTGCCCTAACAGCAAGTGATAGGCAGAACGAGATGAGCAGAAGTATCGTGCGTTTCATATATCAGCTGTATTATTAACCCGCCAAATATAGCTATTTCAGCGGAAATAACCTATAGAAAGGCAGTTAATTTTCTCCAATTTGGCTTGAATGCAAACAGTAGAACGCTGGATGAATCAATTTATGCGTCTATTCCCCTATTCCCACCAAAATATCCTTTATCTCGTTGCTCCAGAATTGGTTGAAGGAGGTGGGGCATGCCCTGTATAGCGTGTGCATGAGGGAAGAGAAGAGGGTGGTGGACAAAAAAGTTAGCCCCCCTTTTTAAAGGGGGCGAAGCGACTGGCATTAAACCCACTCTCACGCCTTATATCCTCCGACTTGAGACGTTGCTCACGCATGAATTTGCCGACTGCTCGACCTATGGCCGCTACTTGCTCCGGCGGGAAACTCCCGATCTGACTTTTTTTCATGATAGTATCTTTTTAAATTGTTAATAATCTGCAAAATACCACCACGCTATAGGGTGGTGGCGGGCGTTTGGACGCACTGTTCACCTGTTGTATATTTACGGGTGTAATATACAAAAAATAATTGAAAGTATCATGAGATGGATTAAACTTCATGGCAACATGTTTTCAGACGACAGGTTGCAGCTTTTGCTCAAAGAGCAGCGTTTCGCCGGTATCGGCCTTTATCTCTTTTTGCTCCAATTGGTGGAATGCCAAGGGGAGGGTGCGATTGCGCTTAGTCAAGTGATCGGAGCACTCGAACGTAGGTATTCACGCAAGAAGATTATGCGTTATATCCAAGAATACGACCTCTTCGTGCTCTCCGAGGATGACTTCGTGTTGAGCGTGGATCCTATCCCCGGTTACACGCAGGAAGAGATCGAGGAGCTGCGCCGTTCGGACGCTATGGATGCGGTTTCTCGTGCGCGCGTGTTTGCACGCTCGCGCGTACCCGCGGGCGTACACGCGCACGATACACGCGCGGGCGAAAAAGAGAAGATAAGAAAAGAGAAGAATAGAGAGAACACACACTTCCAAAAACCTTCGGTGGAAGAGGTGGCCGCCTATTGCGCCGAACGTGGCAACGGCATCGATGCCCAACACTTCTTGGACTTCTACGAGGCGCGTGGCTGGAAATATGGCCACACCCGCATCACCGACTGGAGGGCCTGCGTGCGCACCTGGGAGCGGAACCAGCGGACGCTCCCCAAGGCACAGGAGTTACCTCCCTCCTCCCCCGTGATCACCCACTTGGAGGAGATCGACGAGCTGGGCAACCGCTACGTCAATGGGCGCCTGATTCCAGCAGACGCTCCGCCACGCCCCTCGCCTACCGCCGAATGGGATGACTCCTCCTCCAGCTGGTTTGAGCTTTATCACTGAGCACAGCTTTACTTGATTTTATGAACACAAAATTTTCATAGCATGGCAAACCAAGACAATTACAGAGATTTCAATGCGGTCGGTATTCCGATCAGCGAGTCACAAACCGGACGGGTACGCATCGCCTGTCCCTTCTGCGGCCCTACCCGCACCCACCGTCCGCATGAGCAATGCCTCAGCGTGGACACCGACAAGGGCTTGTATCACTGCTACCATTGTGGCGAATCGGGCTATGTGCCTACGAAAGGTGAGCGGAAAGCGCGCGCCAAGCAGCGAAAGCAACGAGAGGAGCGATTGAGTAAAAAGGGTGTCAAGGGCACCTATAGCCGCCCCAAGACTTTCACTCCGGAGTTTCTCATCAACCGCTGCTTAGAGGCGCCAGACGCGCAACCGCTCATCCGCTTCCTGACCGAGGAGCGCAAGCTCAACCTCGACCTGCTACAGCGTTACCGCATCATGCTGCCCTACGCCTCGTTTCCGTCGGAGAACGCGCCGAATGAGGAGGGCAAGAGGAGCTACACGTCGGTGCGCACCATCGCCTTTCCTTTCTTCGACCGGGGCGACTACATCAACGTGAAACACCGCACCCTCGACAAGCGATTCACCCTCCACCCAAAAGGTGAGCTGATTCCCTGGAACATCGACGCATTGATCCACAAGCCGATCTGCTACATCACCGAGGGGGAGTTTGATGCGCTCACCCTCATCCAATGTGGCTACTTGGAGACCATCTCCGTGCCTAACGGCGCACAGACGAACCTCTCCTTCCTCGACCGTTTCGTGGAGACCCACTTGGAGGATAAGATTCGCATCATCTTGGCACTCGACAACGACGAGCGGGGTATCGTCTTGCGCAACGAGCTGATCCGTCGGCTCGACCCGGAGCGTTGCCAGTTGGTGGAGTGGCCGGAGGGTTGCAAGGATGCCAACGACGTATTGATGCAGTATGGCGAGGAGCGGGTGCGCATGTGCATCGAAGCGGCACACGACATCCCCTTGGTGGGCATACAGACCGCCGAGGATGTGGAAGAGGAGTTGTGGCAACTGTTCCGGCAGGGGCTGCAACGAGGTGCGGCAGCGAGGATAGCCGGTGTGGATGAACTGATCACCTTCGAGACGGGTCGCTACATGGTGGTGAGTGGCCGACCCGGGGATGGCAAGTCGGAGTTCATCGACGAGCTGTGCCTGCGCATGGCCCTGCTGCATGATTGGAAGGTGGCCTATTTCTCGCCGGAGAACGTCCCGGTCACCTACCACCTGCGCAAGCTCTGCGAGAAGCTCACCCGCTACCCCTTCCAGTCCTCGCCCCAGTTCACCGACGAGTTGCTGAAGGGATGCGTCAGCTGGCTCACCGCCAACGTCTGCCATATCCTGCCCGGCTTCGGCGAGGATGGCTTGGTGGATTTCGACGAGAAGGCCATGCCCTCCTCCGCCGGCAATGCCTCGAACGAGCGTTA
Organism: Parabacteroides sp.; assembly: GCA_022775005.1. GTDB lineage: Bacteria > Bacteroidota > Bacteroidia > Bacteroidales > Tannerellaceae > Parabacteroides. Next base: position 8,975 of record JALFJR010000052.1, read on the forward strand.
TACCCTCGACAACATCCTCGACATCGCCCATCGGGCGGTGGCTCGCCGTGGGGTGCGTATCTTCGTGATCGACCCGCTCAACCGCATTGAGCAAGACCAGCAAGACGGCAAGAGCGAGTTGCAATGGTATGCCCATGTCAACAACACCCTCTCCCGCTTCGCCCGTCGCCACCAATGTTTGGTCATCCTCGTGGCGCATCCCCGCAAGGTGAACCGGGCCAATCTCGACGGCAAGAAACGACGGGTGGAGATGAACGACATCAACGGATCGGCCGACTTCGGCAACAAGGCGGACTACTGCCTCATCGTCGATCGGGATGACGACCTGCAGGTGGTGACCCTCTACGTGGACAAGGTGAAGTTCAAGCACCTTGGGTCGAGAGGGGAATGCCTCCTGCACTACGATAGGCTCTCGGGTCGCTACCTGCCGTGCCAGCTTCGGAAGCTCGACCCCTCCACCCATCAGCTCCCCAAGCAGGGCAGTGTCTGCGTGACGCTCCCGTCGGGTGTGCAGTATGAGAAGACCATCGACTGGCGCAACCACCAGTGCAGCTGGATCAACGCCTCCGGAGAGCCGACACTCCAAACGTTCCTGGATCGCTTCAATGTCCGTCGTTGAACATTACCAATCTCTCGACCCGGCCATTACTAATGACCGGGCTTAGGGATGGGTAATGTCTATCCCATAGCGTTCGCAGACGTAACGCACCGCTATCGGTGGCAACACCTTCGTCCGTGGGGTCACGCCCATCCGCTCCAACTCCTCGGTGTGTCGCTTCAACCACCGTCCAAAAGTACTCAAGCTTACGCCCGCCCGCTCCGCCAACTCACTTTTCAGCATGCTCTTCATAACCTTTTCTCCTTTCGCTAATTACCCTATAAAGATACACATTTTTGGGGAGGTATGCAAGGGACAATCCATCAATACATCTATTGTTAACGGGGAAGAGGCCAAGAAGCCCTTCGCTTTATCGAGGCCCTCCCGGCCCATCCGGGAACCACAATAACAAACGAAGAGCTTTATTCTGCCACAAAGATAGTGAAAGATTCCGAGCCCCCAACGATTACATTCATTTCGTCCCCAACTCCTGAAAGCCGTAGCTTCGGATCTCAAATTTCTCCTCTCTCATTGTCTTCTCTCTTTTTTCTTTTTGGATATGCTTTCTTATCAACCTCTTGCAAAGAGAGGTACTATTACCTACATTTGCATAATTCTAGATCGAGATTCACGAAAGAAAAACTCTGGGAAAAAACATGATCACATTATACAATCTATTGGGTGTACAGGAGACAGCTACTGAGGAGGAGATTAAGGCAGCTTATCGCCGTCTCTCCTTGATCTATCATCCCGATAAGACGGGAGGAGACGCTGAGATGTACCTGAAGATACAGAACGCCTACAATACATTGATAGATTACAATCAGCGAATTCTCTACGATGCTCGATTGCGTAAGGCAAGGAGTGAACAATCTCAGCAAGCGGAATATGAGCGGCAACGAGCCGCTGAAATGGAGCGTCAGAGACAAGCTGAAGCTGAGCGCAAAAGACGCCAAGAAGAGGAACGGCGCAGGCAGGAATACGAACGCCAAAGAAGAATGAGGGAGGAGGCAAATCGTCGATTTGCAGAAGAGCAATGGAGAAAGCAAGCGGAGGAAGCCTTAAAATTTGAGAAACGATATGCATCCTCCAAAGAGCAGCTGAGATCAAGAGTAAAACTCCTAATTGTTGGAGTTTTCTTGGCAGCAGTCATATTTTATGAAAGTGTTAAAGAATCAAATAAAGGGTCTGATTACAATTCTCCCTCACAGGTTGAGACTGTTTCCCCCTATGCCGGAAACAGCCTTGACACAGGGGCTTCTCCCTATTCAGCCTATTATCGAAACCAATTTGACAATACGTATGACAACTATATAGAGGTGCGCAACGGTAACGACAACGATGCCGTTGTATTGCTATCTGAGCCGATAACAAAAAAGGTTATAAGAAATGTCTATATCAAGGCAGGTGCAACTTTCCGCATCCGTAATATCCCCCAAGGCGTGTTCGCTGTCAAGTACATGTCTGGCAAAGACTGGAATCCTGAA
>JALFJR010000055.1 GCA_022775005.1 Parabacteroides sp.
GAGGAGAGTAACGCCTGCTTAGCCTGCTCAGAGCCAATAGCGGAAAGTGCCCGTGCGGCAGGACCGCTCAAGCTCTCCTCGCTCAGGTAGCCCGCCAACGCATCCACCGACTCATCGGCCCCCATGATCTGCAACTGACGAATGATAAAGGCCTTTGTCTCACGCTCCGTCACCTGATTCAACGCATTCACATAAGCTTTCGCCACGGTCTGACGTGCCTGCTCGTTGCCTTTGGCCATCACGAAATGGCTCAAACCGCTCAACGCATAATCCACATTGGCATTGCTGCCTTTACCCGGTGCGTTAATCTTGCGGATCAACTGCTCGACACCCGTTTCACCGGTCGTCGCCAAATCATTGATCAATTTATTGTATTCTGCCTGTTGCTGTGCCGGCATCTGCGCCAAGACATCCGCCACCACCGTCTGAGCGGTACGATTGGCCGGACTTTGCGCCAGCATCACATTACCCAAAAACAACAAGCTCGCTATGGAAATATATACCTTCTTCATATGGATAAATTGCGTGTAAGATTAGATATTCCAAGGCGCACGCATCGGCTGGTCAAGCAAACGGTTTGCGGCCTCATCATTGATAAACTCCAGTTTCACCGGATCGAAATGCAACGTCCGGTTCAGACGCAACGCTACGGCTCCCATATTGACAATCGTAGCCGAACGGAATCCATTACGCTCATTCAACGCAAACGGTTGACGGGTCTTCACGCACTGGATAAAGTCAGTGACTTGAGGCTCCGGCTCTGGATACTCAGCCAACTTCTTCTCCCAGTCGGGGATGTCGCAGACAAAGTTCTTATAGACATTGCCCTTCGGACCGGCGATGTAAGGCGTGTTCGGATCGCCATAGTCACCACCCCAAAGCACGATCTGGCAACCATCCTCATAAGTATAGGTGATTGAACGCCACGTACCGACTGCATCCGGATGCTGCTGGGGTGCGTCCACCTCAACCTTTACTGGGCTGGTCTCATCCTTGCCCAAGAAATACTGCACGGGGTCGATGTAGTGCTGACCCATATCTCCCAAGCCACCGCCATCATAATCCCAATAGCCACGGAAAGTCTGATGCACACGGTGCGCATTATAAGGCTTATAAGGAGCCGGGCCGAGCCACATGTCATAGTCCAACTCCGCAGGAACCGGTTGCGGCTCCAGGTATTCCTTACCTACCCAATAGAACTTCCAGTCAAAGCCGGTATGCTTGCTGATCGTCACCTTCAACGGCCAACCTAATAAACCGCTTTGAACCAACTTCTTCAACGGCTTCACCGGAGTGCCCAAGCCATAGAAGGGATCGGCGAAGCGGAACCAAGTGTTCAGGCGGAACATACGGCCATACTGCTTCACGGCCTCCATCACGCGCTTACCCTCACCAATCGTACGGGTCATCGGCTTCTCACACCAAATGTCCTTCCCCGCTTTCGCAGCCTCCACCGACATGATGCCATGCCAGTGGGGAGGAGTGGCGATATGTACAATATCTACGTTCGGATCCAAGATCAAATCACGAAAATCGTGATAAGCGGCGATCTTCTCCTTCACCAATTGCTTGCCCAATTCCAGATGGTTCTTATCCACATCGCAGACAGCGACCAGACGGGTGCCGGCATAGTTCACATGGCCACGACCCATACCACCTGTACCAATGATACCCTTCGTCAATTGATCGCTCGGGGCGATAAATCCATTACCCAACACGTGGCGCGGCACGATCGTAAAAGCCGCAATTCCACCCAGGGTCTTCAGGAAGTCTCTTCTGTTTGTCTTCATAGTACAACTATAATAAAATTGAATAGATTAATTACTCCTTATAAAGCGAACGCCGGTTGACGATGGATCCAATGCCCCCGCGTGAAGTCCGGGAAATCGACCAATGCGCCACCACGGGCAATCGACATCTCCGACAAGGCTGAGATCGCACTCCAAGCCGCCGCATCGTAGCAATCCATCGGAGCAGGACGCTTCTCATGGATCGCCTGAATGAAGTCATACATCATGATATAATCCATGCCTCCATGTCCAGCCTCCGCTGCCGCATCACCATGCGCAGCCCACAGTTTATGGTCATACTGCTTGAACCACGGCTCGGAATCATCCCAACGATGCGGTTTCGACTTGCCCTGCACATAGACATGATCGCCATCATTCATCCACAGTCCCTCCGTTCCCTGGATGCGGAAACCTAATGAATAGGGACGCGGCGAGTTGGTATCATGTGTCACGATCACCGTCTGCCCATTGGCACATTTGATCATGGTCGTCACGATGTCGCCCAAGTTGAAACGCACATTCGCTAACGGATGGTGCTCACCTCCATTATCTACGATGAACTTGTGCAATCCTCGGCTCTGTGTCGCCATGGAAGAAAGCGCCACAAAACGATTGCCCCGGTTGATGTCCAAACAGTTCGCCACCGGTCCGATGCCATGCGTCGGGTAGATGTCGCCATTGCGATGCACGGAATGGTTCGTACGCCACTGTGCCTCCGCATAGGCGGTCGGTCCCATGCGCAACTCGCCACCCGGTTGATAAGTATAGTGCGTACCATCGTTGAATTTCACATCGCGCAAGTCATGCTCATAGCCACAAGTGGCATGAAGCAACTCGCCGAACAACCCCTGGCGCACCATGTTGAGGGCGGCCATGCAATCCCGACGATAGCAAACATTCTCCATGATGTTCAAGTGGCTGCCTGTCGCCTCCGATACATTCACCAGATCCCAGCACTCCTCCAACGAGTTAGCGGCCGACACCTCCACGCCCACATAAGGCACACCGGCCTTCATAGCCGCTATTGACATCGGCACGTGCCACTCCCACGGGCTGGCAATGATCACACAATCAAACTCCTCATTGTTCAACATGCGCTCAAACTCGCGCTCACCACCCTTATAAACCTTCGGGGCGAGAACATTGAATTTAGCGATATGTTTCAATGTGCTGTCGATCGGCCCCTGCTGAATATCGCAGATCGCTACGATCTTATTGCCAGGGATCGCCAACACATTATTAATGTGCTCTTGACAGCGAGAGCCGGTGCCGATGAAGCCAAAACGCAGCTTGCCATCATCTTTACCCGCTGTTTTCTTCTTCTGTGGCGCTTCAGCCACCGGTGTTGCCGCATTGGCTGAACCAGCCATTGCCAACCCTGCTGCTCCCAATCCAGCAGCAGATACCTTTTTCAGGAAAGAACGACGCGTGTTTTCCATATATGCTTTTTTAATTAGTTTATGATATTTACAGCCACAAATTTAAATCTATTTTCTAACATTCGGAAATAATCGCGTACTTTTGCTTCGTCAAAGCGAAGAAATAGAATTATGCGTATAGATATTCTGACTGTATTGCCCGAAATGATCGAGGGCATGATCAATTGCTCCATCGTTGGGCGAGCACAAGAAAAAGGATTGGCCGAAATCCATTTACATAACCTCCGTGATTACACTACCAACAAGTGGCGCCGGGTGGATGATTACCCATTCGGCGGCGAGGCAGGCATGGTGATGCAAATCGAGCCGATTGATCGGGCGATCAGCGCACTCAAAAGCGAGCGGGAATATGACGAGGTGATCTATACCTCCCCCGACGGCGAGACCTTCAACCAACCCATGGCCAACCAAATGTCGCTCCTCAATAACCTGATCATCCTCTGCGGGCATTACAAAGGAATCGATTATCGCATCCGCGAACACCTGATCACCAAAGAGATCTCCGTGGGTGATTATGTACTGACCGGCGGCGAGCTGGCAGCAGCTATCATTACTGATGCCGTAGTCCGGATTATTCCCGGAGTCATTGGTGACGAGCAAAGCGCCCTCTCCGACTCTTTTCAAGACAACCTGTTGGCTCCCCCCGTCTATACCCGCCCTGCGGAATACAAAGGATGGCGAGTGCCCGACGTGCTTCTCTCCGGTCACCAGCGCAAAATCGAGGAGTGGCGATTGCAGCAAGCCCAAGAGCGCACCGCTCGCCTACGGCCGGATCTATTGAAATAAGCCGAAGACTCACCACGTGCGCAAGCCGTGGTGAGCGGGAAAAGTAAACCAACCCCTCCCGCACACACACTTGTGGAAATAAAATCGCTTCTATTCATGCTCATCAGTAATCATCAATAATAGACTGCAAACCTAATTCAAGTCTTCGATGATTTGATTAAAATAATCTATGCACTTCTGAATGTCGGGAACTGAGTTTTCCCAGTTATATTCATACTCAATAGCGAATACGCCCTTAAAGTGCTGTGCCTTCAATTCCTGTAGCATTCCTTTCACATCCAGCACGCCGGTGCCCCAGATCACATCGCGGTAGCCTTTCGCTCCACCGTCACCCATGAGGATATCTTTAAAATGCAAAGAGATGATTCGCCCCTTCAACTTACGAAGGCAGTCAATCTGGCCCATTCCTTCCCTACGCCAATGGCCCACATCGGAGCATGAACCAATCAACGGGCTTCTATTAGCGATCGCTTTAAGCAACAGTTCCGGTCGCCAATAATCGGATGGTTGCGGATGGTTATGCACAGACACCTTTATACCTGTTTCCGTAGAGAGTTGCTCCACTTTATCCCAATCGTCCAAAGCCGGTTCACAGGCAATGTACTCCAAGCCCATAGACTTGGCGAAAGCAAACATCTTATCCCAATCCGCAGAGTTATTGGTAACAAAAACGCCGCTCCCCACGATCTGAATACCTTTAGAGGCTGCCAATGCTTTCAACTCCTGTTGGGTCTGCGCATCAAGATTAAAGTCGAACACCTTGTCACCCCATTTACCACCCAGTTTATGACCGGGATAAACCTCGATACAATGCAAACCTAATTGTTGAGTCTTGTCCAAAGCTTCAGTCAGTGAAAACAGATGAAAGCTATAAGACTGGATGCCCAATCGCCACCCCAACTGTTCCGCTTTGCGCTGTGCGGTTGCGGGTAAAATCAGCAGACCGCATAGCAAAGCGACTATCCATTCATGAAAAACGCTCATTCTCATTTCATTATCTAATAATCCTTGTTACGCATATTTACTTCGGCATCTCAGGCAACGAGAAACCATTCTTGTAGGTATGATTGATCCACTCGTTCGCCATCTCCAGCGCGTTGTACTCCTCAAAGCGGCGGTCAAAACGAGGATCGCCATCGATCACCTTGAAGTCATCCACAGTTACAATCTTAATCTTGTCTGTCGGTGAGATATTGGTGAAGCGCATATTCTCGCCATCCCATTGCAGTTCACGATGCAAGCCTTGCAACCCAGCCAAACGAACAGCCAACACGCCCATAACCACCATCTCGTTGAATGGTCCAGAGAATTGGAAATTGGAAGTAGCCTCAGTACGGTTCTCCGGGCTCTCCTTACAAGCACGGATCCAGTCTTGCTCATGTGCATTGGTGTTCCAAATGTTGCCGTTACCACCCTTCACACGCGGAATCGTCGGCTTCGGTTGGTTGAAATGCTCCATATCAGTCACGGGCAGCAAGGTAGGATTCATACCGTAGCAACCGGTCATAATCTTTCCCTTTTTGCCGATAAAGAGCAGACCGCCATTCTCATCACCCATCATCTGCCCATCTTTCAGCTCCTCGGGGCGAGGCGGCATCAATCCGCCATCATACCAATAGACTTTGACCTCCGGCATTTTCACATTACCCTTCGGTGCACGAGCCGGGAATGTATAGGTGACGACTTGTGCATGAGGAGGTGAATAAAGATTGCTCAACGTCGAGCTACCGATTACGCTTGTGGGATATTTGAGATCAAGTGCCCAATAAACCGGATCCATAATGTGGCACGCCATATCGCCCAAGGCACCGGTACCGAAATCCCACCAACCACGCCAGTTCCAAGGTGTATAGACCGGATTATATGGACGCTTCTCTGCTGGGCCGATCCATAAATCCCAATCCAACGTCTTCGGACATTTAGGCGAATCACTTGGTTTCATCAAGCCTTGCGGCCAGATAGGACGATCGGTCCAACAATGCACCTCATACACTTCACCAATCACACCCGACTGGATCCATTCAGTGATTTGGCGGCACCAGTCAAACGAGTTACCTTGGTTACCCATTTGGGTTGCTACACGATACTTCTTCGCTAATTTGGTCAACAAACGAGACTCATAAACCGAATGTGTCAACGGTTTCTGCGTATAACAATGTTTACCGAGCGTAATCGCATGCGCCGTCACGCAAGCATGAGTATGATCCGGTGTGGCTACCATGACCGCATCGATCGACTTGCCCATCTCGTCAAACATCTGGCGCCAGTCTTTATAACGCTTCGCCTGCGGATAGTCCTTGAATGTCTTATCCGCATAATGCCAATCGACATCACAAAGTGCCACGATGTTTTCTGTGCTCATATTTTTCAAGTTACGACGGCCCATACCACCGATACCTACACCTGCAATATTCAGTTTATCACTCGGAGCCGTGAAACCATGCGACTTACCCAAAACCGTTCCGGGTACAATCGTCAAACCCGCTGCTGTCAACGCAGTTGACTTTAAAAAGTTCCTTCTTGAAATGTTTCTCATGTTACAATTATATTTATATATTATGTAATATAGACTACAAAATTATGGATATATACCGATGTTATATAAAAAAAGACATTTAAATATGCCTATATACTTAAATAAGACAGACACTTTAACTGCAATTTAACAAAAAGTTAAACTGAATAAACGACAACACAACATTTTATGGGGCAACCTATCAGGAGCACCCTCTACTACACCGCGTAAAAACTCTCCGCGAGTTGCGCGCCCTTTACTACACCGTGTAGTAAACCCGTCGCGGGCTTGCGCGCCCTTTACTACACCGTGAAAAAACTCTCCGCGAGTTGCGCGCACCTTTCTACACCGTGTAGTAAACCCGTCGCGGCTTGCGCGGACTCTACTACACCATGTAGTAAAGCCGTCGCGGGATGATGACAGGGAAAAACTTACAGTGGAAAAGCTATCGCCAAATGAAGCGGGGTTATCTTTTTAATAAAAAAGGGGAGTTAGTCACGAAGACCAACTCCCCTTTGTTTGTAGTTAATTTATGTCGCTTAGAAATTATAGCCTACACGTACAGCAAACATCGCTTGATCCAAATCCTTGATGATGTTGTATTTCAGATCCAAGCCGATGGTGAATTGACTCGTCGCATAGAACTCACCACCTAAACCGATATTCGCACCAAGGCGAGTCTCATTGTGCGACAGGTCGTTACCTGCATCCCAATTCCAGAAAGAGAGGCTCAAACCAGCCAAGGGATAGAAACCGAACACATCACTCAGACGGAACAGATAATGTGCGTTCATGTCAATAGCCCATGCACTAAGGCCATCATTCTTTGCGAAATAGGTCAAGCTGGGGTTCAAGCGGAACTCATCGGTGAGGTTGTAGCGATAGTCCACACCCAAGGTCGCATTCTCAGAGTCAAAGCCATAACCGATGTTGAAACCAACTTGCTGGTCTCCTTGGCGATTCTGTGCAAACGCACCGAGGCTGATGACAGCCAACATAAGCATTAAGAATAATTTTTTCATACTTTCTTCTTTTTTAGTTTAACAATCAGATTATTCTGTTTGTAGAGACGTAGCACGCTACGTCTCTACTACTATTCTTTTACCTTCAAACGCTCTCCGGCGCTCTTCACGATCGAACGATAATACTCCTCATCGTAACCCGGGAAGTCGGGGTAAGCCGGAAGGCCATAGGCATTGCGCTTAAACTGTCCGTTCTCCTCTTTCTTCACGTTACCGTCGATATACTTCACGACTAAATACTCGCCCAACTTCTTCCAACGGGCAGTCGCATTGTCAGCCGTAGAGGTACTGAACCACGTCAAGAACTCCACAGCCTCTTTCGGATCTTTCGCATACAGCTCTTGCGCAGCCTTGTCAATCACAGGGATCATCTCTTGATAATGGTTCTCTAACTCCTGCTGCACCTTGCGAATATCCTGAATCATGAAGCTATATTTATGGTACGCCATGTTAGCCACCCAGTTGTGCATCCAGAAAGCGGAAGTCCAAGAGAAGTTGAGCAGATCGCCATTGCCTACGCGGTAGCACTCCGGCACACGTACGGAAGAGGCATAGACCGGATTGAATACAGCCATATCCGCATCATCCACACCAAACCACAGGATACCACCAATCTCATCGGGCAACCACTCACGCATCTGCGGAACGATCACGAAACCAGTCTGCTGTGTAGCGATCGCACGCTCGTTGGTATATTCCACGCCATCAACTTTGAAGGTCATCGGACGCCAACGATAAGGCACCTTATACGGACCTGCACCCGCATCTTTCGTCATATCCAAATCGGTTCCCTCGAAGTGGTTGCGCATACCCTGCTGCACATCCTGCACGGAAAGTTTACGGTTCGGCTTGATATACAGCGGCATCGGCTGCTTCGTTGGATCACCCTTGATAAAGTCGGTATATTGATCCATAGTGGAATCATATTGACGGAAGAACGACCATACACGTGCCTCGCAGCCACGCAACGCACCGAAGTCATACGGGCAATAGGCCTGCTGGAAGCTGAAGTCGGCATCCTTTCCCTTAAAGTAACCCTTCTCGCGAGCGAATGAAACCACGTCGGGCGCATAGAGGCAGTTCTCCTTATCGTCGAACGGGATCTGCTGGATGCGGGATTGGTTGGCATGCGCTGAGATGCAATCGTCGGGAATGCGGATCGCTACCCAAATAGCGCCCTTGCGACCGGGACCTTTGCCGATCATCTCCATCACCCAAGCCTCGTGCTTATCGGCGATCGAGAAAGTCTCACCGCCACTGTAATAGCCATATTCAGCCACCAAGTCGGTCATCACCTTGATGGCCTCACGAGCGGTCTTGGCACGCTGCAAAGTAATGTAAATCAAGCTACCATAATCCATGATACCGGCCGTATCACGCAACTCGCGACGGCCACCAAACGTACTCTCTGTAATGGCCAACTGATGCTCGTTCATGTTGCCTACCACATTGTAAGTACGCTCCACCTGAGCGATCGTTCCTAACGGTTTACCCGTGTCCCACTCCACGACATCAAGTGTAGCCCCCTTGGGCCAAGTTGCCGCCGGCCAATGATACATCTCACCATACAGGCCATGCGAATCAGCCGCATAGCTGATCATCACGGAGCCATCGATGGAAGCCTTCTTTCCCACCAACAGTCCGGTACATGCGATTGCCTCCACACCCGACAAGAGCAGGGCGCAACAAGCAACCAGAAGTCCTTTCTTTTTCATATTTTCCTTTTTTTATTTGTTTGTTCGTTTTTCGTTCGTTTACGCATCTACCAATGTGTAGAGCAGGCGGATCTCCTCCGCCCAGAGCGACTCGTCGGGTGTCTCTAAGATAATAGGTATATCGTCAAAACGAGGATCTTTCATCAACATGCGGAACAGCTCCATGCCCATTACGCCCTTGCCGACACTGTCGTGCCGATCGACCCGTGTGCTCAGCTCCTTCTTGGAATCGTTGAGGTGGATGCCACGCAAGTAATGGAAGCCGATCACCTCCTCAAACCGTTGGAATGTATCAGCAAATCCCTCTGCCGTACGAATCTCATAACCAGAAGCTAAGGTATGCGCTGTATCGATGCAAACGCCCACACGACTCTTATCCTCCACCTGCTCGATAATGGTCGCAATCTGCTCGAAGGTATAACCTAAGTTCGTGCCCTGCCCTGCCGTATTCTCGATCACCGCCGTGACGCCTTCCGTCTGCGCCAACGTCCAGTTGATGGAATCGGCAATCAAGGCTAAGCAAGCCTCAGGCTCCATCTTATTCAAATGACTGCCCGGATGGAAATTCAACAGTGTCAAGCCCAACTGCTCACAACGACGCATCTCATCCAAAAAAGCTTCCCGAGATTTCGCCAACCCTTCGGCATCCGGATTGCCCAAGTTAATCAAATAGCTATCATGTGGCAGGATATGCTCCGGAGCAAAACCAAATTCCGCGCAACGCTCCTTAAACAAGGTAATGCTCTTCGCGCTAAGTGGAGCGGAGCGCCATTGCCGTTGATTGCGTGTAAAAAGCGCAAAAGCCCTTGCTCCAATCTCCTGCGCATGCAACGGTGCGTTCTCTACACCTCCCGAACTGCTCACATGAGCTCCAATATACTTCATTTTTACTGTTTCTTTAATGAATTTAATCAAACAACAATCTCTCTTTGAGATTTGTTGGCCAAAAGTAACAAAAAAAGCCGATCTCCCACTTAGGAGTCGGCTTTATCTGTCAAAAAGACCATATTTTACTTCTCTTCGATCTCCGGCTGCAAGAAATCAACAAAACAAAGCGCTGCCAATGCCGTACCATAACGCTTCTCAATCGTGATTCCCTCCGTAATGAAGTTGAGCTCGCCCAAGTAATACTGGCCATACGTCTTCTGATGAAGATCGTTGATCACACGGATCAAACGAGACTCCAACTCCTCGATGCGATAACGACCGCTTACCTCGCAAACCAGTCCGCCTACCTTCTCATCGAAGTTCTCATCCTTATACATCCAGGCGTAAACCACACCAGCAGATACAAACTCATCCTGGTATCCGTGAGATACCGCCATGATTGTCTTCATCTCTGAGCCAAAGGGCGGAAGATCAATCTCATCCATCGTCACCAGATGCGCTGTCGCAGGTATCACTGATGAATAGGTCATAATATTGAAATCAGAAATACCGGCGTCATAAAGAGCCATGTGATAGGAGCCTGCATGCTTCTCTAAATCAGACTCACCACTTCCCTTCGTAATAAAAAAGGTGTTTGGAATCAAGTTCCCAACTTTCTTTACCATCTACAAAATATGTTTACCAGTTAATAAAAGATTAAACGCCCGCAAAAGTAGGAACAATTTATGAAAACGCCCCTCCCTTTATCGCATAAAACGCACAAGGCAAACAAATTTTCACTAAAATGTAATACGCAAAAGCGATTCATACTCGACACACCCCCTACGAAAACAAAAAGTGCCCTCAAAATTTGCATCAATCAAAATTATCACTACCTTTGCATCCGCAAACAAGCAAGGGCAGTTACCAGAGTGGCCAAATGGGGCTGACTGTAACTCAGCTGGCTTACGCCTTCGGTGGTTCGAATCCATCACTGCCCACGCAAAAAAGACATTCCTACAGCTATTGAGGGATGTCTTTTTTGTTTTCCCCCCACAAAACAAATCCAAATAAGAAAGAATGCTTACCTTTATGGCCGCATTCCAAAGTGCGATTGCGAGCAAAGTTTATACATAACAAATTGTAAATAGAGGTATTTAAGCATGAACAGAAGAGTATTTTTGGTAAGTATCGCCTGCTTGGCGATGGCGTCTTGGGTAGCCGCTAAAAGCCCAACGAAGGTAATCGCCCACAGAGGTTACTGGAAAACGGAAGGATCCGCACAAAACTCCTTACGTTCCCTGGAGAAAGCCGCAGAAGTAAAGGTGTATGGCTCGGAGTTCGACGTGCATCTGACTGCCGACAATGTATTGATTGTCAATCACGACAATGACATTCAGGGAAAACCTATCCAAACATCCACCTATGCGGAGTTGAAAGATCTGAAGCTGCCCAACGGGGAGAATGTTCCTACGTTGGAGCAATATTTGCTGAAAGCCAAAGAGAAGGCTAATCGCAACGTTCGTTTGATTTTCGAACTGAAACCGCATAAGACACCCGAGCGCAACCGAGAAGCGGCTCGCCTCTGCGTGGAAATGATCAACCGGATGAAATTAGCGAAACGCACCGAATACATCTCTTTCAACCTCGACGCGTGCAAAGAGTTGATTCGTTTAGCTCCTAAAGCAGATGTATATTACCTCAATGGCGAGTTAAGCCCGAAAGAGCTGAAAGAGATGGGCTTTGCCGGATTAGACTATCATTATAAGGTATTGCAAAAGCATCCGGAATGGGTTCAACAATGTAAGGTTCTGAAACTGAAGAGCAATGTGTGGACCGTAGATGATCCGGCCGTGATGCGTGAGATGTGCGACAAGGGTGTGGACTTCCTGACGACCAATCAACCGGAAGAGGCACTTCAAATCGTCAGCGAGTAAGCATGAGAAGGGCTTGTTTATTGGTGCTGATCGGGTGGCTATGCGGGTGGACGCTTTGGGCCGTTGTTCCACCTAAAAAGGAGATTCGAGCGGTTTGGTTGACTACGGTCTATGGCCTTGATTGGCCCCATCAACCTGCCACTGACGCACGCAGCCGCATCGCGCAACAACAAGCCCTGATAGAGATGCTCGACCGTCTGCAAGCGGCCAATTTCAATATGGTCTTTTTGCAGACGCGTCTTCGAGGAGACGTGATTTATCGTTCGAAAATTGAGCCTGCCAGCAAAACGTTCAGTGGACGTTGGGGCGAGCTACCCGGTTATGATCCCTTAGCCTTCGCCATTGAGGAATGCCACAAACGGGGCATGGAATGTCATGCTTGGTTTGTCACTTTCCCGCTCGGCACAGACAAGAGCATCAAGGAGATGGGCAAACAATCGGTAGTGCGTAAACACCCGAAACTGTGCAAGCGTCACAATGGAGAATGGTATCTTGATCCGGGCGTACCGGGCACTGCCGACTACCTGCTCTCACTGGTGAAAGAGATTGTGGAGGGTTATGACATTGATGGCATTCATTTCGACTATATTCGCTATCCCGAGGAGGCCAAGAAATTCCCGGATAGCAAGTTATACAACCAATCCGGCAAACGACGCAATGTTGCGGATTGGCGCAGAGAGAACATCAACCGGATTGTCTATCGGTTGTACGACTATGTGAAGCAAGTGAAACCTTGGGTACAGGTGAGTAGCTCTCCATTAGGCAAATACAACCGTATTGAGCAGGTTCCAAATGCTGGATGGACCGCTTATGAGAGTGTCTATCAAGATCCTAAGCGCTGGATGGAAGAGGGCAAGCAAGACATGATTGTCCCCATGATGTATTACCTGCATAAAAACTTTTTCCCTTTTGTGGATAACTGGGTATCGCTCAGCAACGGACGTTTGATCGTCCCCGGCTTGGGAGCTTACCGAATGGATAAGAGCGAAGCGGACTGGACTGTCAACGACATTACCGACCAAATCGACTACAGCCGTTATTTTGGAGGTGCCGGATGTGCTTTCTTCCGCTGTGGCAACGTGTTATACAACGAGAAAGGATTGTACCAGGAGTTGCGGGATCACTATTACCCCTATCCGGCTCAGTTGCCACCGCTCACCTGGCTGAACGATCGAGTGCCTACCGCTCCCAAAGAGATTCGAGTGAATCGGGAAGGCGACGAGTTACATCTGACATGGGATAAACCGGCAGAGGAACAAGAGACCTTGACTTACACGGTTTATTATGCCTTAAACGACTCCATAGACAGCAACTCCGCACGCCATGTTTTGGCAACGCTGATCCATGGAGAAACGCTTTATCTACCGGTAGATACGCTGAGAGAGCAGGGTTATACCTTCTCCGTCTCTGCTTCCACCCGTTACCATGTGGAGAGTGCCCCCTCTCCGAGTACCTATTATTACCTCTCCAAATACGTGAAATAACCAAGTCGATCGCTTTATAGTTCATAATTCATAATTAGATTGTATCTTTGCTCCGCAAAAGAATCGCAGAGAAAGCACATTTTTCTCATGCGATTTGCAGCGTTTTGGCTACAGGTTGCATCCTGTGAATAGAAGAGCTTCCTCCGAAGGAGGGTTCAATGGCACATTGAATGGACGAACTACAACTGATAGAGGGTTGTCGGAAAGGCGATAGACGTGCGCAGAAAGCACTTTATGAGACCTATTCCCGCAAGATGATGAGTGTTTGCCTTCGCTACGTGAGCGATTGGGAGACGGCTCGTGATCTTTTGCAAGATGGTTTCGTGAAGGTATTCACACACATCGACAGCTATGCCGGGAACGGATCCTTCGAGGGGTGGTTACGAAAAATCTTTGTCAACAGCGCCTTGGAATATTTAAGACATGCGGATGTACTGCGAGAATCGACCGAATTAGACCAAACGGCAGAACTGACACAAACAGACAGCTCACCACTATCGGACATTTCAGCCGCGGAACTGATGCAGTTGATCCAAAGCCTGCCAGCTGGTTTCCGAACGATTTTCAACCTCTTCGCTATCGAAGGGTATTCGCACAAGGAGATCAGCGAGCAATTAAATATCACGGAGAGTACCTCCCGTTCGCAATACACGCGGGCAAAGCAGCTGTTGCAGCGAAAGGTCAACGCTTTATATGGAGAAGTAAGAAGATGAACGAGAAACGAGATAAATGGGATGAAGCCATCCAAGCCAAACTGTTCGACCATGAGGTTGAGCCCATGCCGGAAGATTGGGAAGCGATAGCAAGCCGTCTGCCCGAGGAGCGACCTGTAACATGGCCTTTCGCTTTTCGTTACTGGTCTGCGGCTGCGGCCGCAGTCTTGGCGCTTGTCTTAGGCGGTCTTTATCTGTTTGATCAGGATCCGGAAACGGTTCGTTTGGCTGAAGAGATGAGCCAAATAGAGACAGACAGATCAATCATTCCCACTCCTGCTACACCGGCACCGTCGATCGCCGCACCTGCAACACGTGCCGTCAACGCATGGGTAGCCCAGGCAACTTCCACCCGATCGTTTAGGGCTCATGCGCAACAGCCTATCGAGCGCATCACCGATAAGGAATCCGCAGCAGAAATAGCCGCTGTGGAACCCTCTCATCGGGAGGATGCCCAACGGGAGGAGGAGGTTATTACGGAATCAGTTGCAAGTCAACAACCACGCACCAAAGCGGCTGACACCACACAACCTACTCACCAGCCGGCTAAACAACGGAAATGGAGTTTTGGCATGGGGGCAGGTAACCTTTCGGTCGGGACATCGCAACTCGTGCCACATTATGTGACCAACAGTGCGGCTTTGCGTAGCGAAAGCTTGATGAGTATGAACACATGGGGCGCAACCCAAGAGGCCTCTCCCAAGACAGACATTCAGCATCATACGCCTATCAACTTTGGGATTTCGGTAAGCCGACAGCTTTCTAACCGATTCTATTTACAGACGGGTTTGAATTATAGCTATCTGCGTTCGGAATGGGCCACCAATGGCACCTATCACATCGAGACCGATCAACGTTTGCATTTTTTGGGTCTGCCCCTTTCGATTGCTTATCGCATTGCTGAATGGAACAGATTCCTGTTTTATGCTTCCGCTGGAGGTATGGCAGAGGTAAACGTAGCCGGCAAGCGGCAATCACAACTTTTCAGCGATGAGATCTCTATCGTTAAGCAAACGGAACATATCCGCATGAAAGAGTGGCTGTGGTCGGTGAATGGCAAAGTAGGTGTCAGTTATCCCATTGTTCGCTTTGTGAGCGCATTTGGTGAAGTCAGCGCCAATTATTATTTTGACAATGGGAGTACGATTGAAACCATCCATTCAGAGAAGCCGTTTACTATCGGGTTCAATATGGGATTTCGATTGGGATTTTAGCAACTGTAGAAATGAATAAATATAAATCATATCATTATTAAACAACAAGAGAAAATGAAAGTATTTAAGTGGATGGGCACACTCGCAGCAGCTGTGTCATTATTAACCTCCTGTTTAGGAGAGTCTGACAATCGCTTCACTCGTCAAGGATTTGCGGTAGCCGGCGTATCTGAGAAGAGTTATAAAACGGTGTTATACACCTCTTATGGCCCGATGTATTCAGCCAACCTGATGACTCAGGTGGTAGATGGAGCTTGTTATACGGTACAGTATGAGGTGGATTTAAATGCTCCGGAAAACAAGACGCAGACAATGGATTATTATACAGCCACAATCACAGTCTTCGACGAAGTAAGCAAGGGCAACACAGTCTTCTATAATGTTCCCGATACAACAATGATGTTGGACGAAGAGCAGGTAGTGACCAATGTAGCCGGCTTCACCGGCGAGGTGGGTGGCTATCTGAATGGCTACCTCTTCCTGAATGCGACCTTAAACGAGCTGAAAGAGCAGAAAAATAACTTCACGCTCTATTGGGATCGCAGCAAGGACGCAGAGGATATTGATGGCGTTCCTACCTACACCCTGTTCTTACGTGTGGTGAAGATTGCTGATGGCTCCGGATCCGCAGCTACCTCCACCAATGAGATCCGCGCCTATCGCCTGAAAGAGGTAATCGACGCAGTCAACAAGACCGAGGCCGGTAAAGGATCTGATCGTTTCAACCTCCGGATTCACTATATCAAAGAGGCCTCCGAAGAGGGTAAACCGAACTGGGGCAAGTACGATTACCAATTCGCTGTTTACAAGGAATCATAAAAAAACGAGAGGGTGTATCTTCATTTTGACACACCCTCTTTTTTTACTATAAACATCCCAACGTCAAACTACTCACCGAGGATGTAAATTAAACTGTGTCAGCAAAGAATAAAATATTAACTTTGCTAACACAGTTTTTTTTATGAAAGAAGAGTTTGATTTCGAGAGTATCAAGAACAAGGCTATTGAACAGCTGAAAGCAGGTAAGCCCTTGTTGG
>JALFJR010000065.1 GCA_022775005.1 Parabacteroides sp.
TGCCATTTGCGAGATGCTATTAGGCCATGAGGGGCAGCCTGTGGTATGGCAGAACATCCTGTGGAAGTCACGTGTGCCACAAGCATTGACCGCCTTGGTAGCGGGGGCGGCACTCTCGGTGAGCGGCCTACAGATGCAGACTGTCTTTCGCAATCCGTTGGCCGATCCGTCAGTGCTGGGCGTGAGTGCCGGAGCCAGTTTAGGAGTCGCTTTCGTGGTACTGCTTTCTGGAGCAATCGGAGGTGTAGCGTTGAGTCGTTTGGGTTATTTGGGCGAGATCGCCCTCTCGGTAGCTGCCATCTTAGGCTCGCTCTCCGTCTTGGCACTGATCGTGTTCATCTCCACCAAGGTCAAAGGCAACGTCACGCTGTTAATCATCGGTGTGATGATCGGCTATGTGGCGAATGCTATCATTGGTGTGTTGAAGTTCTTCAGCGTGGAGGAGGATATTCGGGCTTACGTGATCTGGGGATTGGGCAGTTTTGCCCGGGTATCTGGCGACCAGATGTTGCTCTTCGTGACCCTCATGGTCCTCTTGATACCCCTCTCCTTCCTGTTGATCAAGACGATGAACCTTTTGCTGTTGGGCAGCAACTATGCCCGCAATCTGGGATTGAACATCCATCGTGCCCGTCTGTTGGTGATCTTGAGTGCCGGCGTCTTGGTGGCGATTGTCACCGCCTACTGCGGACCAATCATGTTTATCGGTTTGGCCGTGCCCCATTTGGCCCGGACACTCTTCCGCAGTTCAGACCATCGGGTACTGATGCCCGCTACCGTGTTGATTGGGGCAACCTTGGCATTGGCCTGCAATCTGATCGCTCGTATGCCAGGATTTGAGGGGGCTTTGCCGCTCAACTCTGTCACGGCGTTGATCGGTGCTCCGGTCGTCGCCTCTGTGCTATTCCGCAAACGGAAAGAAGAAATGAACGAATAAAGAGAAAGATGCCTTATGATTCACATTGCGCATTTATCTATTGGCTATCGCTATAAAAAACACACTCGTGTCGTGGCGAGCAACATCAATGCCGAGATCTATCCAGGCGAATTGACCTGCCTCTTGGGTGCTAACGGTGTCGGTAAATCGACCCTACTCCGCACCCTATCCGCTTTCCAGAAGAAGTTAGATGGCGAGATCCTAATCGGAGGAAAGAAGATAGAAAGTTATACGGACAAGCAATTAGCTCGGTTGATTAGCGTTGTATTGACCGAGAAATGCGACCTGCGCAATATGTTGGTGCCAGAGCTGATCGGCTTGGGACGCAGTCCCTACACCGGTTTCTGGGGAACGCTCTCCAAAGCAGACCGGGCGGTGGTTGATCAAGCAGCGGCCTTGGTTGGGATCGAGCACCTGATGAACCGCATGGTGCATACCCTGAGTGATGGCGAACGGCAAAAGGTGATGATCGCCAAGGCGCTGGCACAAGAGACACCGATTATCTTCCTCGACGAGCCAACCGCCTTCCTCGATTTTCCCAGTAAGATCGAGATGATGCAGCTGTTGCTTCGCCTGAGCCGACAGACCCAGAAGACCATCTTCCTCTCCACCCACGACTTGGAGTTAGCCTTGCAGATCGCCGATCGCATCTGGTTGATGGATAAAAACCAAGGGTTGACCGTCGGCACACCGGAAGATTTGGCGTTGGATGGCAGTCTCTGTCGCTTTTTCCATCGCAAGGGGGTACATTTTAATGAAGAACGAGGTATCTTTGAGGTCGCTTACGCATATACAGAACAGATTCAGATCGAAGGTGAGGGACAACGCCGTGCGATGGTAGAAAAAGCATTGCGACGAAACGGCATCGAATGCGTGACCGATGAGACGACGGAATGGCGGGTCACGGTGGAGCCGGATGGCTTCCTCTTAGCCCACGCAAACGGAACCGCACAACATTTCTCTACCATTGATCAACTATTGAAAACTTACAGACAACGAATAAGCAAAGACAAGATATGAAACCAGGCAAAATTATTGTAGCTGGCATTGGGCCAGGCAGCGAGGCCGACATTACACCGGCTGTCATCGCCGCCATTCAACAGTCAGACATCATCATTGGCTATAAATATTATTTCCAGTTTATCACGCACCTACTGCGACCAGGAGCGAAATGTATCGACACCGGCATGAAACGGGAGCAAGCTCGTGCGGAGCAGGCTTTCGGCTATGCTAACGAGGGAAAAACAGTCTGCGTGATCAGTTCGGGGGATGCTGGCATCTATGGCATGGCTCCGCTGATCTACGAGATGAAACGAGCTACCGACAGTGCCGTAGAGATCGAGGTGCTTCCCGGTATCAGCGCCTTCCAAAAGGCAGCCGCCCTGTTGGGCGCACCCATCGGACATGATTTCTGCGTGATCTCCCTCTCCGACCTGATGACCCCTTGGGAGCGCATCGAGCGTCGCATCCATGCGGCAGCGGAGGCTGACTTTGTGACCGCCATCTACAATCCCAAAAGCGAGGGACGCTACTGGCAGCTGCACCGCTTGAAGGAGATCTTTATGCAGGTGCGTGACCCGCAAACACCGGTGGGCTTTGTGCGCCAGGCAGGCCGAGAAGAGCAGCAAATCACCCGCACCACATTGGCCGATTTCGATCCGGAAGCGGTGGATATGTTCACGGTGATCTTAATTGGCAACTCACAGACCTACCTGTATGCGGATCGGATGATCACGCCCCGCGGCTATTATGGCGAACTGAAACAGGCGAATAAAGAGACTGGATTGGGACAAGAGATCATGATCCGTAGCTTCCGCACCATCGAAAAGGAGCTGAAACAACCGAATATCCCATTAGACAAGAAATGGGCGTTGCTCCACGCTATCCATACGACAGCCGATTTCGAGATGGAGCAGATTCTCTATGCCGATCCGAACGCTGTGGCTCACCTCTACCAGAAAGTGGCAGAAGGCACCTTGCGTACAATCGTGACCGATGTGACGATGGCTGCCTCTGGTATTCGCAAAGGTGCATTGGCCCGTTTAGGTGTGGAGGTGAAATGCTATCTCTCTGATGAGCGGGTAGCCGCAATGGCCAAAGAGAAGGGAATCACCCGTACACAAGCCGGCATTCGCTTGGCCGTGGAGGAACATCCCGATGCGCTGTTCGTTTTCGGTAACGCACCGACAGCGTTGATTGAGCTGTGCGACCTGATGCGTAAGGGAAAAGCCCACCCGACCGGTATCATCGCCGCTCCCGTTGGTTTTGTGCATGTCAAGGAGTCGAAATACATGGTGAAGACCTTCACCGAAGTACCCAAGTTGATTGTAGAGGGACGCAAGGGAGGCAGCAATTTGGCGGCTACATTGGTCAACTCCATCCTGTGCTATAACGACGCTGAACAACTCAAACCGGGACGAGACGTATGAGATTCATTGTCATAGGGATCAACGACGCAGCTCAGCAAGAGGAAATCGGCTGGAGGAATGAGGAATTAGTGCGTGTGATCGCATCTCATCGGGTCTTTTCCGGGGGCGTGCGTCATCACGAGCTGGTTGCTGCGCTCCTACCCGCCTCCTACGAATGGATCGACATTAAGGTGCCACTCGATGCCGTGTTCGCCCGTTACCGGGAGCATGAGCAAGAGGAGATCGTGGTGTTCGCTTCAGGCGATCCACTCTTCTTCGGGTTTGCCAATACGATTCGCAACCGGATGCCAGAGGCTCAGATCCAACTCTATCCCACCTTCAACTCATTGCAACTGTTGGCTCACCAGTTGGTCATGCCCTACCAAGGGATGCGCATCGTCTCGTTGACGGGACGGCCTTGGCATGAATTGGATCGGGCGTTGATCGAACAGGCCACGCAAATCGGCGTACTGACTGATCGTGTCCATACCCCTGCTACCATTGCGGTCCGGCTATTGGCTTACGGATTTGATAACTACCGGATGGCCATTGGAGAGCGTTTAGGCAATCGGACGTTACAGCGCATCCGACAATGTACGTTGGAAGAGGCGACAAAGTTGGACTATGAGCAGCCGAACTGCTTGATCTTGACTTGTGAGCAACCGAAACCCCATCTGTTTGGCATCCCCGACAAAGCTTTTGCGCATTTAGATGGCCGAGAGAAGATGATCACGAAGATGCCCATCCGTCTCTTGAGCCTTAGCCTGCTCGACCTGCGGGAGCGGAACCACTTCTGGGACATCGGTTTCTGCACCGGTTCTGTCTCCATCGAGGCTAAGACCCAGTTTCCTCACCTGCATATCGAGGCGTTTGAGATACGGGAGGCCGGTCGCCAGCTGATGGAAGAGAATGTCCGCCGTTTCCATACACCAGGCATCGAAACGCACATCGGCGATTTCCTCCAGGAAGATCTGAGCCAGTTGCCTGCACCTGATGCAGTCTTTATCGGCGGGCATGGTGGCAAGCTAATCGAGATAGTAGAGCGAATCACGCAGCGGATCTCCCCGAAAGGCGTAATCGTCTTCAACTCCGTGTCTGAGGCAAGTCAAGCGCTTTTCCGTGAGGCTATTCAACGTGTGGGCTGGCACATCGAGACGGAAAGCCGCATGGCGTTGGATGACTTTAATCCCATTACCCTGTTTAAAGCAATCAACTAATTAACAAGTTATGATTATCATTCCAATTTCCAATAATAGCCGGACATTAGCGGAGCGTATCGCATCCGCCTATCCAACGGCAACCCTCGTCGCTTATAAAGACTTTTCGGAAAGCACCTTTCAGACGGCTGAACAGTTGATCTTTATTGGTGCTTTAGGCATCTGCGTGCGCACGATCGCTCCCTTTGCCACCGACAAACATACCGATCCGGCTGTGGTCTGCATCGACAGCACCGGCCGTTTCGTGATCTCAGTGCTCTCTGGCCATATCGGTGGAGCCAACGAGCTGACACGTGACTTGGCCCATTATCTGGGAGCAGAGCCCATCATCACCACGCAAAGCGACAATACGCAACTTTGGGCGCTCGACACCTTGCCCCGCCAATTCGATTGGAGTTGGCAAGCAGCCAAAAGCAACGCTGCCATCGCTGCTTTTGTCAATCAAGAGCCAACCGCCCTGTTGCTTGACATTCGTGACCGAGGCACGGATTATTTGGAACGTACCGCTCCGGCGCATGTCAAAATCTATTATCGCTTTGAGGAGATCCCGCAGGCTGACTATGCCCTGCTGATCGCTGTCACTCCCTATCGCTACGAGACTACGATCAACACCTTGACCTACATTCCTAAGGTGTTGCATGTCGGGTTAGGTTGCCGTAAGGGGATGCAAGGCGATCCAGTCGCTTTTCAGACTCAGATAGAAGAGACGTTCCACGCTCATCACCTTCACACAGAGGCGATCGCAGACCTCAACTCCATCGACCTGAAGAAGGAGGAGCCGATGCTCAACGCCTTAGCTACGGAGGTGCTGCACCGACCGTTCCAAACCTTCTCTGCTGAGGAGCTGAAAACCATCGAGGTGCCCAACCCCTCGGCCAAGGTAGAAGCCGTGACCGATTCCCCCAGTGTCTCAGAAGCCTCCGCTATCCGTGCGGCACAAGGGGGGCCGCTACTGATCGACAAGCAGAAAGGGGCGTTGGGTAAAGGCAACGAATATACCTTTGCCGTTGCCTTAGGCAGGAAAGCCGCCCGCCAAGGACATATCGAGATTGTCGGTGCCGGACCGGGTGATCCGGAACTGATCTCTATCCGTGGACGACAGATGTTGGAGCGTGCGGATTTGATTCTCTACGCCGGCAGTTTGGTACCGAAAGCCTTGACAACCTGCGCCAAGGCGGGTGCGATGGTGCGCAGCTCCGCTGATCTGGACTTAGAGCAACAGTTTGCCTTGATGAAGGAATACTACGATAAAGGCGGCTTCATCGTCCGTCTCCACACGGGCGACCCCTGTATCTATGGGGCGATCCAAGAGCAGATGAACTACTTTGATCAGTATGGAATGGATTACCACATCACGCCGGGTATCTCCTCCTTCCAAGCGGCGGCAGCGGCTTTACGCTCGCAGTTCACCATCCCAGAGAAGGTGCAAACCATCATCTTGACTCGTGGAGAGGGACGCACGCCGATGCCGGAGAAGGAGCAGCTGCATAAGTTGGCGCAAAGCCAAAGCACCATGTGCATCTATTTGAGCGCAGGCATCGTAGAGCAGGTACAAACGGAACTCTTGCAAGCCTATCCACCCACTACCCCCGTGGCCGCTTGTTACAAGCTGACCTGGAAAGAGGAGCGGATCTATCGGGGTGAGCTGAAAGACTTGGCGAAGATTGTCAAAGAGAATCACTTGACGTTGACCACGCTGTTGGTCGTAGGTGATGCCATCGACAACCGACAAGGGCTCTCTCGCCTTTATGCGCATGAGTTCAAACATCTATTCCGTAAATAACTGGGTATGATCCTTATCTTAGGAGGAACCACTGAGGGACGGGCAGCCGTGCGAGTAGCTGACGAAGCGAACCAACCCTATTTCTATTCCACGAAGGGAACGTTGCAGGAGGTCATCTGTGCGCATGGCACTCGCCTCACCGGGGCGATGGATGTAGCGGCCATGCGCCAATTCTGTGCAGCCAACGGGATTCGGTTGCTGATTGACGCGGCACACCCTTTCGCCAGCGCCTTGCATCAGACCATCGCAGAGACAGCCGCACGGTTGCAACTCCCCGTCATTCGTTTGGAACGAAGGTATCCCCCTCGTGATCCGTCGCTGCATTGGTGCGAGAATTACGCGGATGCCATCCGGCAGATGGAGGCAGACGGGGTGGATCGGCTGTTGGCCCTGAGTGGCGTGAATACCATCCGCCCGCTCAAACCTTTTTGGGAAAAACATCCCTGCTGGTTCCGCATCCTTGATCGGAAGGAATCGCTTCGCATCGTGGAAAGAGAGGGATTCCCCAAGGAAAACCTTATTTTCTTTCATGAGGAATTAGGGACTTCGTTTAATGAGGAATTAATGCAGGTTGAGACGTGGCAATGCCGTGTCTCTACTCACCAAACAACAGCCATGCTGACCAAGGAGAGCGGCTTTACGGGCGGTTTTGTCGAAAAGGTAGAGGCGGCCAAAGAAAAGGGCATACCCGTCTATGTGGTGAAACGTCCGGCCCTGCCGGAAACCTTCTATTTTACCTACGGCGAGGAGGGACTGCGCAAGCTGATCGAACGACTTTTACCTGATTTTTTTCCGCTGAAAAGTGGCTATACCACCGGTTGTTGCGCTACGGCAGCCGCCAAAGCGGCACTTCTCACCCTGCTAACGGGCGAAAAGCCGACTGAAATTGAGATCGCCCTGCCCTCAGGTGAATGGATTACACTGCCGATTGAGGAATCTGAAATGAGCGAAAGCGAAGGTTTCGCCAGCGTCCGTAAGGAATCGGGCGATGATCCGGACGTGACCAATCATGCGCTCATCTGCGCTACGGTCTCTCTGCACCAAGAGGAGAACCCTACGGAGCGCATCCGCTTCCGAGCCGGTGAGGGAGTCGGCATCGTCACCCTGCCCGGGTTGGGACTACCGATTGGCGATCCCGCCATCAACGCCACGCCACGCCGCATGATACAAGAGGTGTTGCTTCCCCTGCTCCCTTCTCCCGACACGGTGGCGACCGTGACGATCTCCGTACCCGGTGGCGCAGAGTTGGCCAAACGTACCTTCAACCCGAAGTTGGGTATCGAGGGCGGTATCTCCATCATCGGCACCTCCGGCATTGTGCGCCCCTTCTCTTCCGATGCCTTTATTGCCAGCATCCGCAAGGAGGCCAACGTGGCGAAGGCCATTGGTTGTGAGACGTTGGTGATTAACTCCGGAGCGAAGAGTGAGCGCATCTTGCGTGACCGTTTTCCCGAACTTCCCCCGCAAGCCTTTGTACACTACGGCAATTTCATCGGTGAGACCCTGCACATCGCCAACGAGATCGGATTCAAGCAGGTGGTGATGGGAATCATGTTGGGCAAAGCGGTCAAGTTGGCAGAGGGCTCGTTAGATACGCATAGCAAAAAGGTGGTCATGAATCGAGACTTCTTGAAACAATTGGCGATGGAAGCTGGTTGTTCGACGAAAATATTGGAGGCTATCGACCGCCTCACCTTGGCCCGAGAGCTGTGGGAGATTCTTCCTGCGGCTTGCCAGCCCCGGTTCTGTCAAGTGGTATTGGATCGCTGTGCCGCTGTTTGCGCACCGCACCTTCTCCAATCGCACCTCACCCTCCTCTTGATTCGAGAAGATGGAGCCATCATGCCATAAGTAAAAAATAGAGGCCTTCCTCTGCCCACCGATGGGTGTGATCGACAGGAATGTACTTGACCAATATGCCTGAGGTTTACAGGCCAAAAAGCTGCTCGTAGCCCGGATTCTGGGTGAGCGCCGGATTCAGATTGATCTGATCGAGCGGCACCATCTCCAGATAATAGGTGTCGAGCCAACCTTTCCCTAAAGAGAGGGGGCCCGGCTTGGTGTAGATCCAGCCTGCTCCTGAGTTGTTGGGATCGGCATAGCCCTGCGTCTTGATCTGGTTGTAGTCCACAAACTGACCAGTATAGGCACCCGTGCCATAGGGCACGTTGGTCGCCGTGATCCAGGCACCACAGGGCTGCCGGTTCACGAAATAGGGTGCCTTGTGCCAACGCTTCGCATCGTAGAAGCTCCATCCCAACGACATCAACTCCACCAAACGCTCCCGACGAATCTCCCAAAGCACCGGAGGCACCTCATAGTTGGTCTTCTCGTCATAGCCTCGGGTCCATGCAGCCGTACCCTTGTCTCGATCGGGATCGAAATCTTCCGTGATCTCAGCAACAATCATGTTGGCCACACCAACCCGCTCACGCAGCAGATTGATGGTCTTGTCAGCTACGGCTTGGTCAAAGCGACCCAACTCGTAGGCCGCCTCCGCATAGTTGAGCAACACCTCATTCATGGCGAAAATCGGCTTGTCTGAGGTCTGGAAGCTGGAGTTACTACCCACCTCCCAGCAGGTGTATTGACGCCAACCATAGTAGCCCGTCCAACAACGCATGTAGTTATCCGTCTGGCAATAGTTCGTGATGTTGGGTGCGGAGTGACACATCGAACCGCCCCAGTTGTGACCCGGCAGACGCTTCACACCGATGGACTCATCACCTGTACCATTCTCGCACAAGGTGTTTGCGCCGAAATAGTCGATATAACGACGGAACTTCTCGGCATATTCCGCAGTGATCGTGAAGTTTCCTTTGCCGTTAAGATCCTCACCCTCTTTCCACATTTCCCACTTCTTGAAGGTGGTGATGTTGTCGGGATTATTATTTACAGCAGTCACCTTCGCCTGCACGGGTGGCTCAAAGTTGATGGGGAGACGGGGGTCTCGATCCGCATAGTAATCCCAGAGATCCTTCCCCTCTCCTCCTTGGAAACCAGAGGTTGGATTGGCGATCGGCTTAACATTCTGCATGAGGAAGAGATCGACGGTTGCCTGTGGGGCATCGCAACGGTGTGCCTCCACGTGGATAAGGTCGCTGAAACGGTGCATCAACACACCACTCACATATTCCTTATACATGATGATACCATCCTTCCCAGCAAGTGACTCAGAGGTCAACTCCTCGTCATAGCCATGACCGGGATAGCTGTTGAAGCTGTTGCCATGATAGAGGCGTGGATACTTGTCCATCAACTCCTGCGAGACGGTGAGGCGGCGATTGAGATAGCCGGTATAATCCTCATCCAAGCCGTGGTATTTCGCCCAGGTACCCTCTCGCAAAAGGAAACGGCTCAGGAGCGCCCGACAAGCGTCTGCGGTCACAGGATTATCTCCATCCTTATCGCTGCTGCCAATGTTGAGGATCGCATACTCCAAACGGGAAACGATCGAATCTGCCACCTCATGACGGGGTGTGCGAGGACAATAGGTCTCCTCCGAAGTATCGTTCAGCACCTTATTAATCCAAGGTACATCACCATACCGGGAGATCAGCTCCATGTACCAATAGGAGTGGAAAAAGTAGCCAACGGAACGCCAGTGCTTCTTCTCCGTCTCATTCAGGGAGGAACCATCGAGGTGGCTCAACATGATGTTCACCATGCGAGGATAGGAGAAATCCCAATTCTTAGAGCTATTCGTCACTGTGACAGTCTGATAAGCATAGGGATTCTGGATGTTATCGCGAGTGGCCATGAGCCCTGCATAATAGTCCCCATAGAAGGAGCCATAGTAGTAGGAGTTGCCACAGAAATTGGAGGTGATCCGGTTATCCGTGAAAAGGTTGTAGCACTGATACATGTAGGCCTTGAAGTTGTCATAGGTCTGGAATGCGTTCTCCTCGGTCAACGAAGTGACAGGATTTCTCTCCAAGAAATCATCGTTGCAGGCCACGAGTGTCGATGCGATGGCGAAAGCAGTTGCTATATTCTTTAATTTCATCTTGTTTGTGTTTTTAGAATGAGACATTAGCGCCAAATGACCATGTGCGATAGAAGGGATAAGACCAGCTCATACTTTCAGGGTCATAGCCATTAGGAAGAGAGGTGAAGGTAGCCAGATTCTCGCAAGAGACGTAAAGACGCACCTTGCTGAGCATCGCCTTGCGCACCCATGCCTGCGGCAACGTATAGGCCAAGGTGAGGTTCTTCACACGCAGATAGGCCGCATGCTGGAGATACTTGTCGCTCACACGTGCATTGGAGGCGGCATTGCCTCTCTGTCCATAAACCCTATAAAGCTCACAATTGGGATTCTTCGCCACCATGTAATCCGGACTTTCCGGGTCGTAGCTCTTGGCCTGCCAGAAGTCTGTCTGGTTGGCATAGAGCGGGAAGAAAGCGCCACCATCCGAGCTTGCTCCACCAAAGGGGAAGATGGAGGTACCCTCCAACACATAGTCTCGCTTACCCACACCTTGTAGCATCACGCTCAGATCAAACCCTTTCCAGTTCACACCCAGGTTGGCTCCAAACTGGAGGCGAGAGGCATTGTTACCAATGATCTTCCGATCGCCCGGATTGAGATTCGTATTCTCTCCAGCGGTGATGACACCGTCACCATCCAAATCCTTGAACTTCACATCGCCCGGCTGCACGGTGAAACCGTTGATGCTCGTCACGCCCTCTTTGAGCACCCACTGGCCAAACTTAGCCTTCTCCAGGTCAAAGTCATCGATGGCATAAAAACCATCTGCTTCGTAGCCCCAGATCTCACCGAATCGCATACCCTCGTAGTAGTAGTTCAGGTTACCTGTCTCATTATTATATTTGGTGATTTTGGAACGGTGATCATACAGATTGAAACCGATTTGATAGCCTACTTCTCCGATGCGATCCCTCCAATTGACTGCCAGCTCCCAGCCTTTCGTCACCATATCGGCCACGTTCTGCAAGGGTGCGCTCGCACTTACCGTAGAAGGAAGCTCCACACCGCTCGACAACATACCCTCCGTCACACGCTTATACCAATCGAACGTAGAGGTAAGGCGGTTACCAAAAAGATTGACATCCAAGCCGATGTCAGTGGTCTTGACCTTCTCCCACGTATAGTTCGCACGGATCAGTCCCGGTGTCGTGAAATAGGTCACCTTGCCTCCCTTGTTGATCCACAGATTGCCCTCAGAGATGTTCATCGTGGCAAGATAGCCATAGGGTTGGATATTCTGATTACCGATCTGTCCGTATGAACCACGCAGTTTCAGCTCGTCTAACCAGTTGTTTGTCCAATCCATGAACCGCTCATTGTCTAATCTCCAACCCACGGAAAAAGAGGGAAAAAAAGCGAATCGGTTGGATTTCGGGAACTTGGAGGAACCATCATAACGTCCGTTGAAGGTGAACAGGTAGCGGTTGTCGAAGTTGTAGGTCAATCGACCGAATCCACCTCGGATGGCATACTCCGAATAGGTATCGCTGATCGTCTTGAGTCCCTGCGCTGCCCCAAAAGAAGGCACGTTGGGAGCCGCTTGGCCTTCAGCGGAGACATTGACCTTCGCCTCTGAGTAGCTCTCTTGGTTGAATCCGAGCATAGCACCCAGTGTATGCTTGCCCAACGTCAGGTCATAGTTGGTGTAAAGGTTCAAGGCATTGTATTTCGTGACCGCCGTATTGATCGTGTATTTATCCCGAGTCGGATCTAACGGACTGGTACGAACCGCCAACTGCACATCGGCATAGGTTGTCACGCCCGTATAGTCCTTGTACTTGTAATTGGTCTCGTTATAGGTATATTCACCTGTGATTGTCCAGCCTTCCAATGGCTTGAGAATGGATTTTAGCTGGATGCGAGGAATCGAGTTGTCTGTTCTCGACGTAGGTGCACAGAGCAAGGCGTTGCGTGGGGAGTCGATAATGAGATCCTCTTCCCGGCCCAAAATCTCACCTGGCATGTAGCCTTCCGGATATCAGCTGATGAGGCGAGTGGTATAGGGATCACGCAAGGAATTGGAGGCTGCTGTCTGCTTAGTGTTGGTATAGAAGATGGTCTCCTCCTGCGTGTACCACTTAGCCACATCAGCAGAGACGAAGGCATTGATCACCTTGCGGATATACCTGTCCTTATTAGTAACATGGGGCCATCCTCAGTAGAATAGTTGCCAGAAAGACGGAAACGCACCTTGTCAGTACCACCAGACAGAGAGATATTATGGTTGCTCAAGAAACCTGTACCCAAGGCATTGGCAGAGGGATTGCCCTCCTTCAGGTAATAGACCTTATCCCCTTCGGCGAAGATACCATTCTCCCGGACTCCCTGCAAGGTGCCTGTTTGGTACTGCTGGAGCAACTCTTTCCAACGGCTGATGTCGCCATTGCCCGCCCAATATTGGCTAGAGAAACCGGCCTCCTCATAGGCATCCTTCAAGACCGATACGCTCTCGATGTCGTCCGGGTTCAAGGCACTGAGATCGCCCTCTACATTGTCGATTAAGACCAATGGTGAACCGCCTTAGCATTTCCGCTGGTCATCGAAGCAACACCATGACCTGAATAGGGCCGTGCGCTCCAAAGACCAAGGCCTGCTCAATGTCCGCTGTCTTGGAGGGGCCGGACATGAAGACACCATAATTATAGTCGGCTTGCGCTGTCAAGTGATACGCCTCATTCATGGTGTTTACCAGTTTGGTTTTATCCAACAGGATAACCAAGGCATTGGAAATGAAATAGAGTCCCTTGTGACGTACCGTACGGGGAATCCATACCGCTGCATTCTCTGCCACACCAAACTCTCCCGTTATGACCGCTAAATCGGTGCCATTCAACATGCGGGGATCTTCCACCTCATCCGGATTAAAGGTCGCACAGGTGATCTCCGGTAGGTTGGAGGCAATTCGCTTGGCATCTGGAAATTCTCTGCGTATCACAGCATTCACCTCCTCACCCGGTTGCAACTCAACTGCCTTTCCTCCTGCAGCAGCTAATACTTCAGCAAAGGTCTTCAACTTATCCGGATAAACTATCGTCTCCATAGCCGAAAGATCGGGCATCTCCTGACGGGTACCTGTGTTCCGGCGGATATTGGCTAATATCGTTTCTCTACTACTCATTTCACTTCGTTTTTCTTCCACATTTCATTAAAAGAGCACTGCGCAAAAGCGGGCAACTCACGTCCCTTCCCCCAAGCATTGACAGAACTATACACCAAGAAGCGGGGCAGGTGATTCACGATGGGCGCAAACTTCAAGGCGGTGTTAAACAACATCGGACGATCCATCACGACCTTCATGCCCCATGAGAGCCATTTCTTCTCCGGATTGGCTACCCCGTAACGATCCAACGCTTGTCGCCAACGATAGATCTGTTCGCCTAAATCCACTTTCGCCGGGCAGACATTCGAACAGGAGAGGCAAAGGGAACAGGCTGAGACATTATCCGCATAGCGTCTGGGATCACGCAACATACCTAAATTGATACCGATCGGACCGGGAATGAAATAGGTATAGGAATAGCCGCCACTCCGCCGATAGACCGGACAGGTATTCATACACTGTCCACAACGGATGCAGTTGAGCGTGCGCACATGATCTGGCTTCGCCAAGATCTCGCTCCGGCCATTATCCACAATAATGATATGAAAGGCTTGTCCCTCCGCTGGGCGACGATAATGCGAGGTGTAGGAGGTAATCGGCTGTCCGGTACCTGAACGAGCCAGCAGACGAGTAAAGACACCCAACGACTCCAGGTTAGGCACGATCTTCTCCATACCAAACGTAGCGATATGCACCTTCGGGAATGAGGTACACATATCCGCATTACCCTCGTTGGTACAAACCACGATCTCACCCGTAGAGGCAACGGCGAAGTTCGCTCCCGTCAAGGCCGCATCCGCATGCAGGAATAGCTCTCTCAAGTTACGACGAGCGGCATGGGTCAGGTAGGTTGGGTCGAAATTACCCTTCTCCGTGTGCATCTCCCGCTCCATCATCTTGCCGATCGCCTCCCGCTTGATATGGATGGCGGGCATCACGATATGGCTGGGCTCCAATTTCATCAACTGCAAGATACGCTCACCCAAGTCAGTCTCTACCACGTCGATCCCCTGCTCCATCAAGTAGGGATTCATGTGGCACTCCTCGGTCAGCATGGATTTACTTTTCACCAACCGCTGCACCTTGTGCTGCTTCAAGATGTCGAGCACAATGCGGTTATGCTCCTCCGCATCCTTCGCCCAATGGACGATAGCTCCATTGGCTGTCGCATTCCGCTCGAACTCCTCCAAAAGTGTGTCCAAATGGCTGTTGGAATAGTTCTTGATGGCAAAGGCCATATCTCTCAGCCGCTCCCACTCAGGGATCGAACGGCTCATCTTATCTCTTTTCGCACGCACCATCCAGAGCGTATTGTCGTGCCAAACCTCATTTTCTTTGTTGGCCAAGAACTCATTTGCAGCTATCGCATGTCGTGTACTCATAATCCGGAAGCTAAAATTTGTACGATGTGAATAGTCTTGATTGGGAGTTCCTCCCGTTTGATCACTCCCTCCATGTGCATCAAGCAGGAGCTATCCGCCCCCGTGATGTATTCAGCGCCTGTGCTGATGTGATCCATCACCTTATCATGCCCCATGCAGGTAGAGATGGCTGGTTCCTCGATGGCGAACATGCCCCCAAAGCCACAACACTCATCCACCCGCTTTGGCTCGAAGACCTCAATGTCCTTTACCAAGCTCAACAGATCGCGCAACTTGGAGGCGTAGGGAATATTACGCTCGCTCGGTGTGGAAAGCCCCAGCTCACGCACACCATGGCAACTGTTGTGAATGCTGACCTTATGCGGGAAGACCGCTGGCAACGCCGTGGGTTTCACCACATCGTGAATGAACTCACAAATATCGTAAATCTTACGGCTATTCTGACACACATGACCGGCTTGCTCCAAGATATGCGGATGGTTCTCCTTCACAAAGGCCACGCAGCTGGCCGAAGGGCCAACCACATAATTGTATGTCTCGAAAAGCCGCTCCATGCGAAGCGCTAAATCAGTCGCTTTATCTTGATAGCCAGCATTCGCCATCGGCTGACCGCAACAGGTCTGATCCAACGGATAGTCCACGTCCAATCCTAAATGGCGCAATAATTTGTAAGCGGCCACCCCAACCTCGGGATAGACCGCATTGATATAACAGGGAATAAACAGTCCGATTCTCATAAACTTCATGCAATTAAAGCGAAGCACGCACACGGCTCAGCGTCTCCGGCGTCATTTGTAAATAGGAGGCAATGCAAGAGAG
>JALFJR010000077.1 GCA_022775005.1 Parabacteroides sp.
GGATGACATTGGCAATCGTGAAGGTCTTTCCCGATCCAGTGACACCCAGCAGGGTTTGGTAAGGTATGCCCTGCTTGATCCCTTCCGACAAGGCTGCGATTGCCTCCGGTTGATCTCCTGTAGGGCTGAAAGAAGAGGATAACTCAAATGCCATAGTGATAGATGAATCAACCTATTGCCTTAGGCATGACAATCCAAAGAATCAAGTAGAGCAAGATGCCAAATCCGGCAAAGAACACCGTTAGGATCCATGCGATTCGTACGATTGTTGGATCTAATCCTAAATAATCTGCGATTCCTGCGCATACGCCACCAATCATTTTGTTGTTGGAACGAGTCAATTTTTTTTCTGCCATAGTACTGATGCTTTAAAGTTTAGTTTAATTATACAAAGCTACGGTTTCTCTCGCATATTTACAAGTTAAACCAATAATTCATTTTTACCATGAGCGTATTGGTAGAGGGGAGTCCCCACATACGATCCAGATTATGTCCCCAACCCGACTGATACCAACCATCTTTGTTCGACATCTGATGCTCCCAAACGAGGTAAATTGTCGATCCCCTCAAGTATTCCCAACGTACCACCAAGTTCGAACGAAACTCGTTGAAACTGAAGTTCGGGTTCTTGAACGTGTATTGGCTGTCTCCCACTTTGCCCGTGTAGCTGTTATCTGTCAGCACTAAATCGGTAAGGGGCGTGGTGCGAGCCTCAAATTCATGCGATTTGGTGTCTGCCGCAAGCTTGAAGTTGTCATACTTGCCGATGGAGGTGAAGGGGGATCCATAGAACTGGATGGAGATGTCTGGGGTGACATTCACCTGAAACTTGAGTGTCAATCCGTAGGTCTTCTGGCTCAAATGGCCCATCAAGTAATCATTCTCTACGGGTTGAGTTCCGGTCAACCTGTTCTTTTGTAGGGTGGTTACATATTGCATCTCGTCGTTGTTCCATGAGTAGTTCAACTGACCGGAGAAATAGACGTGATTGCCTAAACGAAGGGTCAGCATGGGGGAGAGGGTGTTGAATCGATTGCCCTCAAAATTGTGATCGCCTTCATACTGCAAGGTGAACATCGCCCGTTTAGCTTTATCGGTATTCACCTTCGCGGAGGTGAGAAAATAGGAACCGAAGCGTACGTCCGGACCTCCACGCAGCAAACGGCTATCCAACCAATTCCATCCGAAGGTCTCTTTCACATCCCATTCCAAGCGGTTGAGCAACATACTCTGCCAGCGGGCAGAGGCATTGTTGCTGGTGGCTATCCCTCCATAGTTCCAAATATTCTTCTGTTGGAAGGTCAGGGTGTTTGAACGGAAAGATTTCCAAACGTTGGTGTGTTTAAATACCACTTCCGTCAGGTTTTGTAAATAATCAGTCTCCTTCATGTAACCCATGTCATTCAGGTCAAAACCGGGTGAAGACCAGGTAAAGGTTTCACTGAAGCTCCATTTGGCATTGCCCTTACGCCCTACTTTCACGTAACCACCAGTACCGGTCAAGGAGCGACGGGTTGGATCTACGGAGAGATAATCCTGTGAAGAGCTACGTTGGTAATAGTGCGTGGCGCTGCGTTGTAAAGCAGATACGGCTTCCTCGCTGCCATGCAAAGAGCTAAGCATACCCTTCATGTCGATGTAATAGAGCCGGTTATGAAAATATTGCGTGAAGTCAATACCGGCTGTAAACGCATTGCGAATCAACAGATCCTCTAAGTGAGGCTGATCTAAGGCCCGATTGACGGAGGTCACCATACCGCCCAAAAGTGTGTTGCCTTTCCAGTTTTTCTGAACACGGACAACCGCATAGTTGGTCAGTGGCTCCACTTGCTCCTTGTTTTCGACACCATTGCGGGTTACTTTGGCTGACGAACTACCTGTAAGGCTTTCAATCACACCGATGGTTACACCCTGTTTGTTGGTACCTGTCAGTTTTAAGGCTCCGATGATAGGCACGTTCTCTTTGGTCTCTGCAAAGTTGGTTTGGTTGTCAATGTTTTGAGGCGAATAAGAGGGAGAGGCTCCGATGCGTCGGGTATAGAACATCATATCACTTCCGTTGGCGAAGTCGAGGATATGTTTACCCTCCAAAAAGAAGGGTCTTTTCTCTTCATAGAAGGTCTCGTAAGCGGTCAGGTTCATGACAGAGGGATCCAACTCCACCTGTCCATAATCGGGATTGACAGTCAAATCAAGCGTAAAATCAGAGAGGGCAAACTTGGCATCGAAGCCGACATTGCCTTTCCAACTGTTTCCCTTTTGATAAGGGCTCCCTTCGATCTTCGGTTCATGGCGATATTTGCCCATCACATAGGGCAGAAACTCGATCCCCTTAGGTTTGGGTAGGGAATCCATTCCACTCATGTTGCCAAACGAGAAGACATGACCGTTGTTTTTGAGCGGAATCATACTCCAGTTTTGCACTTCATTATTCCTGCGAAGGATGCGTCGGATGTGCAATCCCCAGGTCCCATCGGCTGAGAATTGATTGTAGCGTAATTGGCTAAAAGGAATGCGCAGCTCTGCTGTCCAGCTGGAATCAGCCTTATTAATAAAGGTACGGCCTTCCCATACTGCGTTCCAGCTTTTGTTCACCTCCAGTTTATCTGTCACAATCAAGTCGGTCTTATTGCCTCCCAGGTTGAGGTTAAACTCCGGAGCAGCCCGATAATCGTGATACGTATCGAAAGCGATACTGACCAAATCACCCAAACTGTTGTCATCTCGATTGCCAATGAAGCGATTCATCTGTTCGGGAGCGGCATCCTTGCAATAGATACCGACATAAATATAGCGGTCATCATAAAATAGTTTGGCACGGGTAGGAGAGGGAGAGGCTTGCCGTTCATAGGGTTGCACTTGCACAAAGTCTGCCGTCCAGGTTCCCTGTTTCCAGAAATCCTCATCTAACCGACCGTCGATAGTCGGTCGCTGTCCCGATACTTTTTGGATTTGATAAGTCCGTTTGTAAGCTTGTTCCATGGGCAAAGTTGTCTCTTGCTGTGCTTGGGCCATTGTCAACCCAGCCAGCCATACGCCCATCCAGATACATTGTTTACGTTTCATGCCTATTAGATTGTTGGTTCGTATGGCGACAAAGGTAGTTTATTCTTCCGAATAAGACTGTTTTCTGGCTGTTTTTTATCTTGGGAAGGAGCCAATAACTATGTTTTTAGGGAATAAGTATTCTTTGGGGCTCTTCATTACTAATGGCTAAGCTTGGTCATTACTATTGATTGGGCTTGGAGATTAGTAATGTCTATTTCCTGTAACCGTAATGTCACCGATATGAAAAAACAGCCATGTGTAGGTGGGTTTTTGGGGTAGAGATAGGGAGATTACCGTTTATTCTGTATTTTTGTGCCGAAAAAATGAATGATATGGCAGAAAACGATGTGGAACAATTATTGGCGGGGATCGAGTATCCAGATGATCTGAGACGCCTGACGCCGGATAAGCTGGAGCAGGTGTGTGCCGAATTGCGTCAATACATCATTGATGTGCTGTCGGAGAACCCCGGTCACTTTGGGGCGAGCTTGGGCACTGTGGAGTTGACGGTGGCACTCCATTATGTTTTCAATACGCCTTATGACCGGATCGTATGGGACGTGGGGCATCAAGCCTATGGACATAAAATCTTGACCGGACGGAGGAGGCGTTTCCCTACGTTGCGCAAGTTAGGAGGTATCAGTGGATTCCCTAACCCTGCGGAGAGTGAGTATGATGCGTTTATTGCCGGTCATGCCTCTAACTCCATCTCTGCTGCCATGGGCCTATCGGTGGCTTCTGCTTTGAAGGGGGAGAACGATCGGCATGTCATCGCCGTCATTGGCGATGGGGCGATGACGGGTGGCTTGGCTTTTGAGGGGCTGAACAATGCTTCCGTTAATCCCAATAATCTGTTGATCATCCTGAATGATAACGATATGGCGATTGACCATAGCGTGGGTGGCTTAAGCCAATATTTGGTGGACATTACGACCAGCCAAGCTTATAATAAGATGCGCTATGATGTCTATCGGGGTTTGAAGAAGATCAACTTGATCAACAACGACCGCCGGGAGAATATCTTACGCTTCAACAACAGTTTGAAGGCGTTGCTCACGCAGCAGCATAACCTGTTCGAGGGGTTCAGCATCCGTTATTTTGGACCGGTGGATGGTCATGACGTGAACTATCTCGTGAAGGTGCTCAATGATATTAAGGATATGCAGGGCCCGAAGCTTTTGCATATCAAGACGAAAAAAGGGAAAGGCTTTAAGCCGGCAGAGGAGTCGGCTACGGAGTGGCATGCGCCGGGCAAATTCAATAAATTGACCGGAGAGCGACTTTCTAAACATAAATTAGATGAGCCGCAGCTGTATCAAGATGTCTTCGGCCATACCTTAGTGGAATTGGCGGAGCAGGATAAGCGAATTGTGGGAATCACGCCGGCCATGCCGACGGGTTGCTCTATGACCTATATGATGAAGGCTTTTCCGGATCGGGCTTTTGATGTGGGCATTGCGGAGGGCCATGCGGTGACCTTCTCCGCCGGATTGGCGAAAGAGGGTATGCTGCCTTTCTGTAACATCTATTCCTCTTTTATGCAGCGTGCGTATGACATGGTGATCCATGACGTGGCGTTGCAGAAATTGCACTTAGTGCTCTGCTTGGATCGAGCCGGCTTAGTTGGTGAGGATGGCGCTACCCATCATGGTGTGTTTGATTTGGCCTATTTGCGTCCGATTCCCAATTTGGTGATAGCCTCACCTTTGAATGAGTGGGACTTGCGTAACTTGATGTTCACCGCTTGTAAGGCAGATGGGCCTTTCGTGATTCGTTATCCGCGTGGAAAGGGTGAGCTCAAGGATTGGCACAATGAGATGGAACTGCTGCCGGTTGGAAAAGGTAAAAAATTGCGTGACGGGAAGGATGTGGCGGTGTTGACCATTGGTCCGATAGGTTATCAAGCGATGCGGGCGATTGAGCAGGTGGAGGCCGAAGGATTGTCAGTGGCGCATTATGATATGATCTATCTCAAGCCCTTGGATGAGGCTTTGCTACATGAGGTGGGGCAACGTTTCCAACGGATCGTGACGATAGAGAATGGTACGGTCACGGGTGGTTTGGGTACTGCAGTGCTGGAGTTTATGGCCGATCAGGGCTATACGCCTCGCCTACGTCGCATCGGTGTGCCTGATCAGTTTATCGAGCATGGCTCTGTCCCGGAATTGTATCGTTTGTGCGGGATGGAACCGGATCAAATCGCAGATGTCTTGCGCCAAATGGTGCAAGCGTGAGCGGAGGCTTTTGTTTAATAAAAATGTGACAGCATGAAAATAGTGATAGCCGGAGCGGGTGAAGTGGGCACGCATTTAGCGAAGATGCTCTCTCAAGAGAATCAAGATATTATCTTGATGGATCCGAACGAGGAACGGCTGAATATCTCAAGAAACAATATGGAGGTGTTGCCTATGGTGGGCAATCCCACCTCGTTGCGTGACTTGGAGGAGGCAGGTATCAAAAAGGCTGACCTCTTCGTCAGTGTCACACCGGAGGAGACGACCAATATCGCCGCCTGCCTGTTGGCGCATAACTTGGGTGCGCACCGCACATTGGCACGCATCAATAATTATGAATATCTATTGCCTAAGAATAAGGAGTTGTTTCAGCAGTTGGGCATTAACTCCATGATTTACCCGGAGATGTTGGCGGCAAAGGAGATTGTGACCGCTGTGCGTCGTCCATGGACCCGTCAGTATTATGAGCTGTTTGGCGGTGCCTTGATTCTGATCGGAGTGAAGGTGAGAGAGAACTCCCGCCTTTCCGGACGGGTATTGGCCGAGCTGTTGAACGAGCAGAAGCTCTATCATATTGTGGCGATTAAGCGGAAGAATGAGACGGTGATTCCCCGGGGTATGGATCATATCGAGCCGAATGACATCGTCTTTTTCACCACGACCCGTTCGCACATCGAGGATGTACGGCTGTTGGCGGGCAAGAAGGATCCGGAGGTGAAGAAGGTGATCATCGTGGGGGGTAGTCGCATCGCCCTGCGCACCTGCCAATATTTGCCGAACAATATCCGGGTGAAGGTGATCGAGTTAAACAAGGAAAAGAGCTATCGCATCGCAGAGAAGGTACCCAGTAATGTGTTGATCATCCATGGTGATGGACGTGATACAGACTTGTTGATTCAGGAGGGCATTCAAGATGCGCAGGCCTTCATCGCTTTGACAGAGAACTCCAGCACCAACATCTTGGCCTGTCTGACCGCTAAACGATTGGGGGTGTTTAAGACCATTGCCAAGATCGAGAACATTGATTATATCTCGATGGCGGAGAGCATGGATATTGGCTCGGTGATCAACAAGAAGCTGATTGCCGCCAGCTATATCTACCAGTTCTTGCTCGATGTGGATGTGAGCAACGTGAAGTGCCTGACCTTCGCCAATGCGGATGTGGCGGAATTGGTGGCTCGTCCTAACTCGAAGATCACGAAGAAACAGGTGAAAGACCTGCACCTGCCGAAAGACATGACATTGGGCGGTATGATTCGGGATGGAGAGCCGATGATGATCAAAGGTGATACGCAAATACAGGCCTACGACCATGTGGTGGTGTTCTGTTTAGACACGGCGATGCGTAAATTGGAGGACTTTTTCAATTAAGCATGTTGAATATTCGTTTCATATTGAAGATGTTGGGGAGGATGTTCCTCTTAGAGACCCTGTTCATGTTGGTAGCGACAGGGGTGGCTTTCCTTTATGGAGAGGATGATCGTTTCCCCTTTCTGATAGCGAGTGGCTTGATGGCCGCTACCGGTTTCTTGTTTTGCGCGTTAGGTTTTCGGGCGAAGGAGCAATCGGCGGGTCGGCGAGAGGGTATGTTGATTGTCGCCCTGATTTGGATTCTTTTCTCGCTCTTTGGCATGTTGCCTTTCCTGTTGGGTGGGTTTATCGACAATGTCACGGATGCCTTTTTTGAGACCATGTCGGGCTTCACGACCACTGGTTCTACGATCTTGACCGATATTGAGCGGTTGCCGCATGGCATCCTTTTCTGGCGTAGTTTGATGCAGTGGCAGGGAGGCATCGGTATGGTCGTCTTTACGGTGGCTCTGTTGCCCATCTTCGGCGGTGTCTCTTCGCAGATGTTTGATGCGGAGACATCGGGCACGGGTATCTCGCATGACCGTTTCCTGCCACGAATCACGCAGGTAGCCAAACGACTTTGGGGTGTTTATCTGTTTTTGACCTTGGTGGTGATCGGGCTGTTATGGATAGGTCCTATGGATCTGTTTGATGCGGTGAATCATGGATTGACCACCATCTCGACGGGCGGCTATTCCACCAAGAATAGCAGCATTGGCTTTTGGCATTCCGCCTACGTGGAGTATGTGGTCACCATCTTTATGTTTATTGGGGCAACGAATATGACCTTGATCTATTTCTCTTTGAATGGAAGGGTGAAGAAGTTGTTGCGGGATGAGGAGTTCCGTTGGTATGTGGGATTGGTGCTGTTGGCTATCGTGGCTACTGGTCTTTGGATTTATCATTTAGGCTTTGCCGATGGGGTAGAGGTGGCTTTTCGGAAGGCCGCTTTCCAGGTGGTGACCTTGGTGACTACTTGTGGCT
This sequence comes from Parabacteroides sp., assembly GCA_022775005.1. Lineage (GTDB taxonomy): Bacteria > Bacteroidota > Bacteroidia > Bacteroidales > Tannerellaceae > Parabacteroides. The sequence goes on from JALFJR010000077.1 coordinate 7,620, forward strand.
TTGCGACGGATAACTTCGTGCCTTGGGGGCCTTTTTTCTGGATCTTGGCGTTGATCTTGATGTTCATTTGCGGCTGTGCCGGTTCTACCAGTGGTGGATTGAAGGTGGTGCGTGCGGTAGTCTTGACCAAGATTCTCTCCAATCAGTTTAAGAAGCAGACCCATCCGCAGGCCATTATCCCGGTGCGCATGAATGGGCATGTGGTTTCGGTCAATGTGGTGCACCAAGTGTTAGCGTTCGTCTTTGCCTATATCACCTTGATCATATTGAGTTGTTTGGTGTTGACTTTGGATGGCTTAGGCTTTCAGGAGGCTATCTCGGCGGCGGTCACGGCGATCAGTAATGTGGGACCGGGCTTAGGAGCGATCGGGCCGGCCAATACCTTTGTGGAGCTGCCTGATACGAGCAAGTGGTTTCTCTCTTTCCTGATGATGGTGGGTCGTTTGGAGATCTTTACCGTGCTGACGATTCTGATGCCTGGCTTCTGGAAGCAGTAGGGGCGGCCACACAAAAATCATAATTCTATCGATTGGGAAATACTTTTTGCGGTAGTTCTCCGTTATAATAGGTACGAATGTTATAAAGTAAAGGTAAATGATCGAATATATCAAAGGAGAAATTGTGGAATTGACCCCCGCTCGGATGATTCTGGAGTGTGGTGGAATTGGCTACGAACTGAATATCTCCTTGACAACATATAGCGCCTTCAACGGCAAACAAACAGGAAAACTCTTTGTGTATGAGGTGATCCGTGAAGATGCCCATCTGCTGTTCGGCTTTGCGGAGCGGATGGAGCGGGAGCTGTTCCTGCTGCTGACCTCCGTGTCGGGGGTGGGTCCAAACACCGCACGTATGATCCTTTCCTCTTTGCCACCCAAGGAATTGGTGGAGACGATCGCCTCGAAGAATGAGGCGGTGCTGACGGCGGTGAAGGGTATTGGCTCAAAAACGGCTCAACGTATCTTGGTCGATTTGAAGAATAAAGTGAAGAGCGTGGAGGGGTTGACTCCTGTGGATGTGGTGGCTGCTCCTTCGAATGGTGCCGTGGCTGAGGAGGCTGTGGCTGCCTTGGTGATGTTGGGCTTCCAGAAAGCCGCTTCGCAGAAAGCGGTTACCTCTATATTAAAAGGCTCACCAGCTATGGCGGTGGAGCAGGTGGTTAAAACGGCTTTACGGATGCTGTGAGAAAAAAGATCGGGAAATATGGCTTGTTGGGGCTGATCCTATGCTTTGGGGTCGGCCTGTTCTCGTTGAATGCGGATTACCTGGCCTATACCGCCTCCTTACCGGAGCTGGAGGAGGTGGTGGAGGTGGCTCCGGAGGATACGATCCCACCCCGTTATCCCGTCTCGAAGACCTCGCCTGAGGAATACCAAGACTTGGTGAAGCAGTCGCCGGCCGATCTGCGTGATCCGGAGAATGTCAAGACCACGATTGAATATGACCTGCGGACGAATACCTATATCGTGCGTACCAAATTGGGCGATATGGAGATCGGATCACCCATGAGCCTGACCCCGGAGGAGTATCAAGATTATTCCTTGCAGCAATCGCTGCGCTCCTATTTCCGGCAGAAGAATGAGGAGGAGTTCCAGAAAGCGACCAACCAGCAGTTCAACGTCACCGATATGCAGTTCAATATCGGAGCGGCGGATCGCATCTTTGGCCCTGGTGGGGTGCGTGTACGTACGCAGGGATCGGCGGAGATCACGATGGGTTTGAAGACCAATAAGAACAATGACCCCTCTCTGCCGGAGCGCTCCCGCAAGCGTACCTTCTTTAATTTCGATGAGAGCGTGCAGCTCAACGTGCAGGCCTCGGTCGGTACGAAGGTGAACTTCGGTATGAACTACAACACGGAGACCTCTTTCGATTTCGACTCGAAGAAGCTCAAGCTGGCCTATACCGGTGAGGAGGATGAGATCATCAAATCGTTGGAGGCTGGTAACGTGAGTATGAACACCAGCAATAGCTTGATCAATGGCGGAGCGGCGCTCTTCGGTATGAAGGCCGATTTGCAGTTTGGCAAGTTGCGGGTGAACACCCTTTTTGCGCAGCAGGAGTCGGAGTCGAAAACGGTCAGCTCGAAGGGCGGTGTGCAGACCAAGCCCTTTGAGATCAAGGTGGATGAGTATGATGAGAACCGCCATTTCTTCCTCTCACACTACTTCCGGGATAATTACGATAAGTTCATGGAGTCGTTGCCGACAATCACCTCCGGCATCGAGATCTCTCGTATCGAGGTGTGGATTACCAACAAACGAAGCAGCTATGACCAAAGCCGCAATATCGTGGCCTTTACCGACTTGGCAGAGAACAACCAGGCGCATATCGCTACGGGAGTGATCCCGTCCGGCACGGATGCCCGTCCCTATAACGAGGCCAACAACCTCTATACGACGTTGAACACGCAGTTCTCCGATGCCCGTAGCATCAGCCAGGTGACGCAGGCACTGAGTGGCACCTTTGAGGGTGGGCGAGACTTTGAGAAGATCGAGAGTGCCCGCCTGTTGGAGGCTTCTGAATATACCTTGAATAAGAAATTGGGTTATATCTCGCTGCGCTCCCAGTTGCAGCCGGATGAGGTGTTGGGTGTGGCTTTCAGCTTCATCTATGGGGGCAAGACCTATCAGGTGGGTGAGTTCTCTACGGATAGCAAGACGAACACCATCGACTGTCTTTATGTGAAGCTGTTGAAAGGTACGACCATGTCGCCCGATATGCGCTATTGGGACTTGATGATGAAGAATGTCTATTCCTTGGGAGCCTATTCGGTGCAGAAGGAGAAGTTCAAGCTGAACGTGATGTATCAGAGCGACTCGACAGGTACCTACGTGAACTACCTGCCTGAGGGCAATACCGCCAATCAGCTGTTGATTCGTGTGCTGGGATTGGATCGTTTGGACACCTATAGCAATCCCAACCCGGATGGCTTCTTCGACTTTGTGGAGGGCTATACCATTCAGTCGGAGACGGGTAAGGTCATCTTCCCCTGCGTGGAGCCGTTTGGCTCGAAGCTGCGGGAGCAGGTTGGCCCGACCTACGCCGATAAGTATGTCTTCCAGGAGCTGTATGACTCGACGCTGACCGTGGCTCGGCAGATTGCGGAGAAGAATAAGTTCATGCTGAGTGGTGAGTACAAAGCCTCCTCCGGGGCGGAGCTGGACTTGGGGGCTACCAATGTGGCTCGTGGATCGGTACGTGTGACGGCGGGAGGCGTGACCTTGACCGAGAATGTGGACTATACGGTGGATTATAGTTTAGGACGAGTGACTATCTTGAATGAGAGCATCATCGCCAGCGGTACGCCGGTCAGCGTCTCCTTGGAGAATCAATCCACCTACAACATGCAGCGGAAGACGATGGTCGGTTTGGATCTGAACTACCAGTTCTCGAAAGACTTCACCTTGGGCGGAACGATCATGCACATGTCGGAGATGCCGATGACCGTGAAGACTACGTTGGGTAGCGAGTCGATCAAGAACACCCTGTGGGGTCTGAACGCCTCCTATAAGGCGGAGAGCCAATGGCTGACCAATGTGGTCGATAAACTGCCGCTCTTGACGCTGACCAAACCCAGCCAGATCTCGTTCAATGCGGAGTTCGCCAACTTGATTGCCGGCCACTATGAGAATGAATACACGGGAGGCTATTCCTATTTGGATGATTTCGAGACGACCCAGAGCGGCATGGATCTGCTGAATCCCTATGCCTGGAGTTTGGCCAGTACTCCTTACGAGGATGGGGCGGATGCCAAGTTCCCCGAGGCGATGAAGGTGAACGATATTGCCTATGGCAAGAACCGTGCGCTCTTGGCTTGGTACACCGTGGATGGTATCTTCACCCGAAAGAGCTCCTCTTCTCGTCCCCGTCACCTGACGATGGACGACCTATCCAAACACGAGACTCGTGGCGTAGGCTATAAGGAGATCTATCCGAACAAGGAGTTGGGCACCAACGACAACACCACGCTCTCCGTCTTGAACTTGGCCTTCTATCCCAACCAGCGCGGTCCCTATAACTTGGATGCGGAGAACGTCAACCCCGACGGTACGCTGGGCAATCCGGAGCAGCGTTGGGGTGGCATCATGCGTAAGATCGAGCCGAGCGACTTAGAGTCGGCCAACTATGAGTATATCGAGTTCTGGTTGATGGATCCCTACATCGACAAGCCGACCGCAGAGGGAGGCGACCTCTATTTCAACTTGGGTGAGATCTCCGAGGACATCCTGAAAGATGAGAAGAAGTTCTTTGAGAACGGTCTGCCGGTGGATGGCGACCTCTCCAAGATTGATACGACCATCTGGGGTAAGGTGCCTCGCACGCAGAGCACCGGTTATGCCTTCGATGCCAACAACCGTAAGCTGCAGGATGTGGGTTTGAACGGCCTCTCCTCGGATGAGGAGTTGACCTTCCCGACCTATGCGGAGTATTTGGAGAAGCTGCGCACGAAGCTCTCCGCTGGCACCATCGAGCAGATGATGGAGGATCCCTTCTCGCCCTTCAATGACCCGGCGGGCGATAACTACCACTATTATCGAGGCGATGATTACGATCAGAAGGAGCTGAGCGTGCTGGAGCGCTATAAGCACTATAACGGTACGGAGGGCAACTCGGCAGATTCAGACCAGCGCTATGCCACCGCTGGAAAGAGCACGCCCGACGTGGAGGACATCAACGGCGATAACACCCTCAACGAGACCGAGAAATACTTTGAGTATAAGATCTCCCTGCGCCCGAAGGATTTGCAGGTCGGTGTGAACAACATCGTGGATGTGCGTACGCCGGAGGTAACCTTGATGAATGGCGACCGTGCGACGGTGAAGTGGTACCTGTTCAAGATCCCGGTGAAAAGCTACGAAAAGACGGTGGGCGCGATCCGCGACTTCAAGACCATCCGCTTCATGCGTATGTACATGACCGGTTTCCGGGATTCGACCGTACTCCGTTTCGGTTCCTTCGAGTTGGTGCGTGGCGATTGGCGTACCTATACGCAGGATCTTTCCAACCCCAAGATTCCGCCCAAGACCAATGCGGAGTTGGTGGTTTCTTCCATCAATATTGAGGAGAATGGGCAGCGTCAGCCGGTCAACTACGTGTTGCCGCCGGGCGTGAGCCGTATGTTCGACTCCAGCCAACCGCAGCTGTTGCAGCAGAATGAGCAGGCGCTCTCGATGAAGGTCACGAACCTGTCGCCGGCCGATGCCCGTGCGGTGTATAAATCGACCGCCTACGACCTGCGCCGCTACAAACGGTTGCAGCTCTTTGCCCATGCGGAGGCTCCGATCGAGGATGAGACCAGCCTTTCGAATGGCGATTTCTCCGTCTTTATCCGTCTGGGATCGGACTATAAGAACAACTACTATGAGTATGAGGTGCCGATGGAGCTGACGCCTCATAGCTCCATCTTGTATAATACCAACAACAGTGCCGACCAGGAGAAGGTATGGCCGATGGCGAACAAGTTAGACTTCTCGTTAGAGGCCTTGACCGACTTGAAATTGGAGCGCAACAAGCTGAAACGGCAGGGGCAGGGCAACGTCAGCTACACCGCTGTCTATGCCAAGAACGACCCCGATAACCCTCGCAACCGCATCAGCATCGTAGGTAATCCGAGCCTGGCGGAGGTGAAGGTGATCATGATCGGTGTGCGCAACAACAGCAATACCATCAAGAGCGGTGAGGTATGGGTGAACGAGCTGCGTATGACCGACTTTGATGAGCGAGGGGGTTGGGCAGCCAAGGCCAACCTCAATGT
>JALFJR010000081.1 GCA_022775005.1 Parabacteroides sp.
ATACATACGGCCTTCGTCCCTTACGACTTTGTGAGTTGTAAAGAGCGCCACCACCAATATGTATTTACGAATGTTCTCATCTGTTTGTTTTATTATTTCGGCAGCAAAAGTAGCTGTTTTTTGATAATCCGCAAATAAAAACGTAATTTTTTTGAGATTTCGTCAGAATAAGAAAGCCCTGCTCTCACGAACAAGGCTATTCCAAAACTACTAAAAATGTAAACAGTGTATTTATATAGTAATATCATGAAACTATATAGTTGATTGGGAAACCGTCCGACCTTCGCAGGCAGGGCGGTCAGAAATCTAATCTACTCAATAATATCACTTGAATTAAGCTTATTTGTATGACAGAGATCTCTGTGCGGAGGAATCTATCATGCAAACAAACACATATATTTTAAATCTTACATCCTAAACTCGCTAATAATAAAGCAAGATCTATGCCAAATGGTTTTTATTAAGTGATATTTTTATAAGTGTATGATAATCTGTATTTTGCAAAATTATGAAAGGAGATAGGAGAAGGGTAGGTAGTGGGGAAGGAGTGTGGCGGTTGTGGAAAAATTCCCCGCCACACTGTGGAATCTGGAAATTTACTTATGATTTTGCTTGATGTACAGTAAGCTGAGGGAAGGGGAAATTGATGCCCTCTCGATTGAAAGTAGCATAGATTTCCTTATTGATGTCGAAAAAGACTCCCCAATAGTTCTCGCTCTTCACCCATACACGCACTGTGAAATCAACGCTGCTGTCTGACAGTTTTGAGAGCGCAATGAAAGGTGCGGGATCGGGCAGGATACGTGTGTCTTGTGCCAAGACCAGCTCAATCACCTGCGTTACCTTTGTGTGATCACTGCCATACTCCACGCTGAAAGTCCAATCTACACGTCGGGTTGATTGCTTGCTGAAGTTGGTCACAACACCGCTGCTCAACGAGCCATTTGGGATAAAGATGTCTTTGTTATCCACGGTTCGCAGGATAGTGTGAAACATTTGGATGCCTTGTACCGTGCCTCCGATACCTTGAGCTTCGATGTAATCGCCTACCTTATACGGTTTGAAAAGCAAGATGATTAGACCGCCTGCAAAGTTAGAGAGATTGCCGCTCAACGCCATACCTACTGCTACACCGGCAGAGGCTAACAGGGCGGCGAAAGAGGTAGTTTGTACACCTAACGCACCTACAACGGAAATGATCAATAAGATGGTCAAGCTGACATTAACCAAACTGCTCGTAAAGGTCTTGATGGAGGGATCGATGTCTCTTTTACTGAGAATCTTAGTGATCAGTTTGTTTAATAGATTGATGATCAATCGACCTACCAGAAAAACGGCAAGTGCTTTGATTAAGGTGAATCCCAGTTGGGTGCCATGCTCTACCAGCGAGCGGAATGCCGTCTCGATCTGTGAATTGGCCTCAATTGCTAAGAATACCATAAAATATATTTACTTTGTTTAGTTATGAAATGTTGGCAAAGGTATAAAGATTTTTGATTCTGACGAAACGAGCGAAATATTGTGTAGTTTTGCGCTACTTAAAAAGACTATGCGTTTCCGATGAAGAATAAGCTGTTTATGATGCTCATCACGATGGCATGCATTGGCATGGGAGAGCGGGTGCAGGCACAAACGTATGAGCAATTTGTAGAGAAAAGTTTCGATCTGTTGGATCAAAATGATTTGCTGGCGGCGGGAGAGAGCTTGAAGGCGGCGATGCGATTAGAACCGGCCAATCCCAACAATTATGCGCTGCTCATGAATTTAGGGACGATTCAGCGCAGGCAAGGGTTGTTGGAGGAGGCTCTGGTATCCTATAGCGCAGCGTTGAGTCGCTATCCGCAGCATGAGACGATCTTGCAGAATCGAGCGGAACTTTATACGGAGATGGGGGAGATTGATAAGGCGCTGAACGACTACAATGCCCTGTTGGCCCTGAACCCCGACAAGCAGGATGCGCTCTATGCGCGCGGTATCCTCTTCCTCGACCAGAAAGAACTCTTACGGGCGGAGGAGGATTTCGATCGGCTGCTCAATGTGAACGAAAAGTCGGTGAAAGCTCGATTGGGGTTCGCCTTGTTAGAGAAGATCCGAGGCAACTTTTTTGAGAGTGAGCGGATTTTTAATTACTTGATCAGCGAGATGCCTAAGGATTGGACATTGTATGAGGAGCGGGCAGATCTCTATTTCCGCATGGGAAAGAACGCACGGGCTATGGGCGATATCAATAAGGTGTTTGTAGAGAGTGAACCTACCGCCTCGCTCTATGTGCTGAGAGGCAAAATCAAACTGGCTCAATTTGAAAAACCATCCGCAGCGCTCGATTTTAAGAAAGCGCTACAGATGGGTTATGATAAAGCAACGATTGATGCGTTGCTGGAAATGGCGAAATAGTGAGGCTTACTTACTCTTCTCGTTGATGTAGTTGACGATCCAAGCACCTACCTCTTTCGTGCCGTACTTCGCACCGCCTTCGACTTGGATCTCCGGTGTGCGTACGTTGGCATCTAAAGAGGCATCTACGGCCTCACGAATCAAGGCACCCTCTTCCTTGCAGTCGAAATATTCGAACAACATCGCTACGGAGAGAATCTGTGCCAACGGATTGGCAATATTCAAGCCTTTTGCCTGCGGCCAAGAGCCATGGATCGGCTCGAAGACCGGCGTGCTCTCACCCGTAGAAGCAGAGGGAAGCAATCCCATGGATCCACTGATGCAAGAACCCTCGTCGGTCAGGATGTCACCAAACGTGTTCTCAGTCACCATCACATCGAAGAAGGTCGGCTCTTGGATCATGCGCATTGCGGCATTGTCCACATACATATAGTCGGTCTTCACCTCCGGATACTGGGGTGCCATCTCCTGGGCGATCTGACGCCACAGGCGAGAAGAGGCCAATACGTTAGCTTTGTCCACGACCGTGAGGTGCTTGCGACGCTTCATGGCATACTCGAAACCAACCTTCAAGATGCGCTCGATCTCCGGACGAGTGTACATGTTGGTGTCGTAGGCCTTCTCATTGTCCTGGTATTTCTCGCCGAAATACATGCCGCCGGTCAACTCGCGGATGCAGAGGAAGTCAGCGCCCTCAACCAGCTCCGCACGCAACGGAGACTTGTGCAACAGGCATTTGAAGGTTTGTACCGGACGAATGTTGGCGAAAAGCCCCAATTTCTTGCGCATGGCCAACAAACCTTGTTCCGGACGAACCTTAGCCGTCGGATTGTTATCGAATTTCGGGTCACCCACGGCAGAGAAGAGCACCGCATCAGCCTCTTGGCAGATCTGGAAGGTCTCTTCGGGGAAGGGATCGCCTACTTTGTCGATCGCATCTGCACCACAGAGGGCGTAAGCATAATTCACCTCGTGACCAAATTTCTTACACACGGCACTCATCACCGCTACACCTTGCTCAGAGATCTCAGGGCCGATGCCGTCTCCGGGCAGTACTGCTATATTCAGTTCCATTTTGTTTGTATAGTTTTTATTCTTTTGCTTGTTTCTGTCATTGTTCTTCGATGCGGTTTAGCATCTTGACGGTCGCTTTGATCGCCGCCTCGGTTTGGTCGGCATCCAAGCCGCGTGTCTTGAAATCTATGCCCGCATAGTTCCAGCTGATCACGGTTTGCACGAAGGCATCCGTGCGTCCACCCGGGGGGATCGAGACGGAATAGTTGGTCAGCATCGGGAATGGACGATTCAGTCGGGAATAGATGTGTCGCAACGCACGTACGAAGGCATCGTATTGACCATCGCCAGAGGCCGATTCCTCGTAAGCCTCGCCGTTAATCTCCACCTTCAAGGAGGCAACCGGTTTCAAGCCCTGTGCCAACGACAGTGAGTAGTTGAGGATGCGAATACGCTGTTCCTCCTGCATATTGTCGTGGTGTAGCACATCGCTGATGATGTAGGGCAGATCCTCCGGAGTCACCATCTCCTTCTTGTCGCCTAACTCGATGATGCGCTCGGTGACCTTCCGCATGGAGTTCTCATCCAGGTCTATACCCAATGCCTCCAAGTTCTTGCGGATGTTGGCCTTGCCGGAGGTCTTGCCCAAGGCATACTCCCGGACACGACCGAAACGCTCTGGCAACAGCTCGTTGCAATAGAGGTTGTTCTTGCTGTCACCGTCCGCATGGACACCGGCGCATTGCGTGAAGACATGCTCGCCGATGATCGGTTTGTTGGGCGGAATGTGGATGCCGGAGTAGGTCTCTACCAGACGGCTCGCTTTGTTGATCTTCTCCTCTCGCAAACTGGTTTCCTCGTGCAACTGGTCTTTGATCACGGCCAAGACACTGCTCAACGGGGCGTTACCGGCACGCTCACCCAATCCGTTCACGGTGGTGTGTACCCCCTTGATACCGGCACGGATGGCGGAATAAACATTGGCTACCGCTAAGTCGTAATCATTGTGCGCATGAAAATCGAAGTTCAGATCCGGATAGCGATCCACCATCTGCTTGCAATAGTCATACGTATTGCCTGGATTCAAGATGCCTAATGTGTCAGGAAGCATGAAGCGCTTGATGGGAAGCTCCTTCAGGTGATCTACCATAAAGAATACGTAATCCGCGGAGTGCTGGATGCCGTTCGACCAATCCTCTAAATAGACATTCACATCAATCTTGCGCCGAGTGGCCTCCTGGATTACCGCCGTGATGTCATCCAAGTGTTGTTGCGGGGTTTTGCGCAGCTGTTCGGTTACATGCTTGAACGAGCCTTTGCAGAGCAGGTTCATCACCCGGCATCCGGCAGATTCGATCCAGTCGAGTGAGACTGTGCCATCCACGAACCCCAGCACTTCCAGCTTATCGAGGTGAGCAGTGCGAGCCGCCCAGTTGGCGACTCGTCGCACGGCCTCAAATTCCCCCTCTGAGACGCGAGCAGAGGCGATCTCGATGCGGTTCACCCCCAAGTCTCCCAGCAACACTTGTGCGATGCTGAGCTTCTCGTGAGCCGCAAAAGAGACACCCGAAGTCTGTTCTCCATCACGGAGGGTGGTATCCATGATCTCAATCATATCTCAACGCTTTGCTTCGTAGGCTTCGATCTTCGCTTTGTTTGCCAACAGGTAGTCAATATCGTCCAATCCATTGATCAAGCAATCCTTCTTGTAGGCATTGATCTCGAAATGCTCGCTCTTGCCTGTCGCCTTGTTGGTGATGGTCTGCTCCGGCAAGTTGACCTCCACCTCTGTCTTGGGATTCTTGAAAATAGAATCGAACAGCTCAGCCAAGAAGCCCTCCGACACAACGACCGGCAACACGAAGTTGTTCAGCTCATTGTTCTTGTGGATATCGGCGAAGAAGCTGGAAACCACGACACGGAAACCATAGTCCGCGATGGCCCAAGCGGCATGCTCGCGGCTGGAGCCTGAACCGAAGTTCTTGCCGGCCACTAAGATTTGTCCGCCGTAGGTGGGGTCATTCAAGACAAACGTAGAGATCTTGTTGCCTGCTTTGTCATAGCGCCAGTCACGGAAGAGGTTCTCTCCGAAGCCCTCCTTGGTCGTCGCCTTCAGGAAGCGAGCCGGGATGATTTGATCAGTGTCCACATTCTCCAAGGGGAGGGGAACACATGTGCTTGTTATGATGTTGAATTTCTGTTTCATGGAAAAAATCCTAATTGATGATTCATAATTTATAGTAACTCTCTCGGATCCGTGATCTTTCCGGTCACTGCGGCAGCAGCGGCTACTAACGGACCGGCCAAAATGGTGCGAGCGCCTGGTCCTTGACGACCCTCGAAGTTACGGTTGGAGGTGGAAACGGCATATTTTCCTGCGGGGATCTTGTCCTCGTTCATCGCCAAGCAAGCGGAACAACCGGGCTGACGCAATTCAAATCCTGCCTCTTCCAAGATTTTATCGATACCCTCCGCATGGATTTGATGCTCGACTTGCCAACTACCCGGAACTAACCATGCGATGACGTTTGCCGCTTTCTGCTTGCCTTTCACCAAGGAGGCGAACGCACGGAAGTCCTCGATGCGACCATTCGTGCAGCTACCTAAGAATACATAGTCGATGGCTTTTCCCAGCATCGGCTCTCCAGCCTGGAAGCCCATGTATGCCAAAGACTTTTGATAAGAGATGCGACCAGCCTCATCCACGCTCTCCAACGAGGGGATTGTCTCACGGATGCCCATACCCATACCGGGATTGGTACCGTAAGTTACCATCGGCTCAATATCTTCCGCACGATAAACAATCTCTTTGTCGAACTGTGCGTCGGGATCGCTATACAGCTCACGCCACTCGCTCACCTTTTTCTCCCAAGCCTCACCTCTCGGTGCGAACTCACGATCTTTTAGGTAGGCGAATGTCACCTCGTCCGGAGCGATCATGCCACCACGGGCACCCATCTCGATCGAGAGGTTGCAGATGGTGAGACGCTCTTCCATCGTTGTGTTACGGATGGCTTCACCGGCATACTCCACGAAATAGCCCGTCGCACCGCTGGTACTCATCCGGCTGATGATGTAGAGGGCGATATCCTTTGCGGTCACACCCGGCTTGCGCTGTCCGTCGATCGTGATGCGCATCGTTTTCGGTCTGCGTTGCATGATGCACTGTGTAGCCAAGGTCATTTCCACCTCGCTGGTACCAATACCGAAGGCGATCGCACCCATCGCACCGTGAGTAGAGGTGTGTGAGTCACCACAAACGATGGTCATACCCGGTTGCGTCAGGCCAGTCTCAGGACCTACAACGTGAATAATACCGTTCTTCGGGTGTTGCAGACCGTAATAGGTCAGTCCGAAGTCTTTGGCATTCTTCTCCAAGGTATCAACCTGGTTCTTAGAGACCGGATCCTGAATTGGTTGATCTTGATGCAACGTGGGGATATTGTGATCCGGCATACAGGTGATCTGTTGCGGACGGAAGGGGTTCAAACCTCTGGCACGCAGTCCGGCGAAGGCTTGTGGACTGGTGACCTCATGGCAATAGAGACGGTCGATATACAACTGGATCGTACCGTCAGCCAACGTATCTACTACGTGTTTATCCCAGATCTTCTCAAATAATGTCTTGCTCATTGTTCTGCTTTATTTTATTCGATGATGAACTTATTGATTGCGTCGATGAAGGCCTCTACGGAAGCGGCGATGATATCTGTGTTGGCAGAGAAACCATAATAGGTGTTGCCTTTATACTCGACCTGCATGTGTACCTTTCCAGTGTCGTCACTGCCCTTGTTGATGGCTTGGATCAAGAACTCCTGGATGGTCATGTCGCTGTTGCTGATCGCTTTCTTCACGGCCTTGATACCGGCATCTACCGGGCCGTTACCCGCCGCGGCCTCGTAGCGTTTCACACCCGCTAAGCTCAAGCATACACTGGCTACGGATTGCACGCCTACGCCACTGGTCACTTGCAGATACTCTAATTTAATATGGTGTGTCGCTGTGCGATCTTTGCCGACTAACATCAAGACATCGTCGTCGTTGATGTCTTTCTTGCGATCCGCCAAGCGCAGGAAGTCTTGATAAACCTGATCCAACTTCTCTTGCTCCAGCTCCACGCCCAAGACATGCAAACGATGCTTCAAGGCAGCACGGCCACTGCGAGCGGTCAATACGATGGCGTTATCGTCGATACCCACATCTTTCGGGTCGATGATCTCATAGGTTTGTACGTTCTTCAACACGCCGTCTTGGTGAATGCCTGAGGAGTGTGCGAAGGCGTTGCGACCGACGATTGCCTTGTTGGGCTGTACCGGCATGTTCATCAAGCTGGAGACCATACGGCTGGTGCCATAGATCTTGGTTGTGTTGATGTTAGTGATGATCTCACGCTCCTTGTGGCTCTTGAAGATCATGGCGATCTCCTCCAACGAGGTGTTACCGGCACGCTCACCGATACCGTTGATCGTGACCTCCACCTGACGGGCACCGTTCAAGACACCCTGCACGGTGTTGGCGGTAGCCATACCCAAATCGTTGTGGCAGTGCGTAGAGAGGATAGCGTTATGCACACCATCCACGTGTTCCATCAAATAGCGAATCTTGGCGCCATACTCATCCGGCAGGCAATAGCCGGTAGTGTCGGGGATGTTCACAACAGTAGCACCCGCTTTGATCACCGCCTCAACCACACGAGCCAGATACTCATTCTCTGTGCGTCCCGCATCCTCGCAGTAGAACTCCACGTCCTCAACGAATCGCTTAGCATATTTCGTAGCCGCCACAGCGCGCTCGATGATCTCCTCACGGTTGGAGTTGAATTTATATTTGATGTGTGAATCCGACGTGCCGATACCCGTGTGGATACGTCCACGCTTTGCGTACTTCAAGGCTTCCGCTGCAGCGTCAATATCTTTCTCCACCGCACGGGTCAAGGCGCAAATCGTAGGCCATGTGACGGCCTTGGCGATCTCTACCACACTCTTGAAATCTCCGGGACTGGATACCGGAAAACCTGCCTCGATGACATCTACACCCAGTTGCTCCAGGGCTCTCGCCACTTGGATCTTCTCCACGGTGTTCAGCTGGCATCCGGGCACCTGCTCTCCATCACGCAATGTCGTGTCGAAAATAAATAATCTTTCTGCCATAATTTATGTCTACTTTTTCTTCTATTATGCTTTACAATTAAAAAAAGCCTCTCTCACAAGGAAGTGAGAAAGACTTTTTCTTTATGATTAATGCTGCGCAAAGCCATACAATCTCACTTCCTATCCTGCTGCCAGAGTAGAATACCGCTTAGGGAAATAAGGAGATCTTGTAGCGTATTGCGTGTCATCTTTTTTCTGTTTATTTATTCATTTATATCCTTTTTCAGAACGGCTGCAAAGTTACTGTCTTTTTTCGAACCACCAAATATAATTCGAAATTTTTTCAGTTCGATTACTTATAAAACGTAAGATAATCGGCAACTGAAAGTGATAAAACAGAAGAAGGCTACCGTTTATAACGCATAGGTCAGCGTCAACCAGGCCACTTGTGCGTCTCGGTTTCGCTTTTGCGTCATCTGCATAGCGGATGAGTCAATGATCGTCACCTCCTCCAAACTGTCGAAGATGTTATTGATGCTCAAGTTCACGCAGAGCTTACGCTGCAACAGGTATTGCGACAATCCGGCGTTCACGCTGTAATGATGCTTAATCTTACCTTGCGGCGTGAGTTGATCAGACACATAGAAACCATCTACCTGGAAATTTGTGGTCGGGGTGATCGCTACGTTCACGTTGCCCTTCACATCCCAACAGGTCATCGACTTTTTAGTATCGAAGCCAATGGAGTGGCCATCAATCTCATCCCGATAAAGATCGCCGGAGAAACCTACGGTCAAGATGCGACAGGGATTCCAGCTGCCGGAAAGATCCACACCCACCGTCTGGCTGTGATCCACATTCAGGTATTGCCAATAGTTGTCTTCTACCTCCGGAATCGCTACCTCCATGATGCGGTTCGACCGGTTACGGTAATAGACAGCGGGCGTCAAGCGGAAAGCGGGAGAGGAGAAGGTGTAACCCAACTCCACTTGGTTGATGATCTCATCCTTCAAATCGGGATTACCTTGGAAAATATGGGTAGCGTCGCTGGTGTCCTTGAAGGGAGCCAAGTAGGCACCGGTCGGACGGATCACCCGCTGCTGATAGCTCAACGATAGCTGTTGCTGCTTGTCGACGCGATAGCTGAAGGTTGCTCGGGGATAGAGATGGAAGCGGTTGGTGGCCTCTGGGTCGAGGTTCGCTGTGTTGGTCGTTCCACCACCTACAAGACTCATCTTGGCATGGCTCAGTTCAGCTTGCGCACCCACTTCAGCGTGAAAGGCTCCCCATTGCTTGCCCAGAGAGGCGTAAAGCAGGTTGAGCGTGCGATCATAGTCGTAGAGGTAGCTCTTCTCCTTGGTCTCCACGAAACCCGATTCGCCTTTGACAGCCACATGGGTCTCATACGTCTCGCTGCGGGTACGACCCATGTATCCGGCACGCAGGCTCCAGCCATCTGCGAAGTCAGCCTGATAGCCTAATTGCCAATAGTAGAGTTTCTTGTCTTTATTGATAAATTGATTATCCTCAGCTACGATAGCGCCGGTCTTCGGATTCTCATTCTTGAAATCGTTGTCCTCGTCGTAGGCGAAGTTGTTGTAGTTGAAGCGGGCTTGCAGGCTTTGTGTGTCTGAGAAACGGTGTGTCCAAGCTGCCTCCGCACCATAGCCCTCTTGGCGTTGATCGTTGTAGCGGTTACGGATGACATGTTTCATCTGCTCGCCTTTCGGGTTGAACACCTGGTTGTTGATGCGTCCGTAACGGCTGTAATCCATCAAATGATACAAGCCATGCACGCTGAGTTGGTCACGATCGGAGAGCGCATAACCTACATGCAGGTCAGCTACATGCACATCGGGGCGAGCGCTGGCGTTGTTGTTCATCTCCTGGCGATTCTTGGCTGTCGTGGTCGATTTACTAAAAGAGCGCATGCGGTATTCCCGTCTGTAGTCATACTTGGCGTTGATCGACCACTTGCCCGGATGCAGGTTCAACACCGCTCCGGCATTGTAGCGTTCGTGCCATCCGGCTCCTACGGTCACTTGCAAGGGAGAGTCGTCAGCCGTATAGAGGCGGGGAGAAAGGTTCAGTACACCGGCGTTACCATCGGGCACCCAGTCGATACGAGGGCTGGCTCCCATGGCCAACTGATCGAAAAAGAGCGCAGGCAGTTGAATCAATACGTCACCACTATACTCCTCCATCAATCCGTAAGGCACGCCATTGATCAGCATACCCACCTGGTTACTGCCACGGAAGGTAACCGTTCCCTCTATGTCGGTGATGACGGAGGGCAACTGGCGCAATGCTTCGGCTGTGGTGTTGGTTACGCTACTCAAGTTCTGGCTCACGTTCAGGTAGCGCATACCTTGACGTTCACTCAATCCAGCGAAACGTGCACCCTGCACCTCAATGTTCTGAAGGTTCAAGGTCGTATCTGCAGGGGCTTGCGCATACAAGAATCCAGTCATACCTGACAGGATGGGGATAAGTAGGAGTCGTTTCATTTTTGTTTTAGTTATTATATATGTACTGTTTGTGTATATACAAAAAAAGTCTGTATGCTTAACACATACAGACTGTCATCATCTTCTTTTGAGCGTTAATTGGGGCGTATATACATACGTCCCAACTTCGATCACTCAGCAGGAGCTGCCTCAACGGCTACACTGTCAACGGCCTCAACGGCTACAGAATCCATTGGAGCAGTCTCAACAACAGGAGCCTCCTCAACTACAGTAGGTTCTGCTGTCTCTGCGACAGACTCAGTGTTCTCAGTGGCGTTATTACCACATGATGCGAATGATACAGCTGCGATAACGGCAGCAAAAGCAACTAACTTTTTCATTTTCTTTTCTTTTTTAAACGGTCTAAACAATCTTATTCTCTTTGTCTTTATGACGGTGCAAAGGTAAGTATTCTACAAATATGTTGTACAACATATACTGACTTTTTTCTGAGAATTTTTAGACCGTTCTTGCAAAAAAAGCTGATAAGTAGCTGATTTTGCTGACGTTTTATCGCCGTGTTAATGGTTATACAAATAACGCTTGATGCTCTTTTTCGGCGTTTTCTCGAATTCTGTCGGATAGAGTTGCAACTCGGAGACTGCCTCGTAGGGAGCTAAAAGCTTGTTAAGCGCCACTCGGTTCTCCTCCATGATGACAGGCAGGTCGTCATGCGAGATGCCGGTACTATCCACCGTGTCGTAGTCGGGATAGACCAAACCGACCAGTTTGCCATTGCGCTCTACCACGACACTTTCCATCACGAAGGGTAGGTTGTTCAGTTTTGACTCGATCTCCTCCGGATAGATGTTCTGTCCGCTCGGTCCTAAGATCATCGTCTTGCTGCGTCCGCGGATATAGATGCGGTTGCCACTGTCGATCGTGCCTAAGTCGCCTGTGCGCAGCCAACCATCCTCGGTAAAGACATTGCTGGTCGCCTCCTCGTTCTTGTAATAGCCGCGCATCACATTCTCGCCCTTCACCTGGATCTCGCCTACCTTATTATAAGGATCATCCGAGTCGATACGTACCTGCATGATGCCTTTCAGGATCTGTCCGCAGGAGCCGGGGATATATTCATCATGGTGGTCATAACTGATCAGCGGACCACATTCGGTCATGCCATAGCCAATGGTGAAGGGGAACTTGATCTTGCAAAGGAATTCCGTCACCTCGTCGTTCATCGCTGCGCCACCTACAATGACCTCCCGGAAACGACCTCCCAGTGCGTCCACCAGCTTCTTGCGGATCTGGGCATAGATACGACTGTCTAAAAGCGGAATGTTCAGGGCCAAACGCATCATCCGTTTGTCCAACTGCGGCAGGATCATCTTCTTGTAGATCTTCTCCAAGATCAAGGGAACCATCAAGATCAGGTTTGGCTTCACCTCCTCGAAAGCTTTCAACAGAATCTTCGGTGAGGGAATCTTGCCCAACAGAAAGACGTGCACACCAAACGCCATAGGCACCAACAGGTTGAACGCACAGCTATAGGCGTGCGCCAAGGGCAGGAAGCAAAGCTCTCGCTCGCCCCGGAAAAGCAGGTCGAGCGTGCGGGCGTAAGTGACGTTGCCGGCCAGGTTGTTACCGGTCAGCATCACACCCTTGCTGAATCCAGTTGTACCTGAGGTGTAGTTCAACTCCACGATCTTGTCATTATCCAGCTCGGCATAGCAAATATCTGAGGCTTGAAAACCTTTGGGATAACGCTCTGCCATCTTCTCGTCCAAGCTTTTTACCAATTTCTCAATGTTCTCACCATCCCGTTGATGCAGGCAGCGGAAATCGGAGAGCGAGAAGACACCTCTGACCTCCTCGATCTTATCCTCCTCTAACGAGTCCCAAATGCGATCGCTCACAAACAGGAAGACCGACTCCGAATGGTTGATGATATGATGTACGTCGTTTGGGTTGAAGTCTTGCAAGATCGGGACAATGATTGCGCCATAGGTGATGACGGCCATGTAGGCGATACACCAGCGGGCGTTGTCCTTGCCAATCAGGGCCACTTTATCGCCACGTCGTATTTGGCATTCTTGAAAGAGTAAATGGATGCGGGCGATTTCGGTCGCCACGTCACCAAAAGTAAAGGTTTGCTCTTTCCCGTAATCGGTCAAAGCGGGCAAATTCCAGTTCTTTTGGAAACTATCCTCATAAATCTTGATGAAATTCTCTTGGATCATAGCGTGTGTTGTAGTTTGAATTTCGCGAATATAAACATTGCCAATGTATTCAGCAAACATTCTGCCTATATTCCTTGTTTAAAATCTTATGCTTGCTGGCTCTGTAAGTGAGCGATTGCCTCCTTGTAGCCACTTTGCTCGCTCAAGGCGGCTACCTGCTGCCGCTTCTCCTCGTGGAAAAGCTGATATAGCTGACGGGCTATTTCGGGCAATCCCGCCTCGAAGCAGCTCCAGAGGTCTGTCTCGTTGTAGCAGGCTCCCGGCTTATGGCAGTTGTACAGACAGAATCGCTTGATTTGATAAGCCGCGAAGAGCTGTGTCTCTTGTGTGGTCAGTGAGTAACCGGCGAACTCTTGGAAATCCGCATGTAAGTAACTCTCTTCAAAGAGTAGGGGAGCGGTTTGTTCCCAGGGGATGATCTCACCCGTATCTTGTTGGGTGAAGTAGTGCGACAGATAGAGCACATCCTGCTCCACGGCAGCTCCCTCCTTGGGTTGGTATTGGATGTGGATCGGACGTGCGCCGTATGCGGCCTCCTTGAGTCCCTTGCCCAATTGCTCCCACTCCTCCATGGCGAATTCCTCGCCGATCACCAGTTCGGGCGACAGCCAGAGGCTATCCAAGTAGGAGATGCTGACGATCTCCGAGAAAGGGATAAATACCTTCTGCTGCTCAATCACGTCGGTGATTGTCCATCCTCGTTCATAACCCGCTATGTCACATTTTATGCTGTCTGCTACAAATACATACTCATAATCGTTGTGTAGCGTCACCTTTGTGTAGGGGTGTCCTTTGACCTTCTCTATCCCTTTCTGGCAACGGGCGGAATGATCGACCAAGATATCGATATCCGGCAGCAGGTCGTGAAAGTCTTCTGGTGTGGTAATCACTTCGGCTGTCTCCTCGCAGCTCCAACGGTTCAGCCAGATACCCTTCATATCCACCTCTCTGTCGAGGTCCGGACGGTCTGTCAAGACGGCCAACTGCTGCAAGATCAGATCGACGATTTGCGCCTTGTGCTCAGCTACCTGTTGCTCGGCAAAACGGAATACGGCCCAACCATTCTCTAAGAAATAGAGGTTACGCAGCTGATCGGTACTTCCTTGATAATGGATGGATTGACCCGTTTCTGAGCGGGGTGTGTCCACCTCAATATCCACATAGAAATGCCCACTTTCCACATAGAGGGCGATAGCGGGGATGTAGCCGTAGGTCCGGTTACGGATGGGCAGAGCCACGGTGTCTAATAGTTGAATGCCCGATATGCTGGAGAGTGCTTTTTGCAATGCGCCTCGCAAATCAGCAACCATACCCTGGGCAACAATCGGCTGAATCGGAGAGGGGATCAACACCGGCACACCGTTTCCCGGTTGATAGAGGGCTGGATAGAGCGTGCTCTCTCGTCGTGTTCGTTCCAAAAGCGGATGGATCTCTGTCTTACCCTCGTAGATTAAGGCATTCGTCAGCTGATCCGGATGGCTGGACGAGCGTTCGCCTAACACCATTCCCTCCTCCGTGAACAGAATGCCTACTGACTCAAAAGGGGCGGGTGCTGCTATCGGGGCCACCTGCATAGATAAGGCAGTGGTGGGACGAATCTGGTTCACTAATTCCCGTTTCTGTTGACTCCATTGCTGGCTCTCCGCTTGGTATCGCTCTTCCCATTCCGCCTTCTCCGTCTGCAAGGCGGCGAGGGTCGCTTTCAGCTGGGCGATCTCCTCCGTGGCGTCCGCTTGGAAGGTTTGGAGTGCCTTGTTCTCGGAGGCTGCCTGCTCAGCTTGCGCTTTCCATTGATCTCGCTCAGTCGTCAAAGCAGTCTTTTCCTTCGACATCCATTCCCATTGTGCTTTGGTGATTTGTAAATCCGTGGTTGTGTCCTCTAATTTTTGGCGTAATTCTGATGTTTGTTTGCTGAAAGAGACCAGCAACTTATTCTCTTTGCGTTCGGCCTCTGCCTTGGCTCTCGTCAAATCCTCCTGCCGCTCTTCGATGATGCGGTGTAATTTCTCCACATGGTTGTAGCAAGCGATGATCGCTCCTACACAGATTATTCCAATTACAATAAAAATCCAAGTCATTCTTTACACTGATTGCTTTTATGCAAAGGAAATACAAGTTGAAAAGATATACAACTATTTGAACGCATTTCTTGATAAAGGCTACGCATTTGGGGGCATAAATAGAAACAAGACCGCCCGCCTTGGGGGCGAGCGGTGCAGGGAATAAGGAGCAGCGTTAGGGTGCATTGGGATCGTTCGGATGGTGTGTGGAAACCTTATACTTGTAGTCAAGCCCAATCAAGGCACCAGCGAAGGTGAGTGTCTCTCCGTAAGCCGTGAGCACGGTCGGGTCAATCAATCCTGCTGGAGGCAGGAAGAAAGCTACGATCAAGAGCAGAACGCCAAAGAGCACCAAGGCGACAGCAAGCCAGAACTGATAGGTATGCATCTGTTTCATAGTGCTAATAGCCTACTAAACGATGTCTGGGTTCTCATCCTCATTGGGAGCTTCCGGCTCATTGGAGGGATTTTTCTCCGCACGCTTTTTGGCCTCCTCCTCCTTGATGGCGGCCACATCCACCACACCATTACCGGCCTTCTCCGCCTTGAGGGCAGCAGCGGCGATGGAGCGGGTCGGCACAGGGTTGAACTCAGCGTCTGCCAACAGGTTAGTGAACTCCTTGCCTGGTTCCCAAACGACGTTGACCGCCGTGATATTCGACGAGGTGAACTTCTCGGCACTCTCCGTACCCTTGCTCTGGAGGGAGATGTAAAATGCACCCAAGGCTCCCAACTTTACCTTCTGCCCGGCCAAGAGCTGCTCCCGGAGGCAATCCACGATCTTGGTAGCGATAGCGGCCACGTCGGCCCTGTCGTAGGCACACCCATGGTCGGCGATGTGCTTACAGAAACGATCGAGGTCGGTCACTTCCGTGTACTGAGCGGTGGCATAAGCCCGCTTGGGCGAATTTTCGTCACTAATGTCCGTGCGACGAAGCACGATGGAATAATTGATCATAACATCAAAATTTAAAACGGTTAAACGATAGCACAAAGATACTATCCCGCATTCCTCCGCTGCTGATCAATGACGAACATCACCCCATTTGATGAGATAAGGTGGGATAGACGAAACGGATATCCCACACTCCTCGTTATCATATCCACTACATCACCTCCTCACAGCGCACCATGTCGATGCTGCGATAGAGAACCACCACTTTATGCAGCGTGGTATGCTTCACTGAGGAGCGCACGATCTCAGAATCGGCGTAGCGATTGACTTGCGCCTTCGCCTGCTCGAAGAGCTGGGCAAGCCGCTCGTCACTGTCGGAGCTCTTGGCATATTTCAGCTCGATAATATAGGAGTGTTCCATGTCCTTGTAGTTCTCGGTCAAAGGAGAGAGGAAGATGTCCGCATAGCCACCTTGGTTGTCCAACTCCGAGATCGGTCGATAGAAACGACACTGACTGGTCAACGCCAAGGTAAAACCATGCACGAACGCCTCACCCTTTTGCCGATCTCGCTGCGAGGCGAAGATACGCAACCGATCAGCGATGTAGGCGAAGAAAGATTGAAAATCACCATCATAAGCCATCGCCTCTGCTTTCTGATCCAACTCATATGCGTCAAATGAAAGATCGTTATCATGGTAGTTCGCCAAAAGGTAAGCGAAAATCTGCTCACGAACCACCTCATTGGGAATAATCAACTTGGTATTTCCCCGATGAGTCCCGCCATAGGTGACCATCCCAAAATAGTAAAGCAGGCTGACGAAATTGTTCGGATCCACGATCGCCTCCGCCGGGAAATGCGACTTGATCTCACCCGTGATGAACCCCTGCTGCACCAAGCGCTGGATGATGGAGGCATCGTGAGCGAACTCTTTATCCTTGCGGATGAGCATACGGATCTTCTCGTAATCGAAACGAATGTTGGCATCCAGCATGTCTTTGGGAAGTCGGTATAAACCTGTTCTATATTTATCAATAAAATAAAGCACCATGTTAGAGTTGTACATGGTGGTCTGCCCGTAGCACTCTTCCGCAAAGCAATAGTTGTCGTAGTAGGGCTTCATGGTGGTTAAGAGCTTATCCACCGTATGGTTATAGGGCTCTACTGAAGCATAATAGGTCAGCATATCCCGTACCTCCGCTTCCGTAAAGCCGGTCATCTCATTGAAGGCCGGTTCTAAGGAATAGTTGGAGCCAATGTTGAAACCACTGGTTAGGTCGTCCATCGTCACAGGGCTGACTCCCGTGATGAATAAACGCTCGATGGACTTGTTCGTACAGTCTTTGATCACATCATAGAACTTGCGGATGTAACCCTCGCCATGCGTCTCCTCCCGATATTTGCTGAAAGTATCGGGATGGGACAGGATTTTGTTCGTGAAATGGTCATATTCATCGATCATTAAATAGATCTTGAGGCCTAAGGATTGGCACTCCGTACAGATACAATCCAATTGCTCCACAGCACCACTTTTCCTTTGTAACCTTTCTTGGATATCTGGAGAGAGAAGCGTCGCATAGTTGCGACAGAAATAGTACAGGTTCGTGTCGCAATAACTGTCCATCGCTTCTTTGTAATTATCTAAGTCGGCATGAATAGCCGCAAAGTTAAAGTTGAGAATCAGATATTGGTTGCGCTCGGGTGTCGGATGACTACCGATATAGAGGTCGCCAAACAGCTCGTCAAAACGCTCCTTCATGTTGACATCGTAATAGTGCGCCAACATGGAGAGCGTGAGTGACTTGCCAAAGCGACGGGGACGGATGAAAAAGAAATACTTGTTTGCGTCCTCGATCTTCTCTATGAAACGTGTCTTGTCAACGTAGTAACAATTGTCCCTGCGCACATGCTCGAAGTTCATCATGCCGTAGGGTATGCGCTTCGGCTTCCCGGTTACCTTCTGCTCACTCATCGTACCTCCGTTTTTTGTTCTTCTCGCGAAGATAATGCAAACCGAACACAAAATCAACAAGCAGACCTACCTGTTTTGCTGAAGTGACACTTCTCTCAAAAAACGCCCCAGTAGCCTGCACCCCGCTCCGGCGATTAGAATCAAGCCTATCCACCCAAGCGCTTGGGAGAGCGAGGGGAGGCGACGAGTGGGAGAGGGCTCCACGATGCGAACCTCGTAGGGGATGGAGTCGTGGCGAATCTCACGGATCGTGTCTCGCAGCAGCCGGTAGCGATACTCCACGGAGCGGTCGTGCAGATAAACGGTGTCATGCGAGCGATCCTGGTAACGCTCTTGGCGGATGAAGACACTGTCGTAGTGCAGGGTATGTAGCTGGAGCGTGTCTGTGCGTACCGACTGGAGGGGGATCACCGGAGTGCGACGAGCGGAGACGCATGACACAGCGAGGAGGAGCATGAAGAGGGAGAACGACAGGTAAAAACAGCATTTCATGGGGCCTAATTTAAGTGGATGATTTCGGTTGTAGGTCGGCATACTCGGTGGCAACGTCGAAACAGGGACAGGCCTTCGAGGGATTGAAGAGGTGATGTCCCACGATGAGGGCATGAGGATAACGGGCATGGAGCGTTTCGAGGAGTGCACGGAGTGCCAGGCGTTGTGCTGGGGTACGTGTGTCGGCAGGGCGGTTCTGGCTATCCAAGCCTCCCACATAACAAATGCCTAACGAGTGAGCATTGTGGTTTTGGCAATGTGCGCCGATCTCCGCTTCGGGGCGGCCCGGCTCAACCGTACCGTCGAGCCGGATCAGGTAGTGATAGCCAATCCCTTTCCAGCCTCGCTGGCGATGCCATTGATCCACCTCAGCTGAGGAGACCTCCCGCCCGGCAGGTGTAGCGGTACAATGAACGATGAGCAACGTGATTGTGCGACGAGGCACGATGAAATACTGGGTCATAACAACAAACTATAAAGCGGTTAAACGATAGCACAAAGATACTATCCCGCATTCCTCCGCTGCTGACCAATGACGAACATCACCCCATTTGATGAGATAAGGTAGGGAATCCAACCATCATCTGTACAGAATCGTAGCGGAACGGGGAGCTACTGTGACACTACTTCCTGATACTTTTCCCAGTCCATTCAGGTCAATACGTCCATCATGCGCCACCTGCTCATAATGGCCTTCGGGGATAGACACACTCACCTCCGAATCCTTGGCATTGAGCACCACAATGATGTCTCGCCACGTATCTCCTCCGGCATGATCAGCCAGCCTAAAAGCCACCACATTGGAGGGCGCCTCAAGGAACGAGAGGTGACGACGCACGAGGTCCGCATCATTCAGCCGGAAAGCCGGATGCTCATTGCGCAAGCGGATGAGTCGGCGATAATAGTCGAACACCTCCGGATGCGTATCCTTCCGGCTCCAATCAATGGCA
>JALFJR010000056.1 GCA_022775005.1 Parabacteroides sp.
TGTGGGGTAAGGGGATGGTGGCTACATATTGATGTTGTGCTGTTGCTTTTTACTGAAAGCTGCTACTAACGACTCATAAATCTACCCTTAATCGTGTATTGGATGATAGTTGCGGATTTTAGGGGTATTACGGATTATGACAATTATCGCAGCGAACAGGCTGCTTGGTTAGAGACCTTGGCGAATGACCCTGTTTTTACTACAGCTCGTTTTCGGATCGCAATCTGTCACATGCCTCCCTCCACACGTCCTGACGTATGGCATGGGCAACGTGAGGTGATGGAGAAATTCGTTCCTGCACTCAATCGCCTTGGCATTGATTTGATGCTCTGTGGCCATGAGCATCGTTATGAGTTTGAAGCTCCCAGTGGCCGAATTTCTTTCCCAGTCTTGACGAATGGCAACGAGACAGCCGTTGTGGCTACCTACGATGGTCAGGCGCTTGAGGTTCAAGTGGTGGACACCAAAGGCTCCGTGGTGGAGCGCAAACGTTTCGCTGGGAAATAGTACTCGTTTTGTTCCTGTTGGGGACAAAAACAGATAGATTGTTGCTGGATTGGGGTGAAAACTGTAACTTTGCCACTTTAAGTTTGAAAAATGCTTTAGTTTTATCATGAAAAGACTGTTACTTGGTGACGAGGCCATTGCGTTAGGTGCCATTCATGCCGGATTGAGCGGTGTGTATGCCTATCCTGGTACTCCTTCCACCGAAATTACGGAATTTATTCAGGGTGACCCTTTAGCCCAGAAGCGTGGGGTGCATAGTCGTTGGTGTACGAATGAGAAGACGGCTATGGAGGCGGCGCTGGGCATGTCGTATGCAGGCAAACGTGCCCTGGTTTGCATGAAGCATGTGGGAATGAATGTGTGTGCGGATGCGTTTGTAAATGCAGCCATTACAGGCGTGCATGGTGGTTTGATCGTGTTGGCGGCTGATGATCCGTCGATGCACTCCAGCCAGAATGAGCAGGACAGTCGCTTCTATGCGAAATTTGCCTTGGTCCCTACCTTTGAACCCAGCAATCAACAAGAGGCTTATGATATGGTGGCCAGTGCGTTTGAGTTGTCGGAGCGATTGCGTGAGCCAGTGGTGCTACGAGTCGTAACTCGTTTAGCACACAGCCGTGCAGCCGTGGAGGTCGGTGAGCCTTTGGAGGAGAAACCTTTGGATGTGAGTACGGAGCGTTGGGTACTGCTACCTGGAATCGCCCGTAAACGTTATGATGCTTTGATCGCAAAGCAGCCGGATATGGAGCAGGCTGCTGCGGATTCTATGTATAATAAGATAGAACAGCATGCTGAGGCTCCTCGTTTGGGTATCGTGGCATGTGGTATAGCTTATAATTACGTGAAAGAGGTTGTAGGTGAGAAGGCCAATCTGTTAAAGGTCAGTCAATATCCGCTGCCTGCTGCCGCTGTGCAGGCTTTAGCTGCTGCTAATGATGCGATTCTTGTCGTGGAAGATGGCCAGCCAGTTGTTGAGGAGCAGGTGAAAGGTTTGTTGGGTGCAGGTTATCCTGTTAAGGGACGGCTCACGGGCGATTTGCCTCGCACAGGTGAGTTGACGCCTGATGCGGTGGCTAAAGCGTTGGGAGAATCTGCCGGTTCCGCTTTCGCTCCAGCGAAACATTTGGCCGCACGTCCGCCACAGCTCTGTCAAGGATGTGGACACCGGGATGTCTATACGGCATTAAATCAGGTATTGGCCGACTATCCGACGCATCGTGTTTTTGGCGATATTGGCTGTTATACTTTAGGTGCTTTACCTCCTTATCAGGCGTTAGCAAGCTGTGTGGATATGGGTGCTTCGATTACGATGGCCAAGGGAGCGGCTGATGCGGGATTATTCCCAGCTGTGGCGGTCATTGGTGACTCTACTTTTACACACAGTGGTATGACTGGTCTATTGGATGCGGTGAACGATCATAGTCCGATCACGGTAATTATCTCCGATAACTTAACTACAGGTATGACAGGTGGACAGGATTCCGCTGGCACCAATAAGTTTGAGGCGATTTGCTTAGGCTTGGGTGTGGAGCCGGAGCATCTGCATGTGGTAGTCCCTCTGCCAAAGAATATGGAGGAGATTACCCGCATTATCCGGGAAGAGATTGAATACAAAGGAGTGTCTGTGATTATCCCACGGCGCGAGTGTATCCAGACGGCCGCTCGTCATGCCCGTGAGGCGAGAAAAGCAAAGGAGGAGAAGAAATGAAAAAAGACATCATACTTTGTGGTGTGGGAGGACAAGGTATCCTCTCCATCGCTACGGTGATTGGTGAGGCGGCTACCACGGCTGGACTCTATCTGAAACAGGCAGAGGTGCATGGTATGAGCCAGCGGGGCGGAGATGTGCAGAGTAATTTGCGCCTTTCAACGGAGCCGATCTGGTCGGATCTGATCCCGCAGGGCGGTGCCGACGTGGTGATTAGTATGGAGCCGATGGAGAGCCTGCGCTATTTACCCTATTTAGCGAAGACGGGTGTGATCGTGACCAGTAGCAAACCGTTCATCAACATCCCCAATTATCCCGATGAGGCGGAGCTGATGGCGGAATTGGATACCCTGCCTGCGGTAGTGAAGATGGACATTGAGCAGGTGGCGCATGAGGCGGGCAATCCCCGTGGTGCCAATATGGTGCTGCTGGGTATGGCCGCTCCATCGATTGAGATACTGAGTGTGGAACAGTTACGGCAGGCTATCGCCACGATCTTTGCTCGCAAGGGAGAGGCAGTGGTGGAGGCCAATCTCCGTGCGTTCGACTGCGGAGTGGCTGTCAGTCAAAAGCAATAAGATGGAAAAGTTTATTCCGAAAGACTCCTCTCCCTATTTTAACAGGGAGATGGAGACCCTTTCACGAACGGAGATTGAGGCCTTACAGTTGAAGCGACTGCAACAGACCGTGGTGCACTGCATGCAATCGCCTTTCTATAAAAAGCGGTTTGCCGAGATCGGTTTGAAGCCGGAAGATATTCAGAGCTTACAAGACCTCCGAAAGATTCCCTTTACGACGAAACAGGATCTGCGAGATACCTATCCTTTTGGAATGGCCAGTGTGCCTCTGCGTGAGTGTGTGCGTTTGCACTCTTCCAGTGGTACGACCGGTACGCCTACGGTGATTCTCCATACACAACGTGATTTGGATGAGTGGGCAAATCAGGTGGCTCGCAACCTTTGGATGGTGGGCTTGCGGCCTGACGACGTGTTCCAGAACTCCAGCGGTTACGGTATGTTTACTGGTGGTCTGGGCTTCCAGTATGGTGCGGAGCGATTGGGTATGTTGACGATCCCTGCTGCTGCGGGAAACTCCTTGCGTCAGATCAAGTTTATGACCGATTTTGGTACGACTGCAGTTCATGCCGTTCCTTCTTACGTGACCCGTTTGCGAGAGGTCATGGATAGTGTAGGAGTGGATCCTCGTCGAGACACGAAATTACGGGTATTGGCGATTGGTGCGGAGCCGCATAGCGAGGAGCAACGTCGGCGCATCGAGGAGATGATGGGTGTAAAGGCTTACAACTCTTTTGGTATGTCGGAGATGTGTGGACCCGGTGTCGGCTTTGAGTGCCCCGAGCAGAACGGACTCCATTTCTGGGAAGATTATTATATTGTGGAGATCGTCGATCCGGAAACGTTAGAGCCAGTGCCCGATGGTGAGGTGGGTGAGTTGGTGCTCACAACGCTTTGCCGAGAGGCGATGCCGCTGTTGCGCTATCGGACACGTGATTTAACCCGTGTGTTAGGTCGTAGCTGTCCGTGCGGGCGTAACCATGTGCGTCTCGATCGGATGCGTGGTCGTTCAGATGATATGATGGTGTTGCGTGGTGTGAATATCTTCCCCATTCAGATAGAGAAAATCTTGATGCAATTCCCGGAGTTGGCCAACAACTACCTGATTACGCTGACCACCGATGATGACAACGACAATATGTTGGTGGAAGTTGAGTTAGAGGATCTTTTTACTGATGATTATCAACGGTTGCAAGCTTTGCAGAAACGTATCCAGCGAGCGCTAAAAGATGAGATCCTGCTGACGCCTCACGTCAAATTAGTGCCGAAAAACACGTTGCCTGTCAGTGATGGCAAAGCGGTGCGTGTAGTAGATAAACGTAAAGTATATCAATAAGAAGTATGACAATCAAACAACTCTCTATATTCATCGAGAACAAGGGCGGTACGCTGATCAAGGTGCTGGAGCTGTTGAGCCAGGCTGGTATCCAGATCATCGCCTCCACGATTGCGGACACGCAAGACTATGGAATTTACCGTGTGCTCTGCAGTCAGCCTACACAGGCCTATCTGATGCTCCGTGAGCAGGGTATCAACGTGCAGTTGGCCGATGTGCTGGCCCTGCGTATCGACGACATCCCAGGCCGTGCCGCCTCGGCGGTACGCATCCTATCGGAGGCTGGGGTGGATATTCTCTACATGTACTCCTTCCTTTGGCGAGGTGAGGGGGTGCTCGTCATGCGTACCTCTCCGGAGGAGAAGGCCCGTGAGACGGTGGTGATCAAGAAATTGGCTTTCCTGACGGAGGCCGACTTTGCCTAATAATGCAATAAAATATTTAACGAAAAATTGATATAGAACCATGATTCACAATCCCGCAATGGAGTGTATGCCGCGTGAAGAGATGCGCAAACTCCAAACTGAACGATTAATAAAGACCGTAAAGACCTGTTATGAGAAGGTCCCTTTCTATAAACGCAAGATGGACAAGATGGGCATCAAGCCCGAGGATATTACCTCCATCGATGACATTACGAAGCTGCCTTTCACTACGAAGTACGACCTGCGCGATGAGTATCCCTTCGGTCTGCAGGCGGTTCCCATGAGTGAGGTACGCCGTATTCATGCCTCTTCCGGTACGACCGGTAAGCCGGTGGTCGGCACCTATACGCAGAATGACTTGGATAACTGGGCTGAGTGTGTGGCCCGTGTGTTGGCGGTAGGCGATATAGGCCCGGGCGACGTGGTACAGGTTTCTTACGGCTACGGTCTCTTTACCGGAGGTTTGGGAGCGCATGATGGCGCAGCGAAATTAGGGGCGATCCAGTTGCCTACCTCTTCAGGTAACTCTGAGAAACAGATCATGTTGATGCAGGACTTTGGCACGACAGCGCTTTGCTGCACCCCTTCCTATGCGCTTCACTTGGCGGAGTGCATTGAGAACAGCGACACGGTGAAGGCCGAGAACCTGAAGTTGCGTGTCGGCTTTTTCGGTGCGGAGCCTTGGACGTGGGGCATCCGTCGTGAGCTGGAGAAGAAGTTGCACATCAAGGCAATCGATATTTATGGTTTGACAGAGATGTCTGGTCCCGGTGTGGGTGGCGAGTGTCAATACCAAGATGGTACTCACGTGTGGGAGGATATGTTCTATCCCGAGATCATCAATCCTGAGACCTTGGAGCCGGTAGCACCAGGTGAGCAGGGTGAGTTGGTTTTCACCTCTCTCTGTAAAGAGGCTATGCCTATTTTGCGCTATCGTACACGCGATTTGACCCACTTGATCTATGAGAAGTGTCGTTGCGGTCGTACAGCGGTACGTATCGGTAAGATTCTTGGTCGTTCGGATGATATGTTAATTATCCGTGGTGTGAATGTATTCCCGAGTCAGGTGGAGGCGATCTTGACGGAGTTCCCGGCCTTCTCTCCACAATACTTCATCACCGTGGATCGCAAGAATCACGAGGATACGTTCGACTTGGATGTTGAGTTGCGTCCGGAGTTCTTCTCGCCCAATCCAGCAAAGCAGATGCCATTTATCAAACCGTTGTATGACCGTCTCTGCTCCGTGATGGGTATCAAGCCAAATGTGCATATCTTGCCACCGAACTCCATCCAACGCTCGACGGGTAAGGCAAAACATGTGAACGATAAACGAGATTTCTCTAACTGGAAATAAGAGTTATGCGAATATTCTCAGATGAATTGGTGGCTGAGGCGGTGCGTGTGAACCACGTGGCTGATCTCAGCCATGCCACGATCGGGGAGACCCTGCTTGTGGCGCAATATTTAGAGAAGAAGACGGGCATTCCTTTCATCCGAATGGACCAGGGTAGCCCTGGCCTTCCTGCCAATCGCTATGGTATTGAGGCGGAGAAACGTGCGTTGGATAGCGGTATCGGTAGCCAATATCCGGCTGCGGCAGGTATTGCAGAGCTAAAGGAGGCAGCCAGCCATTTTGTCAAGGCTTTCATCGACATCGACATTTCGCCCCGTGCTTGTGTGCCTACGGTAGGTTCAGTGGCCGGTAGTTTTGGTGGTTTTATCGGTTGCTGCCAGCGGGATCCGATGAAACGGAAGGTGCTGTTCATCGACCCTGGCTTCCCTATTCAAAAATCGCAGTTGCGGATGTTAGGTATCGAATGGAAAGAGTTTGATATTTTTCCCTACCGAGGGCAGGCGTTGCGGGCTAAGTTGGAGGAGGAGTTAGCCGAGGGCGACATCGCTGCAATCATCTATTCGAATCCCAATAATCCGGCATGGATCTCGTTGGAAGAGGAGGAGTTGCAGATTATTGGTGAATTGGCGACTCTGTACGATGCGATTGTCATGGAGGACTTGGCTTACTTTGCGATGGATAGCCGTCATGACCTCTCACATCCCTTTGAGCCACCCTATGTGCGTACCGTAGCTCGCTATACCGACAACTACCTGTTGATGCTTTCTTCGTCGAAGATCTTCTCCTATGCGGGACAGCGTATGGCCTTGCTCTGCATCAGTGATAAGCTTTTCGATCGGCAGTTCCCGGCATTGGCTGAGCGTTATCATGATACGGGCATCTTTGGCCCGACGCTTATTGCCAGTATTCTCTATATGATTACTTCGGGTTGTACCGCTACCACGCAGTATGGCTATGCGGAGATGCTTCGCCTCTCTACAGAGGGAAAGATCAATTTCGTGGAGGACACGAAGGCTTATGCCGAGCGTGCGCAGCGGATGAAGGCCATCTTCTGTGCGAACGGTTTCACGATTACCTACCCACGCGATGTGACGGAGGAGATTGGTGATGGTTTCTTCTTCTCGCTTTCCTATCCTGGCCTAACGGGTGGAGAGTTGGTGACAGAGTTGATGCACTATGGCGTTTCCAGTATCAATTTAGATACGACCGGCTCTTTACAGCCAGGTGTGAGAGCTTGCACCAGTCGTATGCGGGATGAGTTATACCCTGTTTTGGAGGAACGTATGCGGCAGTTCCATGCGGATCATCCTTTTTGAAAGTTGTTGAAACTATCCCAATAAAATAAGTGCCGATAGAAGGAGTCTCCTATCAGCACTTATTTTTATTAGAGGGTTCACTTATTCGATCGCCGTTTAATTGTTATTATCGGTTATCCAATCAATTCCACGCTGCGCTTGATGAAATTGCTCAGTGCCTCACCCTTCAGCATACCGTTGCCCAAGAGTGCGAGGTCGATCAACTGGCTGACCATCTTGTTGCCAGCGGCATAGTCTGCGATCACCTTGTTGCGCTGCTCACGCAGGGTGTCGAGCTGCTTATTGGTGTTGGTCATGTCCTCCTTCTCGGCCTCAGTGATTTCCTCCGGCTTCTTCTTGTTCTGAGCCTCACGCAAGTCATTCTGGCGTGCTTCCCAGCCCTTGATCTCACCACGAACGCCCTTCAGCTGCTCATCGATAGCGGCAGCCTCGTCGCTCAATACCTGCTGGATCAACGGGTGATCGGTGTTCAGCACGAAGTTGAAGCTGTCTGGCATGTCACCATAGAAAGACATACCTGGCTGCATGGCTGACATCTCACGCATACGGCGCATATACTCGCCTTGTGTCAAGATGACAGGATTTGCCTGCGTGCCTAAGGCCTCCATCGTGACGTAGAAGTTGGTCTTCTCCATCTTCGGCAGCTGGCTCTTGAAAGTCTCTACCAAGGCCACCTTCTGCTCCTCATCGAGGTTCACCTTGCCAGCCTCCTCCTTGCGGATCAGGTTGTCGATCGTGTCGCTATCCACACGGACGAAGCTACTCTTCTCGAACTTCTGCTCCATCTGGCCGATGGCGTGTACATCGAGTTGTCCCTTCATCTCCAATACGCTGTAGCCTTTGTCTTTGGCGGCTTGGATATAGCTGTATTGCTCGTCTTGATTGGTGGTATAGAGGTAGATCAGGTTGCCGTCCTTATCAGTCTGCGCATCCTTGATCAAGTTCTTGTACTCCTCGAAGGTGAAGTACTTACCCTCGATGTCCTTCAACAGGGCGAACTTAGCCGCACGGTCGTAGAACTTCTCGTCGGTCAGCATACCATATTGGATGAAGAGTTTCAGGCTGTCCCACTTCTCCTCGAACTGTGCACGGTCGTTCTTGAAGATCTCCTCCAAGCGGTCGGCCACCTTCTTCGTGATGTGACCCGAGATCTTCTTCACGTTCTGGTCGCTCTGCAAATAGGAACGAGAGACGTTCAAGGGGATGTCCGGCGAATCCAACACACCATGCAGCAGCGTCAAGAACTCCGGCACGATGCCCTCCACGGAGTCGGTCACGAACACCTGGTTGCAATAGAGCTGGATCTTGTTGCGGTGCAGGTCGAGGTTGCTCTTGATACGGGGGAAATAGAGGATACCCGTCAATTTGAAGGGATAATCCACATTCAGGTGGATCCAGAAGAGCGGCTCCTCACTCATCGGATAGAGATCTTGGTAGAACTTCTTGTAGTCCTCTTCCTTCAGCTCAGACGGTTTGCGGATCCAGGCCGGGGTGGTGTCGTTGATGATGTTGTCCTCATCAGTATCCACATATTTACCATCCTTCCACTCCTGCTTCTTGCCGAAAGCGATCGCAACGGGGAGGAAGCGGCAATATTTCTTCAACAGCCCCTCCAGCTTCTCCTTATTGAGGAAGTCCTTGTTCTCATCGTCGATGTAGAGGATGATGTCGGTGCCTCGGTCGGCCTTCTCGGTCTCCTCCATGGTATATTCCGGCGTACCATCACAGCTCCACTTCATAGCCGGAGCATCCTTGTAAGACTTGGTGACGATCTCCACCTTCTTAGATACCATGAATGAAGAGTAGAAGCCCAAGCCAAAATGTCCGATAATGGCAGCTGCGTCATTCTTATATTTCTCCACGAACTCCTCCGCACCGGAGAAGGCGATCTGGTTGATGTATTTGTCAATTTCCTCAGCTGTCATACCGATACCACGGTCGGAGATGGTGATGGTATTCTCGTCGAACTTCACCTGTACGGTCAAGTCACCCAGCTCGCCCTTGAACTCGCCTACAGAGGCTAACGTCTTCAATTTCTGCGTTGCATCCACGGCGTTAGACACCAACTCACGCAAGAAAATCTCATGATCGCTATACAAGAATTTCTTGATTACCGGAAAAATGTTCTCGGAGGTCACTCCGATGTTACCTTGTTTGCTCATATACTTTACTTGTTTTGTTTTACGATCTTGTTTCGTGTCATTAGCGACACTCATAAATTTCTTTTACAAAAGCAATGCCAAATGGGGAACTTAGGCAGAATAGTGACAAAAAGGCAGTCTAAAGAATAATGTACCCCATAGTTCTAGGCCATATACCCCATGGTTCACGGGTATATACTATGGGGTTCACGTATGTAAACCGTAGGGTTTATGCCAAAAACGATGCACTTTAGCTTAAATAACCAGAGTTCAGCAGCGGTGCTAAACCAAATTCGGTGCAATACCCCAGGTCCTCTATTCGGAGATTAGAGGATGACCGACTTTGGTTTAGAGCTTCACCGAGTTTGGTATAGAGGAACAGTAGAGCAGCTATTGAGGAAGAGCGGAGGAGGAGCGTAGGTAAAGGGGAAAAGGAACCCGTAACCCTTCCCTCTTGAATCAATCAAATGCGGTATTACAGGATATCCTTTTTCCTCATATTTTTTAGTGGCTTTTATCAGTATAAGAATTATGTATAGAGAAGTTCATCGTCTGATAAATATAGTCCATATCGACATGCTGGCGGACGAGGGCGGCGAGTTTGTCGTATTGGGTCTCTTTGAAGGCTTTGTAGTCAAAGGGGGAGGCTGTGGCCTCGGCATCGAACCCTTCGGCCAAGTGATCGAGTACGGCGGGGTTGTCGAGGATGCCATGCAGGTAGCTTCCCCAGCAATGATCGTTGAGGTAACAACCATCCAATCGGCCATCGGCCAATCGAGCAACGGGGGAATATTCGGCCCCCGTCAGTGGCTCTGTGTGCCCCATGTGAATCTCGTATCCTTCGCATCGTGTCTCTTCTGAGGTAGGCAAAAAGGCGAAACGACTTTGGCGAGTCACCTTCTCCGCTTCCAAGATGGTGCGCTGAGGCAGTAATCCTAAGCCGGGAAGCGCCGGGATATTTCCCTCAATACCTTGCGGATCTTCGATGCGAGCACCCATCATCTGGTAGCCACCACAGATACCGATTACCTTCTTACCGGCCTTGTATGCCTGTACAATTGCCTCGGCAATGCCGTTGTTATGCAGCTGGCGCAGATCTCCCAAGGTGTTCTTCGAGCCGGGTAAGAGGATGATGTCTGCCCGTTCGATCTCTTTCACGTTGTTGGTATAGTAGGGATTGAAGCGGGGATCCATCTCTAACACGTCGAAATCAGTGAAGTTGGACATGCGTGCCACTTGGATGATGGCCACGTTGATCTTTCCCTCTCGGAAACCACCCTGTTTCCGGTCGAGCACCACTGAATCCTCCTGCTCAATTTGAATATCCTTGAACCAGGGGATCACGCCGACCACAGGTACTCCGGTCAGCTCATGCAACAACTTGCGCCCCTCGTCGAACAAGGAGGCATCTCCCCGGAACTTGTTAATGATAATTCCTTTCATGAGCGCTTTCTCCTCCGGACGCAACAGGGCGATCGTGCCATAGACCGATCCAAACACACCGCCTCGGTCGATGTCTGCCACCAAGTAGGTAGCGGCTCCCGCACGGAGGGCCATACGCATGTTGGTGATGTCACGATCCCGCAGGTTCAGCTCCGAGATGCTGCCAGCTCCCTCCAACACGATCGGGTTGTAGCGAGCAGCCAATCGTTGGAAAGCGGCTGTAGCGGCGTCGAAAAGTCGTTCTTTCTGTTGGTGCCGCCCGAAGTAATCCTTGGCGGAAAGGTTGCCGATCGGTTTGCCACAGAGCACCACTTGCGAGGTTTGGTCGCCAGTCGGTTTCAGCAATACGGGGTTCATGTCGGTATGCGGAGCGATGCCGCACGCTTCGGCCTGCACCACCTGTGCCCGTCCCATCTCGCCCCCCTCAGGTGTCGAGTAGGAGTTAAGCGACATGTTCTGTGCTTTGAACGGAGCGGGTTGATAACCATCTTGCTTGAAGATACGGCAGAAGGCAGCGTTGATCACGCTCTTGCCAGCGTCGGAACAGGTGCCGACAAACATAATGGGACGAAGCTGTTGTTTCATTTTATACCATATATATTATTTAGGAACCGGACGCAAAAGTACGTTTTTGCAGGGATTTTCTTATCTTTGTAAGCATGAATTTTCTTAAATAGCTTATACACATGTTGATAGAGATAACTGTTCGGTTGTTTGTAGCGCTGTTGCTCGGTGGGTTGATTGGTGTTGAGCGCGACTATCGCTCGAAAGATGCAGGTATTCGTACCCATTTCTTAGTGGCGTTGGGCAGTGCCCTGTTTTGTGTCGTGTCGCAATTTGGGTTTGGGGTGGATTTGAAAGACTCCTCCCGTGTGGCAGCACAGGTTGTTTCGGGCATCGGTTTTCTGGGTGCCGGGACAATTATCTTTCAAAAAGATAAAAATGTAGTCCGAGGATTGACTACTGCCGCTGGTCTTTGGGTCACGGCGGCGATTGGCTTGGCTTGCGGAACGGGTATGTATGCGGCGGCAGCCATATCCACTGTTTTTGTGTTGGTCAGTTTGGAAGGCGTGAACCTATTGATGCCCCATAGCAGTATGTCCACGGTTTATCTCTCCTTCACCTCCACCTCTAAGGAGAGCGTAAAGCGAGTCCTTGAACAACTCAAGAAGGACTGTGTGGAGCTTCATTCCTATGAACTCAAAGATCGTCGTTCCTCGCACGGAGAGCTCTTTGAGGTCAGTGTGGAGATGCGGATGAAGCGGGGTCACACAGAGCAATTGCTCAGCTATCTGGATGAGTTCGATGAGGTGACGATCACCAGCATCGAGTAGGGGCATTACTGCTGATAATACCCCTGCATATTCATCTCTCTGGCTGCGAAATAATTGTATTTGTCCTCCTCCAAAGGATAATCCCAACAACCTAACTGGTGGTAGATCTCTCCTCCGAAGCCCTGTTTGAATTTATACAAGCCATACATGGGATGCGCTGGATTGGGCGAGGGAGAGATGCCAAACATATCCAAGAACTGTCCTTGGTTCTCTTGCGAAGGCTCGATCTCCGGGCCATAGGGCACGTAAGCCACGTAGTCCTCCCGATTAAGCTGTTGGAAGAAGAGGATAAAATCGGCTTGTGTATAGGAATAGCCGCCTACGTTATTGTATAGGTCACTGTTGCGCACGGCAAATTCAAAGGCGCATGAGGTGATGCCGGATCGTTCTTTCACTTTCGACCAGAACGACGTTTGCTGCACGATAGGCGTGCTATAGGCATCCACGATTTCTTTCGGTTCGATATGAAGTTGCATGTTTGGATAGATTAGAGGTCGCAAAGGTAAGCCTATTTCTCTTGAAAAGCAAAAAGCCCCTAAAAAGGGTAGGATGCGTATGGATATTTTGCGTACATTTGCGAATCTATAAAAAATGTAGACTTTTTAAATATTTCGATCTCATGGAGAAAGTAAAGCAGCAGCCGGTGCGGTTGCAATCCTTGGATGCCCTTAGAGGCTTTGACATGCTCTTTATTATGGGCGGTGGCACGCTCTTGGTAGCTCTGGCTACTCTGTTTCCAACCCCTTTTTTTGAGGCGATCGCCGAGCAGACCCATCATGTGGACTGGAATGGTTGCCACATGGAGGATATGATCTTCCCGACGTTCCTTTTTATTGCCGGCATCTCTTTCCCTTTCTCTTTGGAGAAGCGGCGTCTGAGTGGCAAGGATGGGGGAGCGATCTTGCGCAAGATCATTCGCAGAGGTCTGACCTTGGTGCTGTTGGGCATTGTTTATAATGGCTTGCTTAACTTTGATTTCTCCACACAACGCTATGCCAGTGTTTTGGGACGTATCGGTCTGGCTTGGATGTGTGCTGCTCTCTTGTTTGTTTATGTGAAGACGAAGAGCCGGGCTTGGATCGCCGCCGCTATCTTGGTGGGTTATTGGTTGTTGTTGCGTTTCGTGCCTGCTCCTGATGCGGCTGC
Organism: Parabacteroides sp.; assembly: GCA_022775005.1. Taxonomy (GTDB): domain Bacteria; phylum Bacteroidota; class Bacteroidia; order Bacteroidales; family Tannerellaceae; genus Parabacteroides. The sequence goes on from JALFJR010000056.1 coordinate 13,286, forward strand.
TGGCGTGGATAGCTTGACGATGGAAGGCTGTTTGGTCGGTTATGTGGATCGGCTGTTGTTGCCGGGACGGTTGCATCTGACCATTCATGACCCAGAGGGCTTGCTCTCTACGTTGCCGGCTGTAGTGACGGCGATGCTCGGTATGTTCACGGGAGAGTTTATCAAGCAGTCGAAAGAGGGACTGACGGAGACCCGCAAGGTGCTCTATCTGTTGATGGCTGGCCTTTCACTGATGGCGATCGGTTTGATTTGGAACCTCTTCTTCCCGATTAACAAGCAGATCTGGAGTAGCTCATTCGTCTGCTTCGTAGGCGGTATCTCCACACTGCTTTTCGCTCTGTTCTACTACATCATCGACGTGAAGAACCATCGCAGTTGGACACTCTTCTTCCGAGTGATCGGCATGAACTCTATCACCATCTATTTGGCGCAACGTTTCATCCGCTTCTCTTATACCAACGAGGCTCTGTTTGGAGGTCTGGCTAAGTTGATGCCGGAGTCCGCTCAACCATTAGTGTTGGCGATCGGTTATATTGTAGTATGTTGGGCATTTCTTTATTTCCTTTATAAACAAAAGATATTCTTGAAAGTATAATTCCTATGGAATCCATCAAACAAATATATCGAATAGGGCATGGCCCATCGAGCAGTCATACGATGGCACCGATGCGTGCCGCACAGATGTTTTTGTCTCGTAATGGGGAGGCAAAACGTTTCCAAGTGACCTTATATGGCAGTTTGGCCGCCACGGGAAAAGGTCACATGACCGATGCCGCTATTCTGGAAGTGTTGCAGGCGGCGGCTCCTACGGAAATCATTTGGGAACCCAAGCTGTTCTTGCCCTTCCATCCGAACGGCATGCTCTTCGAGTCGTTTGGGGCGAATGGCGAGCGCATGGAAGCCTGGACGGTTTACAGCATTGGCGGCGGAGCTTTGGCGAATGAGGCTTTTAACGAGTTGACGACCGCTGAGGTCTATGGCTTTCAGAAGATTCAGGATATACAGGCTTGGTGCGATCGCACGGGCTACTCTTTCTGGGAGTATGTGGAGCAATGCGAAGGTAAAGAGATTTGGGATTACCTTGCTGAGGTGTGGGAGGTAATGCAGGCAGCCGTGCGTCGTGGATTGGAGACGGAAGGTATCCTTCCGGGTGGTTTGGGTATCCGCCGAAAAGCTTCCGACTATATGATTCGGGCGAAAGGCTACGGCAGTAGTATCAAGAGTCGTGGCTTGGTTTATGCTTACGCTTTGGCAGTCTCAGAGGAGAATGCTTGTGGCGGTCAGATCGTGACGGCTCCTACGTGTGGCTCTTGCGGTGTGCTTCCTGCTGTGCTGTTCCATTTGAAAGAGACAAGAGAGTTCCGGGATTCACGCATCCTGCGTGCGTTGGCGACAGCCGGTCTGTTTGGCAACGTCGTGCGGACGAATGCCTCTGTTTCAGGCGCTGAGGTAGGCTGTCAAGGCGAGGTAGGAGTGGCTTGCGCGATGGCTGCAGCCGCGGCGAGCCAGCTGTTTGGTGGCACGCCCGCACAGATTGAATACGCGGCGGAGATGGGACTAGAGCATCACTTGGGCTTGACTTGCGATCCGGTCTGTGGATTGGTGCAGATCCCCTGTATTGAGCGAAACGCCTTTGCGGCTGCCCGTGCGTTGGATGCCAATACCTATTCTAACTTCTCTGATGGCAAGCATCGGGTGAGCTTCGACCAGGTGGTGCAGGTGATGCGAGAGACGGGACACGACTTGCCAAGTCTCTATAAAGAGACCTCAGAGGGTGGCTTGGCGAAGAACATCAATCATCAGTCTTAATTCCAATATCTACAAATAGAGTAATAGCATGAACGTAAAAACGTATTTGAAAGCGGCTTTAGCCTTGACCTTGGTGGCTTGCGGGCAGCCGAAGCAGCCTGCTACGGAGGAGGTGGCTCAGAGTGGTAACCCGGTGTTCGAGGGATGGTATGCCGACCCGGAGGGCATCATCTATGACGATACCTATTGGATCTATCCGACATGGAGCGATGTTTATGAGAAGCAGACTCATTTCGATTGTTTCTCCTCCAAGGATTTGGTCAATTGGACGAAACATGCCAACATCCTTGATACCACAGAAGTGAAATGGGCTAAACGGGCCATGTGGGCACCGGCAGTGATTCGCAAGGAGGGTAAGTATTATCTTTTCTTCGGAGCTAACGATGTGCATGAGGGCGAGATTGGCGGTATTGGTGTAGCTGTGAGCGACCGTCCTGAGGGTCCCTATAAAGATCTGTTGGGCAAACCATTGATCAACGAGATCGTGAATGGAGCGCAACCTATCGACCAGTTTGTCTTTAAGGATGACGATGGTACCTATTATATGTATTACGGAGGTTGGGGGCATTGCAATTTAGTGAAATTGAATGCCGATTTCACAGGATTGGTTCCCTTTGAGGATGGAACAATCTACAAGGAGGTGACCCCCGATAGCTATGTGGAGGGGCCGTTCATGTTTAAGCGGGATGGCAAGTATTACTTCATGTGGAGTGAAGGAGGTTGGACAGGGCCGAATTATTCAGTAGCCTATGCGATCGCCGATTCGCCTTTTGGCCCCTTCAATCGCCTCGACAAGATCCTGCAACAGGATTCCACGGTGGCAACAGGTGCCGGGCATCATTCGGTGTTGCATGTGCCGAACTCGGAGGATTATTACATCGTCTATCATCGTCGTCCTTTGGGTGATACGGGGCGTGATCATCGTGTGACCTGTATTGATCGGATGACCTTCGACGAGAAAGGGCGTATCAATCCGGTGAAGATCACCTTTGAAGGTGTTGAGGCACGTCCCATCACACTTAAATAATTCATCCGATGCGTATGAACAGATCTCGAATCCTGAGCTTCTTGTGTGGCCTGTTGCTGTTTTCCTTTGGAGCGGCAGCACAGGCTGCTTCGGATGGAAACACCTACACCACGCCGGAGCGACTTTTCTACATCACTCGTAGTTTGAACAAGAACTTGGTTTGCTATGACTATCGGCTGACGGATGGCAAGCTCGACAAGAAGGATCCGATCCACGTCTATTGGGTCAACCGTGAGGAGAAGGTTGGGCAGAAGGAGGACATCAACTTTTTCCAGCGTAAGATGGCCTACGGTTACAAGCAGGTAGAAAAGGGAGAGGATCGGGTGGTCTTTACCTTGACTGCTTATCCGAAGCGACAAATGACCTTGACAGGCAGTGCGTCGAAAGGCTACAAATGCTATGTCTCCATCAGCGGTAAGCAAGCGGTTTTGCGATCCCTGTATGTCAAGACAAAGCCCGGCAACCCCATGAGTGTGGAGTATGTCGAGCTACGTGGTGTCACCGTGGAGGGTGGAGAGGCTGTCACGGAACAGGTAAGACCCTGATCACGGGACAGCTTAGTCCTTCTTCTCGATCTTGTAACCGATCTCACTGAACGCCTTGACAAAATCCTCATAGGTGGCCTTCTCTTTCTGATAGACAATGGTCACTTTCTGTTCAGGAACGGAGGTTTGGGTGCTCTTGACGCCCTTCACGAACCGGATGTTCTTTTTGATCTTGCTTTCGCAATTGGCACAATGCATTTGTGGATTGGTTGTGACTTGCAGTGTATCTGCTTGCTGGGCTTTCTGCGCTGATGCGGCGAGTGATGTGATGGACATAACCATCAAGAAAACGAACTTTTTCATTGTATATCTATGTATTAAAAGTTTTCGAATGTGAATCGCATACCGATGTAGAACATGGCGCCATCCGTAGGACCCCATACTTGTGTCGCATCAAATTGTGCGGACCAGGGATCGGCAGCGCCTCGGATCGGATGGTTGATGGTGTAGTTCGTCAGGTTCTCACCACCGATGTAAACGGAGAAGTGGCGAAACTCGCGTGTCACCTGTGCCTGCAATTGAAAGTAAGCCGGATAGCTCGAATGATCATACAGATAGCCTAAACCATTGACACTGCCTGTGACATCGAAATGCCATTTTTCTAACGGTGTTTTATAACCCAGTGTGAGCAATCCTTTGTAGCGTGAAGTAAGTGGGCGAGTCCGCAACTGATCGTCGTAGGTGGTCTTTGCGTCTGTATAACGGAAGGCACCTGTGGCCGAGAATCCCTCGAAAAAGGGGTAGGTGGCATCAATCTGTGCTGTATGGCTGTAGCTCTTGCCCGATAGATTCTCTATACTGAATGTGTTGGCTCCCTTGGCTCCATTCGGGTTAATCACCAACTGGTGCTGGAAGTCGGTATAGTAATAGTCCATGTTCAACTCCAGCTCTTTTCCGGCGACTGGCAGATGCAGCGAAGCCGACAAGCCTGTGTTCCATGCCTCCTCCTGTTTCAGTCGTTCGTTGGCAATGAAGGTCTTTCCACTCGCTAACAGCGATACGTTCTCAGCCAATACATGCGGGGAGCGATAACCTTTGCCCGCTGACGCACGCAACGAGAGCCATTCGGCAGGCGCATACTTCACGTGAAGACGGGGGGTGAGGAAACCGCCATACACGGATGAGTAGTCCCAGCGTATGCCTGGCATGATGGTCAGTTTCTCATCCAGTTTATAGGTGTATTGTGCGTATAGGCCCGAAGTGGTCTCGTTGGCAACACCCAGCAGGTAATCCTTTTCGCCCACCAGTGGATTGGCCAGATCGAGCGTCTGTTCATAATGGTCATGGTTGACCGATGCTCCCACGCTGAGGTTATGCTCCGGTGTGAAATCGGTCTCGAACATCAATTGCGCATATCCGTTCTTTTGGTTCACGTCGTAGCGTGTATGGCCAAACTGATAGTCCGTATCGTGGATGGAACCGTTCATCATCAAGGCCAGCGATGTGTTGTGTTCGTCATCGAGAATGAATCCATTTTTCCATTGCGATTCCAACCGATGGGTGTTCACGTCGATCCCATAGTGAGGCATGGAACTTGAATGAGTGCCGTGATGACTCATGCCACTGGTACGTTCGTCGAGCAGCGCCTTGATGCTCCACTGACTGATCCATAGGGGCGATACGTAGGCCATTCGCCACATACCGTTGAATTGTCGCTGTTTCGGCATGTCCATGAAGCCGTCACCGTCCTTGTCGTGATTGCTCTGCCGATTCTCGAAATGCAGTAGGGCACTGGTGGAGAGTCGATCGGTGAGATGCAGGCTTCCATCGAGGTTTATCTCCTGTTTCAACTTGCTGTCCAAATAGGCGTTGGCACGGATGCCATCTGTACCTTGTGGCTTGAGGTATTCGATATTGATTTGTCCGGTGACGCTCTCATACCCGCTCTTCACACTGCTGGCACCTTTGCTCACCTGAATGCTTTGTAACCAAGGACCAGGAACATACCCCAACGAGTAGGGGATGCTTGCACCACGCAAATTGGGCATGTTCTCCGTAAGCATCTGTACGTAAGTTCCGCTCAATCCCAAGAGCTTGATTTGTCGGGCCCCCGTGGAGGCATCGCTATAGGAGACATCCACGGAGGGATTGGTGGTGAATGACTCGCCCAGATTGCAGCAGGCGGCTCGTATTAACTCGGAATGGCCGATCAATTCCGTGTTTGTCACTTTGGATAGCATTTTGCTGCGGGAAGGAGCCTTGATGGTTATGTCGTTCAGCACATGGCTACTATGGATCGTGTCATCCGGAAGTGCGGTGTCATTTGCATAATCCTGCTGTTGCGCCACCGCAGGGAATACGCACATGCCTAATATCCCTATCCATAAGTAATTCATACTTTTGTTTTTTTAGTTCATACCTTATATCGGCCACAAAAGTAGGATAGGTTGTGTGTCGCCTTTCAAAATTATGGTGAAGACTTATACTTGATCCAACGGGATGCGTTTGGCTCGCCAAGACGCATGGTCGAGTTGCTGGAACTCTTTCGGAGACATGCCTGTGACAGAACGGAATTGGGCACTGAGGTGGGCTGGCGAACTGAAGCCATACTTGTAGGCGATTTCGCTGATGCGCTTATCTCCATAGCAAAGCTCCTCCTTTACTCGCTCGATTCGTACCCGTTTCATGTATTGTTCGATCGTCATGCCCTTCACTTCTGTAAACAATTTGCTGATGGAACTGTATTCTTTCTGAATATTCTCTTGCAGAAAATCAGAGAGTTTGATGGCTTTGCCTTGATCTATCCAATCGATAATCAAGGAACGAGCCCGCTCTACGATCTGTCGCTTAGGATCGCTCAACAGTTCGAAGCCAATCTCTTGGAGTGCGTTGGCCAAGAGGGTCTCCTGTTCCTGAGTCAGTGGAGCTGGCAGGCGGATCTCTCCCAGTAGCACATCCTCGGGTTGGATGCCACAATCATGAAGTACCGTCTTCACAGCCATGATGCAGCGAGGACATACCATATTCTTGATAAATAATGGATAATAAGCCTTATTCGTCATTTCTATTTCCGGACTTGTCATTCTTTTTGCCTTTCGATGCAAAGGTATCATTTACTCTTTGAATAGTAGGTGCGAGGGGAAGAAAAAACATTGCCCATTGTTTTCAAAAACATTGCCCATTGTTTTGGAAAACGTTGCCCGTAATTTTTTCAAACATTGCCGATGATTTTTTATTTCGTTGCCCATCGTTTTCGCAGGCGACGGGCAACGAATTTTTGAATGGAAAGTTTTGTGTTTTTCCTCTGCCTCATTTCAGAGAATTTCCATATATTTGCACCTTTCGGGTAAACTGGATTAGATATAAGTAATGGATTTCGTCTTAGATAAAAGTAGTAGCCGTATGAGCTGCAAGGGATGCAGCAAACGGCAAGATCATAAATTGAACGTCTATAATTGGCTGTGCGATGTGCCGGAAGCGGAGAACGCCACAGACTATGTGGAGGTGCAATTCAAGAATACTCGCAAGGGCTATTTTGTGAATTCCAATAAGATTCCTTTGGAGAAGGGTGACGTGGTGGCGGTAGAGTCAACTACGGGTCATGATATTGGTACCGTGTCGTTGACGGGAAAATTGGTGCTTTTGCAGATTCGCAAGAATAATGCCCGTCTCGATAATCCTCCGAAGCAGATCTATCGCAAGGCTAAGCCCTCTGACATCGAGAAGTATAATGAGGCAAAAGCGAGAGAGCACGATACGATGATTCGTTCTCGTCAGATCGCAGCGGATTTGGGCTTGAACATGAAGATTGGCGACGTGGAGTATCAAGGGGATGGCAACAAGGCGATCTTCTATTATATCGCCGATGAGCGTGTGGACTTCCGTCAGCTGATCAAGGTGTTGGCTGAGACATTCCATATCCGTGTGGAGATGAAGCAGATCGGTGCCCGTCAGGAGGCTGGTCGCATTGGAGGTATTGGCCCTTGCGGAAGGGAGCTATGTTGCTCTACCTGGATGAGCAATTTCAGCTCTGTCTCGACCGTGGCCGCTCGCTTGCAGGATATTTCCTTGAACCCACAGAAACTGGCGGGGCAATGCGCAAAGTTGAAATGTTGCATCAACTTCGAGGTGGACTCCTATGTGGAAGCGTTGAAGCACTTGCCCTCCAAGGAGGTGACGTTGGAGACGAAAGACAGTACGTACTATCATTTCAAGACGGATGTCTTCAAGCGAGAGATTACCTATTCGACGGATAAGTCGATTGCGGCTAATTTGGTGACGATCCCGGCCTCACGGGTGTTTGAGGTGATCAATCTCAACAAGAAGGGGATCAAGCCTCTCTCCTTGGAGAGCGACGAGAAGCAGTCATCCAATAAGCGGGATGCGCAAGACATCCTGGGGCAGGAGAGCGTCACTCGTTTCGACTCCGATTCATCCAGCAAGAAGAAAAAGAAGAAAAAGAAGAGTAATAATGGCGCTAACAGCCAAGCTAACGCTGCGAAAGAGAGCGGTAAGGAGGCAGTTAATCAAACTCAGGGGAATCCTCCTGCTGAGGCGAAGAATGAGTCGGCAGACAATAAACCCAATCCGCACAAGGGAAATGGCAAGAATAACAATAACCGACGGAATAAGAATCATAATGGGGAGAATAGAGAAGGCAATCGTGAGAACAATCCCAAAAAGCGAGAGGGTAAAGGCAATGGCAATAAGCCCAAACAGCCCAAGCCGGCTCGACAGGATCAGAAGCGTGCTAAAACAGCTGAGGAGTCTCATCCTGCTAAGCCTGAGCAACCTGCTCAACCGGTCGAGAAGGCACCAGAAGCTTAATTGGGCGTATGGGCTGGTGATAGGATGGTTAGGCTGTCTGACAGCATGCACACAGCCGGCCATTTATGACCAGTTCCAGTCCATAGAGGGGAAGGTGTGGGATAAGGATAAGGTGTACTATTTTACCTTTATGATTGAGGATAATCGTATCCCTTATGACTTGACGCTGGCCGTGCGCAACAACAACCTATATCCTTATCAGAATCTCTGGTTGTTTTGCAACGAGGAACCTCCGATTGGCAGCCTCAAACGAGACACGGTGGAGTATATGTTGGCGGATGATTTTGGGAAATGGTATGGACATGGCATCTCCCTATTCCTCTCTACCTTCCCTATCCGTACGAATTATTATTTCCCCTATCCGGGGCAATACACGTATAGTTTTCAGCAGGGTATGCGCAACGAACATTTAGAGGGTATCCAAGAGATTGGTTTAACGATAACTCCGTCGAAGGTTATCGCTCCTTCCGAGAAGCATCCAAGCGCAAAAAGATAAATAGCAGGGTGGTGAACCCCCAGAGCGAGGAGCCTCCATAGCTGAAGAAGGGTAGGGGAATACCGATCACGGGGGTTAACCCCGTGACCATGCCTACATTGATGGCCAGGTGAAAGATGAAGATGGAGGCGACGCTGTAGCCATAGATCCGTCCGAACGCATTGTCTTGCCGCTCAGCCAAGGCAATCAGTCGTAAGATAAAGATACCAAATAGCAGTAATACCGCTGTCGTACCTACAAAACCCTGTTCCTCTCCCACGGTGCAGAAAATAAAGTCGGTGTCTTGTTCGGGCACGTACTTCAATTTCGTTTGGGTGCCATTCAAGAAGCCCTTGCCAATCAAACCGCCTGAGCCAATAGCGATCTTGGATTGATTCACATTATAGCCTGCACCGCTGGGGTCGTCCTCCAAACCCAATGACACCTTGATGCGTACCTGCTGGTGAGGCTCCAAAATGTCATTAAACACATAATCCACAGAGAAGAGGAAGCCGAGGGAACCAATGGCAAAGAGGGCGATCAGCACGTAATGCCACACCCAATGATGGAAGGAGAGGAAAAGTAAATAACCCACGAACAGGAGCACCAGACCGATTGCGATCCATGCGAAGTTGACCGGTTGAAAGAGGGAAACTAAATAGCCAATACCAAAAATCGCAACAGTTGCCTCGGCCATGACCTTTAAGGCTAAACGATCTTTTCGTTCCATCCAAACCAATGCCATGGTGATCAGTCCGATCATACAGGCTACGATGAATTGTCCTAAAGCTGTCTCACCCACGACTACATCCGCATATTTCATACCGGTCACGAAGAAGAGCACCGCGCAGACACCGATCAGCAGAATATAGCCGCTCATCCCTTCTCGATAGAGCATCAGGAAGAATGCGAAATAGACCAACGCTGAGCCCGTTTCTCGTTGTAGCAGAATGCAAATCATGGGCAGAAAAATCAACAACAAGACCAAAGAGAAATTCTTTAAGGTGGTCAGCTGAAAACCATAGCCCCCCATAAACCTCGCTACAGCTAAGGCCGTGGCGAACTTCGCTAACTCCGCAGGCTGAAACTGTATGGAACCTATGACCAACCACGAGTGAGATCCTTTGATATTGGGAGCGACAAAGATCGTCACGATCAAGAGTGCTAATACTACCGCATAGATCAGGTAGGCGAAGATCTCGAAGAAGTCGCTCTCTAACATCAATAGGATGAAAATGATTGCCATAGAGGATGCCATCCAGATCAATTGCATACCGGGTCGTCCTGCCGGGTCGAAAAAGCTTACGCCATCATACGCATAGCTGGCTCCGCAGATGCTGAACCAACCGGCTACTACCATTAAAGTATAGAGCAGTATGGTAAACCAATCGACCGATTTCCATATCTCTGTTTTCCTATAACGCATTGTTTGGTAAAATTACAGTGTTTGCGATAGACTCCTCTAAGGCTTGGTCAGCTTCGCTGATTTCTCCTTTTAAGTATTTCTCCAGCATCAATTTGCCGATAGGCACCGCATAGGTCGCACCAAATCCGGCATTCTCCACAAAAACAGCGATGGCCACTTTTGCGTTGTGATAAGGTGCGAATCCCATAAAGATAGAGTGATCTTTACCATGCGGGTTCTCCGCGGTACCGGTCTTGCCACATACTTCAATGTCTGGCAAGGCGGCTCCTCGGCAGGTAGCACCCCACGCTGTTCCTGCGACCGCTCCTCGCATACCTTCTGCTACGTAGTTGTAGTATTGCGACTGGATGGAGGGGTAACGACGTTGGGTGTATAGCGTATCCAATGGCGTATCTTGAATCTCTTTCACGACATGCGGGGTGATGAAATAACCTCTGTTGGCAATCGTTGCGGCCAAGTTGCATATCTGCAATGGCGTAGCCAAGATCTCACCTTGTCCAATGGCAATAGAGATGACTGTGCTTGAGTTCCAGCGTCCCCGATAGAACTTGTCATAAAATTTGCTATTGGGCACAAACCCACGCTTCTCTCCAGGGAGGTCAACCCCCAACTTGTAGCCATACCCCATGGAAACTAAGTGATCTTTCCATACATCGAATGCCTCTTGCACAGAGGGATAGCGTTTCCGGCTGTCGATCATGTCATGCAATCCCCAAGGGAAAAAAGAGTTACAAGAAGTAGCCAAAGCACCTACCAAGGGTAACGGAGAAGGATGGCCGTGACAAGCAGGCTTTCCGCCACGAAAAGTATATCCATGCGCACAAGAATAGGTGGTTTCTGGAGTGATCACTCCCTCTTGCAGGAAAATCAAGCCTTGCGTTGGCTTAAAGGTAGAACCCGGCGGATATTGCGCCATAAGAGGACGGTTGAAGAGGGGCTTCAAAGGATCCTTTTGCAAGGCTGCGTAGTTCTTGCCTCGCTGACGACCGATCAAGATGCTGGGGTCGTACGTGGGTGAGGAGACCATGCAGAGAATCTCTCCTGTCTCTGGCTCAATCATCACAATACCGCCTAATTTATTCTGCATCAACTTCTCCCCGTAGGCCTGCAACTCCATGTCAATGGATAGCTTTAAGTTCTTGCCTGATTCTGGAGGCACATCGTGCTTACCCTCCTCATAACGCCCCTTGATACGTCCATGGGCATCTCGCAACAAGATCTCGACACCCTTCACACCGCGGAGATAGGTCTCGTAGGATTGCTCAATACCTGTTCGCCCGGAGTAGTCTCCTTGCGTATAATAGGGATCGTTCTCGATGTCCTTGCGATTCACCTCTCCGATGTTACCCAACACCAAGGCCGCATTCGGATACTCATATTGACGAATCGTACGATTCTGGATGTAAAAACCGGGGAATTTGTAGAGTTTTTCTTGCAATACACCATACTCTTGTGCCGATAGCTGATTCATGAAAAGTTGAGGCACATACGAGGAGTAACCAGGGTTTAACTTTCGGTTCTTGATGTCAGCGATACGCTTGACGAATTGTTCTTTTGTGATTCCTAATACCTGGCAGAAGTCTAATGTGTCAAAAGGCTGTATCTCTCGCATCACCAACATCACGTCGTATGCGGGTTGATTATATACCAACAAACGTCCTGTTCGATCATACATCATCCCTCGTGAAGGGTAGAGCGTTTTCTTCAAAAAAGCATTGCTATCTGCCCATGCCTTATAGTCGTTCTCTAATACTTGTAGGAAGAATAGGCGTAAGATAAAGATCAACACCAACGCAATCACTGCACCGCCTAAAACAAAGCGCCGCGATTCCAGCTCAAACTTTGTCTTATTCTCCAATTTTCTGAATGTCTATCAGGTTAAACGCTTCTGCCGTACAGATCAAGAGTGTGGTTAGCAACACACTCGATACAATGCGGATAGCTAAAAATAGCGGGTCGAATAGAGTCAATGACTCTACCAAGAATAATGCGATATGGTGTAACACTACGAATGTCAGTACGTATCGAAAAAAACCACTATATCCGAATACTCGATAGGAGGGATAAATCCCTTCTGGAAGATCTTTACCCATATACATCTGAATGAATTCCTCACGAAAAAATCCCGCTAACGTACAGGCAAAAGCATGCATTCCAGGGGTGTTGCTAAAGATATCAACCAGTAAACCGGCCAAGAAAGCCATAAATAATTGCCCTGACCGGGATTCACCAACAGGTAATTTGAGGATAATGTACAGATATAAAAAAGGCGTAGCAATGCGCATGAAGTGAATGTTATTCAAGATCAATACCTGAATCAGCACAAACACTACAAAGTAGATTGCATTACGTAGGATATTGTTAATCATTCTTTTTTGCCTCTTTTTCTACTCCCAGCTGTTCTTGCTGGAGGAAATTCTTGATAATCCGCACATGATTTAACGCTTGGAAGTCTGTAGCTAAACGCACCTGCAACGCATAAAAATTATCATCGTGTTGCTTCTCATGATCCTCCACGATGCCAACAATTAATCCCGCAGGGAAAACTGCCGAATAACCACTAGTCACAATGGTATCCCCTCGCTGAAACTCAACATGACGTGGCAGTTCCTCCAAAGTGGCGTAACGAATATTGCGTCCGTTCCAACTCAACGAACCGAAATAACTACTTCCCAATACTTTACAACTTAATCGTAGCTTTGGGTTCAGTAAAGGGATGATCACGGAAAAATGATCTGAAACTGTAGAGACAATTCCTACTACGCCACGCTCAGAAACCACCCCCATATCTGGAGAAATTCCATCTTTCGCTCCTTTATTCACCGTAATGTAATTCGACAAGTGCACAACGCTGTTGTTCACTACCTGTGCTACCACAAAAGAGTAAGGAAATTGCTCTGTTGAATCGGTTGCGAACCCCTTGAATCGCACTGTGTCAGCCATGAATACATCCAGTTGGTCTTGTAAATCAAGCAGCTGTGATTCCAATTGGCCATTGCGCTCCAGTAGCTCTTTATTGATCTCTCGAAGGTGCATATATGAGATTATTCCTCCTGAAACAGATGAAAGATGTCCAACCACCTCATTTGCTGAGCTAAATAACACGTTGCGCTGATAAGCATTGTTACGATAGATCAACGTCAATGAGAATGCTAATAACACCACAAACAGGAACCAATGTCTCTTCCTGACCAGAAATTCCAGTAGCTTGCGCACACTTCCTACAATTTATGATTTATAATTTCTAATCTATGCCTTCGTGAATCTTACTTCAACCCACATAAATCAGAAATTATAAACCAGCTATACATTTATCGAATTAGGAAATTGAATTTGTCAATATTTTTCAAAGCGACACCTGTACCTTTTGCTACGGCATGGAGCGGATCTTCCGCGATGTGAAATTGGATATTCATCTTGTCGCGTAAACGTTTATCCAAGCCTCGTAGCATAGCACCACCACCAGCCAAGTAAATGCCGTTCTTCACGATGTCTGCGTACAATTCAGGAGGAGTCTGCTCTAACGCACTCAAAATAGCTGCTTCGATCTTTGATATAGACTTATCTAAACAATGTGCGATTTCCTGATAAGTAACAGCTACTTCCATTGGCAGAGCAGTCATTTGATTTGGACCATGCACCACGTAATCTTCTGGTGCTTCATCCAAAACTGTCAAGGCAGAACCTACGTTGATTTTGATGCGTTCTGCCATGCGTTCGCTCACCTTCACGTTGTGTTGACGACGCATATACTCCACAATATCTGCGGTCAAGTCATCGCCTGCCATACGGATAGATTTGTTAGAAACAATGCCTCCTAAAGAAATCACAGCGATCTCTGTTGTTCCACCACCAATATCTACGATCATGTTGCCCTCTGGTGCCAAGACATCTATGCCTACGCCAATGGCAGCAGCCATTGGCTCAAATACCATATAAACGTCTCTTCCGCCCGCATGTTCAGCCGAGTCACGTACGGCACGAATCTCTACCTCTGTACTTCCTGAGGGAATGCCGATGACCATACGTAAAGAGGGAGCAAACCATCTGCGCTTACTACTTGCCATCTTAATCAAGCCGCGCATCATCTGTTCAGCCGCATAAAAGTCGGCAATCACGCCCTCACGCAAGGGCCTGATCGTCCGAATATTCTTATGCGTCTTCTCATACATCTCACGGGCAACACTGCCGACGGCTAACACCTTGTCTGTGCGTGCATCTAAGGCGACTACCGAGGGCTCGTCCACCACGATCTTATCATTGCAGGTGATGATCGTGTTGGCCGTACCCAAATCCATTGCGATCTCTTGTGTAAAAGAAAACAATCCCATTCTTTTTCCTTATATATATGTTTAGTGTTTGAAATGACGTACACCTGTCTTCACCATTGCGATATCATGTTGGTTGCAATACTCGACAGACAGCTTGTCGTTGATAGATCCACCCGGTTGGATAACCGCTTTTATGCCCGCCTGGTTAGCGATCTCCACGCAATCGGGGAAGGGGAAGAACGCATCTGAGGCCATTACCGCCCCGTTCAGGTCAAAACCAAAGGATTTAGCCTTTTCTATAGCCTGTTTTAAGGAATCGACACGTGAAGTTTGACCTACACCACTGGCGCACAATTGCTTGTTCTTAGCCAATGTAATAGCGTTGCTTTTGCTGTGTTTTACGATCTTGTTGGCGAACAACAGATCCTCGATTTCTGTGGCAGTCGGGCGTTTGTCTGACATTGGCTCCAAATCTGCTTCTACCTGAATGCTTAAATCCTTCTGTTGCATCAATACTCCGTTCAACAATGAGCGGAACTGCATCGGGCAAGTTTTGCATTCCTTGCGGATCAAGATGATACGGTTTTTCTTCTGCTGCAATACTTCCAATGCGTCTGGTTCATAAGCAGGAGCGATGATCACTTCGAAGAATATCTTATGAATCTCCTCGGCAACCTCCTTGGTGATTGTTGTATTTGTTACCAAGATACCACCGAATGCAGAGACTGGATCTCCTGCCAGTGCAGCCTTCCATGCTGACAATACTGTATTGCGAGAAGCGATTCCACATGCGTTGTTGTGCTTCAGGATTGCGAATGTTAACTCATCGAATTCATCAATCAAGTTTACTGCAGCATCAATATCCAGTAAGTTGTTATAAGAAATCTCCTTGCCGTGGATTTGCTCAAACATTTCATTGAATTTGCCATAGAATTTACCTGCCTGGTGTGGATTCTCTCCATAGCGCAAGTGCATGGGGCAATCCATTGCTGCACGGAAATGTGAACCTTGACGATCATCAAAATAGTTGAAGATTGCACTATCATAACCGGAAGAAACAGCAAATGCCTCTTTGGCAAACCACTTACGATCTTCTAACGTCGTCTCTGCACCTTTCTCGTTCAATAGCTGCAACAGTGGTTGATACTGTGCCTTAGAAGCTACGATTACGACATCCTTGAAATTCTTGGCAGCCGCACGGATCAGTGAGATGCCGCCGATATCAATCTTTTCAATAATCGCTTGCTCGTCTGCTCCGGAAGCAACCGTCTCCTCGAAAGGATACAAATCGACAATAACCAAGTCGATCTCCGGAATCTCATACTCCGCCAATTGTTGTTGATCGGTTTCGTTATCACGGCGCGCTAAAATACCGCCAAATACTTTCGGATGCAGCGTCTTCACGCGGCCACCCAAGATTGAGGGATAGGTCGTCAAATCCTCTACCGCATCGCAAGGCAAGCCCAACGACTCGATAAATGATTGAGTACCACCTGTTGATACGAAGCTAACGCCTTCATTATGCAGTTTCTTTAAGATCTCATCCAGCCCGTCTTTGTGAAAAACAGAGACCAAGGCGCGCTTAATACGTTTCGTTGCAACCATCTTTTTCTGTTTACGTTTATGTTTTAGAGCACAAAAGTAGTATTTATTTCCCAATCCATAGCGATATTTCGGGAAAATATGTTATTGAGCATAAGTGAAAGAAGAAATAAGGTGAAAATAAAAAGAAGAGCCATAACTTATAGCTCTTCTCCTATTGTCGGGGTAACAAGATTCGAACTTGTGACCCCCTGCTCCCAAAGCAGGTGCGCTAACCGGACTGCGCTACACCCCGAATAACATTTAGTTCATTTCTAAATGCGCTGCAAAGGTAGTGCTTATTTTTAATCTGCCAAAACTTTGTCTTATTTTTTTACGTTTGGAGTGAGGTGTCCTCAGTAAAGGATATAAATAACGAGGGGTGGCCTAATAAAGACCGCCCCTCGTTATGTGTTTCACGGAAACGCTATGTGATTGCTTGTTTAATCTACTAAACCATGTTGTTTGAATACCTTGTGGATCGTTTCCAGTGCATAATCCAATTGCTCTTTGGTGTGCGTAGCCATCAGAGAGAAGCGGATCAACGTGTCTTCAGAAGCTACTGCTGGAGCAACAACCGGATTGACGAAGATTCCTGCCTCAAATAACTCCTTTACGATGAGGAAGGTCAAGTCATTGTCGCGGATAAACAATGGGATGATTGGGGTAGAGG
The DNA here is from genome assembly GCA_022775005.1 of Parabacteroides sp. Lineage (GTDB taxonomy): Bacteria > Bacteroidota > Bacteroidia > Bacteroidales > Tannerellaceae > Parabacteroides. Next base: position 29,860 of record JALFJR010000056.1, read on the forward strand.
TATGGCCGATCTCGCAGCCCATTTGCCGGAAGCCATCCAATGCGTAATGGGTCAGGTCCCATAAGTGCTGAATGCGCTCAGGTTCATTCAACATGATGTCTAATGCTGCGTTCGCTGCAGCTGTAGCTGCAGGCGTATTGCTGGCGCTAAAAATGTAAGAGCGAGAATGGTGGCGCAGATAATTGATGATAGACTCGTCTGCTGCTATGAAACCACCGATAGAGGCGAATGATTTACTGAAGGTACCCATGATCAAGTCCACATCCTGTGATACACCGAAGTGGTCGCAAGTACCACGACCCTGACGGCCAAAGACACCAATACCGTGAGCCTCGTCCACCATGACACTGGCGTTATACTTTTTCGCTAATGCTACGATTTCTGGCAATTTTGCTACGTCACCCTCCATACTGAATACACCGTCTGTAACAATCAGTTTCACCTTGTCAGGCTCGCACTTCTGGAGCTGCTTTTCCAAAGACTCCATGTCATTGTGCTTGTATTTCAGTTTTGTGGAGAAGGAAAGGCGGTGTCCTTCAATGATGGACGCATGATCCAGCTCGTCCCATAAAATATAGTCCTCACGTCCAGTTAAGCAAGAAACTACACCTAAATTTACTTGAAAGCCCGTAGAATAGACTATCGCATCCTCTTTGCCTACAAACTCAGCCAGACGTTTTTCTAATTGAATGTGTAAATCTAATGTGCCGTTTAAGAATCGAGAACCAGCGCAACCTGTACCATACTTCTTGACAGCCTCAATCGCAGCCTCTTTTACTTTTGGATGATTTGTCAATCCTAAGTATGCGTTTGAACCAAACATCAGCACCTTTTTACCGCTGATTGTTACTTCTGTGTCTTGATCGCTTTGGATTTCACGGAAGTAAGGATAAATGCCCATGGCCATTGCTCTCTGAGGAGCATCATACTTTGATAATTTCTCTTGTAAAAGTTTCATATTTATATAAAAGAGAATGATTTCTGGTTTGTAATCAATCAAATTAAGCGCCGCCCACGTAAGCAAACGCAAGCAAACACAGCCGCAAAAGTAATAAAAAAATCACTAATGGGGGCTTTGATGCTTTAAAAGTTTCGCAAAAATGTTATTTTTGTGCCCTGAAAAGGAAATATAAGTGCAAATGAGCGAGACAAAAACGACAGTGCAAGCGATCATTAACCCTATCTCCGGGATGGGATCTAAACGTAAGATTCCTAAGATGATACAAGAGATGTGCCAGGCAAAAGGCTATGCTTTGACCATCTCGTTCACGCAATATCCTGGTCATGCGAGCGAGCTAACCCATCAAGCTCTTGAGGAGGGGGTAAATATCATAATCGCCGTAGGTGGGGATGGAACGGTTAATGAGGTTGCTCGATCGATGGTTCATTCAGAGGCAATATTGGGCATTATACCCAAAGGGTCGGGTAATGGATTAGCACGAGAGTTGCACATTCCGATGGATCCTCGTCGGGCACTTGATTTAATTGCCGAGAATCATACTTCAACGATTGATTGTTGCCAGGCAAATGGGAAGGTTTTCTTTTGCACTTGTGGAGTAGGTTTTGATGCTGCGGTTAGTCAAAAATTTGCCAACGAGCCTCGGAGAGGTTCGCTTACCTATATTAAAAATACGATTGAGGAGTACCTCAGCTACCAGCCAGAACCTTATGAACTTTTGGTAGACAATCAGACCATTAAGGAGAAGGCTTTTCTTGTAGCATGTGCGAATGCCTCCCAGTATGGTAATAATGCTTTTATCGCTCCGCACGCCAATGTGCAGGATGGGCAGATGGATGTTACAGTTTTGTCGCCTTTCACCCCGTTAGACATCGCTCCGTTGGCGATTCAACTTTTCACCAAACAGATTGACAGAAATAGTAAAATTAAAACTTTGCAGGCACGGCAAGTGACGATTATTCGACAGCATCCGGGTGTGATGCATCTCGACGGTGAGCCAGTTATGGCCGATAGCCGTATAGAGATTACCATGGATCCTGGGGCTTTACGGGTGCTTACCCCTGCAGTGGTCTCTTTCACAAAGGAGGTGCATCACTTGTTTGAGGAGGTCACTCATTTTTTTGATCGCCGACTTCCTTATATCTTCAGATAATAATTTCGCTCCAAGGCGATGAACTCTGGAGTATATTGATGCGATTCATCCTCGATGGCGAGTTGGTCATATAGGGGCGTAATCGTTTCTTGTCCCAACTCTATTAATAAGCGCTTAGGAGGGGTGCCTTGGCGGGTACTTACGTGTGTCTCTCGATAGGGGTGTAGCCCGACTTGCTTAGCCTCCTCCAGCAGGATGTTTCGTTGGTCGAAGGGAAGGACCAGGGCAAGGCGACCGGTATGAGCAAGCAGGCGGAGACTCTCTCTCAGCAATTCAGGTAAAGAGAGGCTGTCAGCATGGCGGGCTTGGCTGCGAGTGACATCCGGACATTTCAGCGATTGGATAAAATAGGGTGGGTTGGAGGCGATTAAGTCATACTTTCGTTCCGCTGGATGATAATTGGAGAGAGAAGAGTGATGTACCTCGATGCGCCCTGCGAAGGGCGAGCGTGCTACATTCTCTTTGGCTTGTTGGCAGGCAGGAGCATCGATGTCTATTGCGTCTATTAACGCTTGGCTACGTTGCGCTAACATTAGGGCGATCAATCCGCTGCCTGTTCCTATGTCTAACAGGTGATGCTCATGTGCGCCCACTGTTGCCCAAGCTCCTAACAATGCGCCATCGGTGCCAACTTTCATGGCGCATTGGTCGTGCCATACTGTGAATTGCTTGAATCTGAAATAGGGATTTGCCATTTCTTTTGTCTGTTTAATGCTGCGAATGTACGGATATTCAGACAAAAAATTGTACCTTTGGCACCGTTTATTGCCAAATGATGTCTTTAGACATACCGAGGAGGGTATGTGCTTAGCTGCAACAATATGAATAATAAGAAGAAACGGTTTAGCCAAAGTTTGATAGAAGATTTAACGAGCACGATGAGCATCGTGATGCCTGTCATGACTGAATGTGATAAAGATGAGGATTTCTCGTCGGGTTTGGATAGCTTGGGCGAGTTCATCCCTTTGTTGCCCCTACGCAACATGGTGCTTTTTCCGGGTGTGGCTCTTTCTGTTGTAGTGGGCCGTGACAAATCGTTGAAATTGATAGAGGAGGCCATTAGGCATAAGGCTTTGATTGGTGTAGTAGCACAGATTAAGGGCGATACGGAAGATCCTCATTTTGATGATCTCTATCACTATGGTACGGTGGCAGAGGTGATGCGTGTGTTTGATTTGCCGGGAGGAACGACCACCGTGGTGCTGCAAGGGAAGCGACGTTTTCAGCTGGAGGGATTGGTCAATGATGATCCCTTCCTATTGGGCCGTTATCACCTGGCGGAGGAAACACGCCCCAATGAACAGGAAGACAGAGAGTTCAGTATGGTGGTTTCTCGCGTCAAGGATTTGACCGTCAAGATATTGAAAACAAGAGAAGATATGCCAACGGAGTTGGTTCGCTCTATTCAGCGTACCAAGAACCTAATCTATCAGATTAATTACCCCTGTGGCAACCTTTCCTTGTCGCTGCAAGAGAAACAGAAGCTTTTAGAGTTTGATGATTTGAAAGAACGGGCTATGTACCTTTTGGAGCAACTGGGGCAGCTCCTTCAATTAGAGCAGTTGAAGGCCTCTATCCAAATGAAAACACAATGCGATATTAACCAGCAACAAAAAGAGTATTTCTTGCAGCAACAGATCAAGAACTTGCAAGCGGAGTTAGGTAGTAATTCGAATGACATAGAGCTTGACGAGTTGTATGAGAGAGCGGCAGGGAAGGAATGGTCGGTGCAAATGCGTATGCTCTTCGAAAAGGAGGCCCGTAAATTGGAGCGACTCAGTCCTCAATCTCCTGATTATTCGATGCAATCTCATTATGTTAACACCCTGCTTGCTCTTCCTTGGGAGCATTGCAGCAAAGATAATTTCAATCTCGCTCGCGCACAGCGTATTTTAGACAGAGACCATTATGGCTTAGAAAAAGTGAAAGAGCGTATCATTGAGCACCTGGCGGTTTTGAAGCTGAAGGGAGACATGAAAGCGCCTATCCTCTGTCTTTATGGCCCTCCAGGTGTAGGCAAGACATCGCTGGGCAAGTCTATTGCTGAGGCGTTAGGACGTAAGTATGTACGGATGTCATTGGGTGGTTTGCATGATGAGGCTGAGATCCGTGGCCATCGTCGTACGTACATTGGCGCAATGTGTGGACGGATCTTGCAGGGCCTCCAAAAGGCTGGCACTTCTAACCCAGTGTTCGTGCTTGACGAGATAGACAAGATTTCCTGCGATTTTAAGGGTGATCCCGCTTCTGCTCTATTAGAAGTGCTTGATCCAGAGCAAAATAATGCATTCCATGATAACTATCTTGATGTGGATTATGACCTCAGTCAAGTCTTTTTCATCGCTACGGCCAACAGTCTCAGCACCATTTCGCCCCCTTTACTCGACCGTATGGAGCTGATCGAGGTAAGTGGATATATCACTGAGGAGAAGATCGAAATCGCCTCTCGGCACTTGGTGCCCAATGAGATGGAGGCACACGGGTTGAAAAAAGGCTGTGTGCGTATTCCTAAGAAAACTTTGCAGGAGGTGGTGGAGTCATACACCCGTGAGAGTGGCGTCAGAGAGCTGGATAAGCAGTTGGCAAAATTGATGCGAAAGTTGGCTCGAAAGGTAGCTTTTAATGAGCTTTTGCCGACATCCATTAAGGTGACCGATCTCGTTCTTCCGGATTATTTAGGTCCTGTACGTTATACCCGTGATAAGTATCAGGGGAATGGCTATGCTGGCGTGGTGACAGGTTTGGCTTGGACGGCTGTCGGTGGAGAGATTCTCTTCGTGGAATCCAGCTTGAGCAAGGGAAAGGGTGAGAAGCTGACTCTTACTGGGAACTTGGGTGATGTGATGAAAGAATCCGCTATGTTGGCACTGCAATATGTCCATGCTCATGCTGCTGATTTCGAGATCGACGAACAACGTTTTGAGCAGTGGAATGTGCATATTCACGTGCCAGAGGGTGCTATCCCAAAGGATGGTCCTAGTGCCGGAATCACGATGGTTACCTCCTTGGTTTCTACCTTCACCCAGCGCAAAGTGCGTAAGCAGTTGGCCATGACTGGTGAGATTACCCTACGAGGTAAGGTGCTTCCTGTAGGTGGCATTAAAGAGAAGATCTTAGCTGCTAAGCGGGCAGGCATTACACAACTGATCCTTTGTCAAGAGAATGAGAAAGATATCTTGGAGATTAATTCTGACTACCTGAAGGGATTGACTTTCTACTATGTCGATGATATAAGACAAGTGATCGACCTCGCTCTTCTGCCAGATAAGGTTGATCATCCGCTGTTTTAGTGTTTTGTTGGATTCAGACTTTGATCATAGGCGGATATAGGGTGTCCATAGTCTTACTATGGAATACCCAGCTTATGGGAATCTTGTTCCTTATCCCTCAAGCGTAGGCTGATTCTCCCGAAAAAACATTATCTTTGCACAAATTAGAAGTAGATATGTAAAACCCAAAAATAGCATAGAATTATGTTTTCTGGAATCGTGGAAGAGGCTGCTCAGGTAGTGGCATTGCAAGCGGATAAGGGCAATCTGCATTTGACGATGCGTTGCACTTTCGTGAATGAGTTGAAGATTGATCAAAGTGTGGCGCATAATGGCGTTTGCTTGACGGTGGTGAGCAAGACTGCTGATACCTACACGGTGACGGCTGTTCAGGAGACGTTGGAGCGCTCCAACTTGGGGAAGCTGAAGGTGGGTGACAAGGTAAACTTGGAGCGCAGCATGTTGATGAACGGCCGTTTGGATGGTCATATCGTGCAGGGACATGTTGATCAGACAGCGGTTTGCACAGAGGTTCGTGAGGCAGACGGTAGCTGGTACTATACTTTTACCTACCGCTTCGACAAGACGATGGCACGTCAAGGGTATTTGACTGTGGAGAAAGGCTCTGTTTGCGTGAATGGTGTGAGCCTGACGGTATGCAATTCCAAAGACGACAGTTTCCAAGTGGCGATCATTCCTTACACGCACGATCATACTAATTTCTGCCAGATGGAGCAGGGTACGGTGGTAAACTTAGAGTTCGACATCGTTGGGAAGTATATCAGTCGCATGATGGCTTATCGGGAGGATTGATAGGCATGATCAGCGCTTTACAGGCGGTAAGTCGGTGGCTGGCGAATCATGCGTCAGCCTTTATTATGGCCATTGCCGCATTTACCTTTTTCTTTCCAGCGACCTTTGAGTGGGTGCGGGGAAATACGCAAACCTTTATCTTGGGTCTGATCATGCTGACGATGGGCTTGACGCTCACGACTGTGGATTTTCAGATCTTAGCTCGTCGTCCCTTGGATATTTTCATCGGTGCTTGCGCACAGTTCTTGATCATGCCTTTGGTGGCTTATACCTTGGTGCATCTGTTTGGCTTGGAGCCTGCATTAGCATTAGGTATCTTGTTGGTGGGATGCTGCCCAGGAGGTGTTTCGAGCAACATCATGTCTTTCTTATGTAAGGGTGATGTGGCTTACTCTGTGGGTATGACTTGTGCTTCTACGCTGTTAGCCCCGGTGATGACTTCACTGTTGATGCAGTTGACTGCGGGTGAGATTATTGAGATTGATGCGGTCGGTATGTTTCTGAATATCTTGATTGTGACGATTATCCCCGTTGGTATTGGCTGTTTGTTGAATTACCGTTATGCTTCGAAGCCAGTGTTTCTCACGTTGCAATCGCTTATGCCAGGGGTGAGTGTGACCTGTTTGGCTTGCATCGTGGGAGGTGTGATCAGTACGGTGTATGATGATTTGATCGCTGGAGGATGGTTGCTCTTTGGCTGGACCTTTTTGGTGGTTTTTTGTCACAACAGCTTAGGTTATCTGTTGGGATGGTTCATAGGGCGACTGGCAGGGTTCAGCACGCCTAAAAAGCGTACGCTATCCATCGAGGTGGGTATGCAAAACGCTGGATTAGCCACAGTCTTGGCAGGTACCTTCTTCGCAGCTCAGCCGCTCTCGGTGTTGCCTTGCGCCATCTCTTGTGCTTGGCACAGCATATCAGGTACGATTCTCGCCGGATTCTATTTACGAATGGACAATAAAAAAGACCAGTGAATATTCGCTGGTCTTTTTTTATACTATCCTAAGTAGGACTTTAGTAACTTGCTACGTGATCCTTGTCGTAATCTTCTAATCGCTTTTTCTTTAATCTGGCGGACGCGCTCACGAGTGAGGCCAAATTTGTCGCCAATCTCTTCCAATGTCATCTCTTGACATCCAATACCGAAAAACATTTTGATAATCTCGCTTTCTCTTTCGGTTAATGTAGCAAGCGCTCTATCAATCTCCTTCGACAAAGACTCATTCATCAACGTGCGATCGGCGATGGGAGCGTCGTCATTGACAAGCACATCCAAAAGGCTGTTGTCTTCGCCCTCCACGAATGGAGCATCTACCGAGATATGACGGCCGGAAACCTTCAAGGTATCTGAGATCTTATCAACAGGGATTTCCAGCTCATCAGCTAATTCCTCAGGCGAGGGCTTACGCTCGTTCTCTTGCTCAAATTTCGAGAAGGCCTTGCTGATCTTATTCAACGAACCCACCTGGTTGAGCGGCAAACGGACGATACGTGATTGCTCAGCCAAGGCCTGTAGGATAGATTGACGAATCCACCATACGGCATAGGAAATGAACTTGAAACCTCTTGTCTCATCGAACTTCTCAGCGGCCTTAATCAATCCCAAGTTGCCCTCGTTGATCAAGTCGGGAAGGCTTAACCCTTGATTCTGATACTGTTTTGCTACGGATACAACGAAACGGAGGTTTGCACGGGTTAATTTCTCTAACGCCTTACGGTCTCCTCTTCTAATAGCTTGCGCCAACTCCACTTCCTCTTCTACTGTGATCAGATCCTCACGACCAATTTCTTGAAGATACTTATCCAGCGAAGCGCTTTCGCGGTTGGTGATAGACTTTGTGATCTTTAATTGTCTCATGCTCTACTTTACGTTCAATTCATCAAAGAATTTGGGATGCAAAGATAAGGTTTTATTGTAAAAACATTGGCCAGATGCGTTTCCACAACCGGTCAATGTCTTATATTTAACATTATTTATCCGCTTTATTGTGCTCGCTACTTACTCGGAAAGGTCGATTGCGTAGTATTTCGTACGTCCGTTTGGATAGAAGCCCTTGATGAAAAGGCCTTGGTCCTCTGTGCGACCTTGCAGAATATTGTCCACAATCTTCTCGAAATCCTCAGGGGCAGAAATCTTCTGGTTATTGACGATCATGATGATGAAGCCTTTCTTAATGCCTGCACTCTGCAGTTTGCCGTTAGTTACGCCAGTCACCTCGATGCCGTAGCTAACACCTAACTTGCGTTTTTGCTCGTCGCTCAATGCCTTGAAAGCACCACCCATAATCTCTGTGCCATCACCGCTCTTCACCACTTTCGTGCTGCCTTGAGCGTTGCGTAACTCCACGGTGTATTTCTTCGTTGAGCCGTTGCGATCAATTGTCAACTCTATCTTGTCACCCGGGCGATATTTGCTGATCTGCTCTTGCAAAGCGCTGGCTGATTTTACTTTGACACCATTGACAGCGGTGATCACATCACCCTTCTCTACACCGGCCTCCTTGGCTGTGCTGCGCTCAGCGAAGCCACCTACGTAGGCGCCCTCAAGCGCTTTCACCTTCGCCTTATCCTCGTCGGGTGCATATTGCGGGTCTTGGATCAATACTCCTAACACGGCACGTTGCACGGTACCAAACTCTTTCAAGTCATTGACCACCTTGCCGGCGATGCTGATAGGTACAGCGAATGAGTAGCCTGCATAGCTACCTGTCTCCGAGTAGATAGCCGTGTTGATACCGACCAACTCACCTTTCGTATTCACCAAGGCACCTCCACTGTTGCCCGGGTTCACAGCAGCATCAGTCTGGATGAATGACTCGATCTTGCTACGATCACCTCCCGCACCAATGTTACCACGGCTCTTGGCACTGACGATACCTGCTGTAACCGTAGAGGTAAGATTGAAGGGGTTACCTACGGCCAACACCCATTCGCCCACTTTCAGCTTCTCCGAGTCGCCAAAGGGGATAGTAGGCAGATCGTCTGCCTCAATCTTCAACAGGGCGATATCCGTGGTCGGATCTGCACCGATCACCTTTGCCTCAAATTTACGGTTGTCGTTTAAGGTAACCTCTAACTCGTCTGCCCCTTCAATAACATGGTTGTTGGTGATGATATAGCCATCCGTAGAGATGATCACACCTGAGCCCGCACCTACGCGCGGTTGCGGTGCACGTTGCGAGCGACCGCCAAAACCGAAGAAATACTCAAACGGATCCACATATTGTTGATCGCTGTTGCCCTTGCTGTTCTGCGTCGCCTTGATGTGCACCACACCATGTACCGCTTTCTCAGCAGCATACGTAAAATCCGTGTTTTCAGCGGCTCCAGCATTGTAGCCCGCTAACTTATAAGGTTGTTTAAAGGTATTCTCCACGCCGGAAGAGAAGGTTGCCGTCGCTTGGTTTTGACTCATGTAATAAGTGCTTGCGCCTATGGCTACACCTGAACTGATCGCTGCTATCACGATCGCTCCCAACATGTTTTTCCAAATAGTTTTCATACGCTTCAACTTTAATTCAACTTTTAAATTTAACAATTTCTTTTCGGCAAAGAAAGTGCAAAAAATGGCTGGTTAGATGCAATTCATCGCATTTTTGTACACTTTTAACGGGGATAATTCGGGACATAACTGCGCTTAACGAATACTGTGTAAGACAAAGTACCTTTTAACAGTCAATGGTGCCACATTGGCATGATTGGCAAGCGTGTTTTTAAATTTAAGAGGGGATGGCTTTTATAATTCATATTTTGTCATTACCTTTGTCGTCACGCAGCCTGCCGGTCTGCCGCTCGCTCATTGGGCGTGAGGAAAGTCCGGGCAACGCAGAGCACCATACTTCCTAACGGGAAGCTGTCCGTAAGGGTGGAGTAGCGTAACAGAGAATGACCGCCGGTCTTTGCCGGTAAGGGTGAAAAGGCGAGGTAAGAGCTCACCGGTTTCTTAGTGATAGGAGATGCTGTACGCCTTATGGGTTGTAAGGTCATGTATATCGGCGTAGTAGGGCGGCTCGTCCGATGCCGAGGGGTAGACCGCTAAAGCTTGCCGGCAACGGTAAGACAAGATAAATGGCAGACACTTTCTTTTCCGAAAGGAGAGTAAGTACAGGACCCGGCTTACAGGTAGGCTGCTTTTATATGTACCTTATTGACACATGCGATATGCCTACATGGGATTCACAACAAGAAAATGTATCGTTTGGAGAACGGATAGGTCAGTTTTTGACGTGGGTGATCCATTTCGTTACGTATGACATCTGGCGTATTACCGAAAACGAGGTTAGCGGCTTGAAGGAAATTTATATTAACACAATCAAGACGTTAATTCTTGCTTTTCGGGGTTTTAAGGAGGAAAAATTACAGACGAAGGCATCAGCATTGACCTATAACACATTGCTTTCTATCGTTCCTATGCTGGCGGTTTTATTGGGTATTGCTAAGGGGTTTGGTTTGCAGGCGACAGTCAGGGAGGAACTGTATGACTATTTTCCAGGGCATGTGATGGAGCTGAGCAAGGCTTTCGAGTTTGTAGAGCGTTATTTAGTACAAGCACAGGGGGGAGTGATTCTGGGTGTTGGCTTGATTTTTTTGCTGTACACAGTGGTTAATCTGATCTCTTCCATAGAGGATACATTCAACGAGATTTGGCAGATCCAGAAGTCTCGGCCTTGGTATCGCAGAGTATCTGATTACTTGGCTCTTTTCGTGATCGTACCTGTTTTGATGACGGCTTCGAGTGGTTTGTCAATCTTCATGGGAACTTTGCAATCCTCTCTTTTAGGACAGTATCTTTTCATGACACCTGTCATGGGGCTGGTGTTGAAGATGGTTCCTTTTGTGATTACATCGTTGGTATTTACAGGACTGTACATTTTCCTTCCAAATACGAAGGTGCGTTTCTTCAATGGATTGATAGCGGGCCTGATAGCAGGGTGCGCCTTTCAGCTTTTTCAGAATTTATACATTAGTGGACAGATATGGGTGAGCAAATATAATGCGATTTATGGTAGTTTTGCGGCTTTACCTCTGTTATTGCTTTGGCTGCAGTTATCGTGGCTGATCTGCCTTTTTGGGGCGGAAATTGCTTTTGCCTCGCAGAATGTGCGTAAATTTAGCTTTGAGCGTGATAGCCAGCACATCAGCCGTCGCTACAAGGATTTTCTTACATTGCTAATAGCCTCGCTAATCATCAAGCGTTTTGCGGAGCAGCAGCCTCCATACACAGCCGATGAGCTCTCGACAACCTATCGCATCCCTATCCGATTGACCTCACAGATTTTGTTTCAGCTTAAAAGGTTAGGAATTATCAATGAGGTGAACTATGGGTTAGATGAACGAGTGATTCATTATCAGCCGGCTATGGATATTCATCAACTTACGGTGAGCTATCTGTTCGACAAGATGGATAGGGAGGGGTCGGAGGATTTTAAGATTGACACCGATAGATTGTTCAGCCCGGAGTGGAAAGCGCTGCTAAAAACTCGTGAGGATATGATGCGGGCAGGCGAGCATATCTTGTTGAAAGATTTATAGACGGATATGGAGGAAAGGAATAAAACGGATTTAACGCAAGGAGAGGTGTGGAAGGTGATCTTGCGTTTTGCTTTTCCACTGCTGGTGGGGAATCTGTTGCAGCAGTGTTATAATTTGACCGACAGCGTGATTGTGGGGCAATTTCTGGGTAAGGAGGCTTTGGCAGCAGTCTCTGCCTCTTTTTTTATTTATTTTTTTGTTATCTCGTGGGTTATAGGTATTGGCAGTGGCACGTCGGTCGTAATTTCGCAATTTTTTGGGGCAAAAGCGTATGCTAAAGTGCAGCGTGCTTTCTCCTCTTTTTTTATGTTTATGTTGGGGGCAGGAGTGTTGCTCTCGATTACCGGTATGATTTTGGCGCGTCCGTTGTTTGAGCTGACGCACACGCCGGAGGAGGTGATTCCAAAGGCTGTATCCTATTTCCGCATCTATATTGGCGGTACTTTCTTATTTGTCTGCTTCAATAGTGTAATCTCCATTTTGCGTGGAGTGGGCGAATCTGTGCGTCCTATGCTGTTTATCTTATTGACCACTGTACTCAATATTGTACTCGACCTGCTGTTTATTGTAGTGTTCGAGTGGGGGATTGAGGGAGCAGCGAGGGCGACAGTAGTGGCTCAGGGTATCGGCATGTGTGTGGGTTTGACCTATGTTAATAATAAGCATCCGCTTTTCTCCATCCGTAAACGAGACTTGGTGTTTGATGCTACGCTTTTTAAAGAGGGACTTCGTATCGGTTTGCCAACCAGTGTACAGCAATGTGCTATCTCATTGGGATTGATGGCACTGTTAGGCATCGTGAATAGCTTTGGCACGGATACGCTCACGGCCTATGGGGCGGCAGGTAAGATAGATACCATTATCAATCAGGCAATTTTGACCCTGTCAAGTGCTTTGGCTGCTTTCACGGGGCAAAATATCGGAGCAGGTCGCTTGGATCGTGTGCGTAACGGAGTTCGCTTTGCCCTGCTATTTAACCTGTTGTTTGGTGTGGCCACACTTGTAGCTATTTATTTCTTTGGAGATAGTTTGATGCGCCTTTTTACGGACGATGGAGCGGTAATCCGTATCGGAAGGGAGTATCTATTGATCATGGCTGTTTTCTTCGTGGTACATGGGGGATTGAACATCTTTAATGGGGCCTTGCGTGGGGCAGGTGATACGCTTTTCCCAATGGCGGTTAGTATCATTTGCCTTTGGTTAATCCGTATCCCGTTGGCCTATGGTTTTAGTTCACTGTGGGGACGTAGTGGAATTTGGTGGGCTATTGGATGCAGCCTTTGCATTGGCTTGGTCATTATTTTTATCTATTATCGTTTGGGGTATTGGCTAGGAAAGTCAGCTATTAGGAAAAATGTTAAATAGTAACTCAACTTGTCCTGTATGGGGGTACTCTTGATAAATATGTGTATTTTTGAGGCCGTAAATCAAAAATCTTAAAAACAGATAGTAAATCATGAAAAAATTGACAGGATTATTGGGATCGGGAGTGCTTTCACTTTGTTTGTGGTTCGCAGGGTGTAACCAGCCGATACTCACAGAATCATCTGATTGTAAGGCGAATAAATCTGATTATTATGTGGCAGCTTATATTTGGCCCTCTTGCCATGATGATTCGTTAGCGCACGTGCATTTATGGGCCGATGGCGATGGTGAGTGGGAGGTGATAAAGAAAGGTAATCCTCGCTTCGAGGGGCATTACCAGCCGAGGCAGCCGCTGTGGGGCTATGAGCACGACGACGATCCGAGGGTAGTCGAGCGCTGGATTGACCAGGCCCTGAAGCATGGCGTGAATACCTTTATATATGATTGGTATTGGTTCATGGATTATCCCTATCTGGAGGAGGCGCTCGACGAGGGTTTCCTGCAGGCGAAGAATAATGAAGCGATGAATTTCTACATCATGTGGGCCAACCACACGGTGGTGCGCAACTATTGGAACTACCACCGCTATGGAGATGACCGCACGGTCTTGTTTGACCCGAAGGTGAACTGGGATCAGTTCAAGACGATTGTTGATCGGGTGATAGATCGCTATTTTAAGCGTCCGAACTACGTGAAGATTGAGGGCTGCCCAGTGATGGCGATTTTTGACTATGGTCAGTTGGTGCAGAGCTTCGGTTCAATCGCTGAGACTCGTAAGGCGCTTGATTATTTCCGTGACAAGGCAAAGGAAGCGGGATTCCCCGGCATCCACTTCCAGATGAATCCGGGTGGCGGCTATCCGCTGAATGCCGATAATACGAAGAGCTTGAAAGAGTTGATTGATGGACTGGGGGTCAACAGTGTAGCTTTCTATAACATGGGAGGCTTCGACTGCGATTACATGAAGCATGGTGCTGATGCCATCGAGATCCGCAAGGAGTGGGATGCGGCGTTAGACATTCCCGTATTCCCGACGGTCTCTATCGGATGGGATGATACACCCCGTTTCCCGGCGAAGGGGGCACAGGATGTGACGCGTTTCCATCAGTCGCCGCAGTCATTTGCTGCCTTCTTGCAGGTGGCGAAGGAGTATGCCGACAGCCATCCGGAGCAGCCGAAGTTTGTCATGATCAACGCTTGGAACGAGTGGGTGGAGGGTAGCTATCTGTTGCCTGATCGCAAGTATGGCTTTGGTTATTTGGAGGCAGTGAAGGAGGTGATCCTTGACGGAAAATACGACAAGTGAATCCTGAGTTTTCATTGGTATAGTTTATGCGTATGCGAAGAATTAGTTTTTTGTTTGCGGTTCTGCTGGGATCCGTGATGGGCTTGCGGGGGCAGAACGTGCAGTTACACTATGACTTTGGCCATTCCGTCTATGATGAGTTATCGACCCGTCCAAAGCTGACCTCTACCGTCGAGATGTTCAAGGCAGACAAGTGGGGTAGTACCTTCTTTTTCGTCGATATGGATTATGGTGATGGTGAGGTGAAGTCGGCCTATTGGGAGATCTCTCGTGAGTTGCGTTTCTGGGAGCCTCCGTTCTCTTGGCACATCGAATATAATGGGGGTATCAAATACATCAAAGATGCCTACCTGACGGGTATCACCTACACTTGGAATAAGGCTGACTTTACGCAAGGATTCACCTTCACGCCAATGTATAAGTATTTACGAGGCAACGAATCTCCCAACAGTTTTCAGTTGACGGGTACTTGGTATATCCATTTTGGGGAGGGCAAGTTTTCGTTCACGGGCTTCGCTGATTTCTGGCGTGAGAAGCATACGGATATGTATGGCGATCCGCATGAGTGGGTTTTCCTGGCTGAGCCACAGTTCTGGGTCAACCTGAATAAGTTCAAGGGAATCTCCGAAGGTTTTAACCTGAGTGTTGGTATGGAGTGGGAAATCTCTACGAACTTTGCCGTCATGGATGGTTTCAAATGGAATCCGACGTTGGCGATGAAATGGAGCTTTTGATTGATAAACATTTATAGATTAGTCGCAGTATGAAAAGAATGGTATGTTTAGTGGCTTTGGGCTTTTTAGCACTGGCCGGATGTTCGGGAGGAACGAAGTCGAATGGAGCTGAGGCTGTCGTTTGTGACGACACTTGTCAGCATAAGCGTGGAGAGAAAGCCTGTGATGGGAGTTGCGCTCAAGGTGATCAGCAGGCTTGCTCAGGTGAATGTGGCCACCATGGACAGGTTGCGGGAGAGAACTGTCAAAGAAAGGGTGATTGCGCCTCTAAAAAAAGCACGATGTTGCTGCAATTGAACATCGTACGCAAAGTGAAGCCGGAGTGTGTTTCCGCGTTCATTGCCTCCTTCCAGAAATGCAGGCAGAGTACCTTGAAGGAGCCGGGATGTATCGATTACACCATCTATCAATCCGTAGAGGACAGCACGGTGCTTTTTATCGCGGAGACCTGGAAGAACGAGGCGGAGCATGGCAAGCATGGTGAGACTGAACATTTGAAAACCCACTTGGCGGAGATCAAGGACATGGCTGATCCCAACGCCAAGGGAAGTTTTCAAAAGATCTATGTCTGCCCGAAGGCCAACCAGAAGTAAGGCTTACAACAGATTGGAAGCCATTTCCGAGAGCTGGCTACGCTCACCCTTGATCAGGTTGATGTGGGCGAACAGCTCTTGGCCTTTCATCTTGTCAATCATATAAGCCAAGCCGTTGCTCTGCGCGTCGAGGTAGGGTGAGTCGATCTGCTGGATATCTCCGGTAAAGACCATCTTGGTGCCCTCTCCGGCACGGGTGATGATCGTCTTGATCTCGTGAGGCGTGAGGTTCTGCGCCTCGTCGATAATGCAGAAAGTCTCCGAGAGACTGCGCCCACGGATAAAAGCCAAGGCCTCGATCACCAACTGATTATTCTTTTGTAAATCATCAATCTTACGAGCCTCCGCATGTCCGGGTGTGCATTGCGCCTTGATGACATTGAGGTTGTCAAACAGCGGCTGCATGTAGGGAGCCACCTTCTGTTTCTCATCGCCCGGCAAGAAGCCTAAATCCTTATTCGCCAAGGCTACGATGGGGCGGGCGAGGAGGATCTGCTTGTAAATATTCGACTGTCGGAGGGCGGACGCCAACGCAAGAAGCGTCTTTCCCGTACCCGCCTTGCCTGTCAGTCCGATCAGCTTGATATCCGGATCGTTGAGCACCTCGAAGGCAAAACTCTGCTCGGCGTTGCGAGGCTGGATGCCAAAGTTGGTGCTCTTCTCCACCCGTTTGATCTTGCCCGTGAAGGGATTGAAACGAGCCATGACGCTGTTGCGCTCGCTCTTCAAGATGAAACACTCGTTGGGCTCCAGCTTGGTGTGGATCTCCAACAGCTCGGTCTCAATGCCTTGCGGAGAGGCGTAGATCTTGTCGATCAGCTCCGGGTCGATACCCTCATAGGTCTCATGCGACCGCTCGAAAATATCGACATTGATCACTTTGTCGTTGATGTAATCCTCCACGGGGATGCCTAACGAGCGTGCCTTCATGCGCAGGTTGACATCCTTGCTGACCAGGATGGTTTGCATCTTCGGATGTTTCTCCGCCACGGTGAGGGCGCAAGAGAGGATGCGATGATCGGGGATGCGATTCGGGAACGTCTTGGCGATGCGCTCATGATACTCATCGCCCGTCACGATATAGAGTGTGCCTTTGTCGGGGCCTAAGGAGGCTCCTTTCAGGTGAAGATCGTTGCTGGTCAGCAGATCCAACTGGCGCACGAACTCGCGTGCGTTGTAGTTGATCTGCTCATTGCCTTTCTTGAATTTATCCAACTCCTCCAAGACTACAATCGGCAGGTAGATGTCGTTTTCTTGGAAATTCAGGATGCAGTTCGCGTCATGCAGCATCACGTTGGTGTCGAGAATGAAATTCTTCTTGTTGGATAGTTTCGTCTGTTTTGTCTTCTCACTTTTTTTCATGGCCGTCTCATTTTAAAAGTTTGTACCTAAATAACAAGTGAGAAGAGGGAAATGTTGCTTACTGATTACCCATTTGCCTCAATGCCTTAGCCATCTGATCGGGGCAGGAGGTGCCTCGTCCGTGGCAGTCGATCCCTTCGAGGCGACTGATGGCGTCGTTGACACGCATCCCTTTTAATAGGGCGCACATGCCTTGGCCGTTGCCATGGCAACCACCCACGATCTGCACTTCTTCAATCTTTCCGTCAGCTGCCTCAACAATCATTAACTTTGAGCATACGCCTTGAGGCGTATAAACGATACGTTGCTTTTCCATTTCTGCTATCTTATAAGTTTAGTCCTTTTTCTTTAACGAGGCGCGAAGATATGATTTATTTCGTTACTTTTGTCCGTCCAAAAAAGAATAGCATGACATACCAAGAGACACTTCATTATCTATATACCCGTGTCCCGATGTTCCAGCAGAGCGGCGCTTCCGCTTACAAGCCCGGGCTCGGCACGACGATCGCCCTCGACGATCATTTAAGTAATCCCCATAAAGCATACAAGACGATTCACGTGGCCGGGACGAACGGCAAAGGCTCTGTCAGCCACCTGTTGGCGGCGATTCTGCGGCAGGCGGGCTATAAGGTGGGGCTTTATACCTCTCCGCATCTGCTTGATTTCCGGGAGCGTATCCGGGTGAATGGCGAGAAGGCGAGCGAGGCCTACGTGGTGGATTTCGTGGAGCGGCACCGGGCTTTCTTTGAGCCGCTGCATCCCTCTTTCTTTGAATTGACCACGGCGATGGCCTTTCAGTATTTCAAGGAGCAGGCTGTGGATATCGCCGTGATCGAGGTAGGCTTAGGAGGACGGTTGGATTGTACCAACATCATCACGCCGCTGCTCGGCATTATCACCAATATCAGCTTCGACCATACCCAGTTCCTGGGCAATACCTTGGGGCAGATCGCCGCTGAGAAGGCAGGTATCGCCAAGGCTGGCGTTCCCTTGCTGCTCGGCGAGAGCGCGGAGCCGGTCATTTATGATACGATCGCCCAAAAGGCGAAGGAGAAGGGAGCTCTTTTCCATTTCGCTCCGGAGATGGCGCTGATGGCCGATGACTATGAGCTGACTCCCGACCACACACTGTGTTTCCATTCGAAGGAGTATGGGCCGGTATATGGCGAACTGCTCGGAGATGCGCAGCCTTGCAACGCGAAGACCGTGCTCTCGGCCCTCCATATCCTGCGTGAGGAGGTGGGGCTTTCCCTCTCGCCGGAGGCCGTGAAGGAGGGATTCCGCTCCGTGACCAGTTTGACCGGACTGATGGGGCGCTGGCAGCGGGTGGCAGACGAGCCTTGCGCTATCTATTGCGACACGGGGCATAACGTAGGCGGCTGGCAGCACCTGGCCAAGACGTTAGCGGATGCCCAACGAGCGGCAAGTGGTACGCTGCGGATGGTGGTCGGCATGGTGGCTGATAAGGATGTGGATAGTGTGCTGGCGCTGATGCCCAAAGAGGCAACCTATTATTTCACGCAGGCCTCGGTCAGCCGGGCGATGCCGGTGGAGACGTTTGCGGAGAAAGCCGCATCGCATGGATTGCGAGGAGCCACCTACCCAACGGTGGGCGAGGCGGTGAAGGCGGCGCGGCAGGCAGCCGATCCCCACGACACCATTTTCATCGGAGGCAGCACCTTCATTGTGGCGGATGCGCTCCCCCTGTTTCCAGAAGCAATCAAATAACTGTAAACTATAAGAATCATGACAGAAAAAATGCAACAGAAGCTGAGCGACTCGAAAGTCGCTCGTTGGAGTGTGCTGGCCTTGGTGGCCTTCACGATGCTGACCGGCTACATCCTGACCGACGTGATGTCGCCGCTGAAACCGATGCTGGAGGAGCAACTCGGCTGGAACAGTACGGAATATGGCTTTTTCACGAGTGCCTATGGCTGGTTTAACGTGTTCCTTTTCATGCTGATCATCGGCGGAATCATCCTCGACAAGATGGGCGTGCGCTTCACCGGCTTGGCCTCTTGCGTCTTGATGATCATTGGTTGTGGCATCAAGTATTGGGCCATTTCAGACGCTTTCTCGATGGAGGGCGAGCTGTTTGGCTGGAAGGCGCAGGTGATGGTGGCCGCGTTGGGCTATGCCCTGTTTGGCGTAGGCGTGGAGACAGCCGGTATCACGGTCTCGAAAATTATCGTCCGTTGGTTCAAGGGCAAGGAGATGGCCTTGGCGATGGGCTTGGAGATGGCAACGGCCCGTCTCGGTACGGCTATGGCGCTCTCCATCACGGTGCCTTTCGCTACCTATTTCCAAAGCATCGCCGCTCCGATCTTGCTCTGCCTGATCATGCTCTGCATCGGCTTGATCACCTTCTTGGTGTTCTGCGTGATGGATCGTAAGCTCGACGCTTCCGCTGGCGCAGATGAGGAGGAGGCCGAGGAGCCGTTCCGCTTGAAAGACATCTTGGTGATCGTCACCAGCAAGGGCTTCTGGTTGATCGCCTTGCTCTGCGTGCTGTTCTATTCAGCCGTCTTCCCCTTCTTGAAGTATGCGACCGACTTGATGGTCAACAAATACAATGTCGATCCGGAGTTGGCGGGCAATATCCCGGCCATCCTTCCTTTCGGTACGATCTTGCTGACCCCCTTCTTTGGCAACCTCTACGACCGCAAGGGAAAGGGCGCTACGATCATGATGTATGGCGCGTTGATGCTGATCGGCGTGCACCTGTTGTTCACCCTGCCCATCCTGAATGAGTGGTGGTTCGCCACGATCGTGATGATCGTGCTGGGCATCGCCTTCTCGTTGGTCCCCTCCGCCATGTGGCCCTCCGTGCCCAAGATCATCCCGGAGAAACAGTTGGGAACGGCCTACGCCATGATCTTCTGGGTGCAGAATATTGGTTTGAGTATGGTGCCGCTGTTGATCGGTTGGATCCTCGACACCTATTGCAAGGTAGATAACGGCACCGGCAAGATCGCTTACGACTATACGCTCCCGATGGCTGTCTTCACCGGTTTCGGCGTCTTGGCGCTCTTCATCGCCCTCCTGCTGAAGCGTGAGGACAAGCGCAAAGGCTATGGCTTGGAGTTGCCGAATATCAAGGGATAAAACAAATTCGGAGGCACCTTTGCCCGGTGTCTCCGAATCACCTCTTCATCTCAATTGCCAATGGAGTGAAAGGATTCGCGTGATTTTAAAGAGTTAGTGGTATGAACAAGTGTTTTTTGACGTTGGTGGCTGCGATGACCCTGCTGGGGTCGTTGATGGCTGAGATGTTTGCGGCGGATGGGCAGCCAGCCGGTGCTCCCGTAAAGGTGGCATGCGTAGGTAATAGCGTGACATACGGTTTTGGCATTGAGGATCGGGAGGTGAATAGCTATCCCGCTCAGTTGCAACGTTTGTTGGGCGATGGCTACGAGGTGCGAAACTTTGGTAGGAGTGGGGCGACGCTGTCGAGGAATGGGCACCGCCCTTACCATCTGACGGAGGAGTATCAGCAGGCCATGGCTTTCGCTGCCGACAAGGTGGTGATTCATTTAGGACTGAATGATACCGACCCGCGCAACTGGCCCAACTACCGGGATCAGTTCGTGAGCGATTACCTGACGTTGATCAACGCTTTTCGGGAGGTCAATCCCGATTGTGAGATCTGGGTCTGCCGGATGACCCCGATCTTTCATGGCCATTCCCGTTTCAAATCGGGCACCCGTGACTGGTTCTGGCAAATTCAGCGAAAGATCGAGGCGGTGGCGGCTTCGGCGCATACCGGGCTGATCGATTTTCATCCGCGGCTTTACCAACGTCCGGATCTGATGCCCGATAACTTGCATCCCAATGCGGAGGGTGCCGGATTCTTGGCGCAGGCGGTTTACGGACATCTGACCGGCGACTTCGGAGGCTTGCGGTTGCCCATCACCTATTCCGACAATATGGTGTTGCAACGTGGAAAGCCGTTGCGCATAGCCGGGCAGGCGAATGCCCGCGAAACAGTGACGGTGAAGGTGGCCGGCGAGAAGGCCAAGACGGTGGCTGCGGCCGATGGACAATGGACAGTCACCTTGCCGCCGTTGAAGGCGGGTGGTCCCTATACGCTGGAGATCAATGCCGCATCCGGAAAGAAAACCTACAAGAACGTGCTGGTTGGAGAGGTATGGCTCTGCTCGGGACAGTCGAACATGGCTTTCCGGGTGGATCAATCCGTGAAAGAGGAGCTGGAGGCCTCGCTGCGGCACGCGGCCACCTCCCCGCAGATACGTCTGTTTGATATGCAGCCTCGTTGGTACACGAACGACGTGGAATGGGAAACCTCGGTGCTCGATTCGCTGAACCGCCTGCAATACTATGCCGATACCCAATGGACCGCATGTAATGAGCAGACGGTGAAAGGATTCTCGGCTGTGGCGTATGCCTTCGGAAAGATGTTGGCGGATAGCTTGGGTGTCCCCATCGGACTGATTCATAACTCGGTGGGAGGGGCACCGACGGAGGCTTGGATCGACCGCAAGACGGTGGAGTTTGCCTTTCCGGATATCCTCTACAACTGGGCGAAGAATGATTTCGTGCAGGACTGGGTGCGGGGACGCGGCGCGAAGAACATCGCCAAAGCGACCAACAAGGCTCAACGGCATCCCTATCAGCCTTGTTACCTGTATGAGGCGGGGATCGCTCCGTTAGGGCAGTTCCCTTTGCGCGGATTTATCTGGTATCAGGGGGAGTCGAACGCGCACAATTTAGAGGCACACGAGCGGCTCTTCCAGTTGCTGGCCGATAGCTGGCGGAAGAACTGGCAAGAGGAATTGCCGCTCTACTATGTGCAACTTTCCAGCCTGAACCGTCCCAGTTGGACCTGGTTTCGCGACAGTCAGCGCCGCTTGATGACGCAGGTGCCGCAGGTCGGAATGGCTGTCAGCAGTGATCGGGGAGACTCGCTCAATGTGCATCCTCGCCAGAAGCGGGAGGTGGGCGAGCGGTTGGCGCTTTGGGCCTTGAATCGCACCTATGGCCACGCCTGCGTACCTTCCGGACCGCTGTTCACCGCTTTGCAGACCGAGGGAAATGTGGCCTACCTGTCGTTCGATTATGCCGAAGGGTTGCATAGCGCCGATGGAGCGCCCTTGCGTACGTTTGAGGTGGCAGAGGAGGAAGACCGCTACGTGCCTGCCCAGGCGAAGGTGGTGGGAAACCAGGTGAAGGTGTGGAGTGAAGAGGTGCGGCATCCCCGTTACATCCGTTATGGCTGGCAACCCTTCACACGAGCGAACTTGGTGAATGGAGCGGGTTTGCCAGCCTCTACATTTCAGTGTGGTGAATAAGATGGATCGCTGATTGTGCCTTGACGGATCGGGCGCTTATCGCCCGAAGTTGAAGATCGGCGATTCCGTACGGGCATGATCCATGATCGTGACTAACTCGGTCACCTTGGCGGGATAGACGGCAGCCAAGTTGCGATCCTCATGCGGATCCTCGCGCAAGTTATACAGCTCGACCCTCGTGTCGCCGTTGATCGGCTGGCGAATCAGTTTCCAGTCGCCCATGCGGATTGCCTGACGGCCCTTCTCCTCATGAAACTCCCAGTATAAAAAAGCATGCTCCTGCTGGCCCTCCTTCCCCAGCAACGTAGGCAGGTAAGAGATGCCATCGGTGTAGGTGCCCAATTTCACGCCGGTCAGATCGGCCAAGGTAGGCATCAGATCCCAAAAGGCGGCCTGATGCCAGCTCTTTACGCCCGAGGGGATTACCCCCGGCAGCCAGGCCAAGAAGGGCACGCGTATGCCGCCCTCATACATCTCGCGCTTGATGCCGCGCAGTGGGCCGTAACTCTTGAAGAAATCAGGATCGGCTCCTCCTTCCCGATGCGGACCGTTGTCGGAGGTGAAAAAGAGCATCGTGTTCTTGTCTAACCCCAACCGCTTCAGCTCCTCCATGATCTCGCCCACATACCGGTCGAGACGGGTGATCATCGCGGCGAACGAGGCTTTCGGCTTCAAGGAGGTGTCGTAGCCGCCAATCCCTTCCTGATAGCCCTGCTCGGAGATATAGGCCTTCTCCTCAAACCGATCCTCATACATCCGATAGAGTTCGTCGTGCGGCAGGTTCAACTCCGCGTGGGGGATGGTGTAGGTCAGCATCGCGAAGAAAGGCTCCGCCTGATGGGCGCGGATAAAGCGCATCGCCCGTTCGTGGATTAGGTCTTGCGAATAAGCCTGATGCCCCTTGTCTCTATTCTCCGGGATCTCTACCCGCTGCTCGTTCTCCCACAGATGATCCGGATAATAGGTGTGCGCCTGGCGCTGGCAATTATAACCGAAAAACTCGTCGAAGCCCATCTTGTTGGGGGTCGATTCCGAGCCGGGCATCCCCAAGCCCCACTTGCCAAAGAGGCCGGTGCGATAGCCGGCGTTCTGCATCAGGCGGGCAATCGTGTAGGTGTCTTTCCCCATCGGCTCCTGTCCCTCCGGCCTGATCTCCTTGTTTCCCCGGATTTGCGCATGGCCGGTGTGCAAACCGGTCATGATAGAGCAGCGCGAGGGGGCGCTCACCGGACATCCGGCGTAATGCTGCATAAACTGCATCCCCTCTCGCGCCATGCGATCGAGATGGGGGGTCTGGATATAGGGCTGTCCGTAACAGCCCAAATCGCCATACCCCATATCGTCGCACAAGATGAAAATCACATTCATCGGGGCGTTCTCTTCCGCCCCGATAACCTGCGATCCTAAGCCTATCAAGGCTGTAAGCCAAAAACTCTTCTTCATGCCTGTTCTGTTTCGGATTCTTCGGGCATAACGGGCTGTGTGATCGGTTCCTTTGCCTTGGCCGCCCGGGTCTGACGGGCTTTCAGCGTAGCCTTCTGCTCGGCGATCAACACGTTCATGCGGTTGATGAAAGGCAGGTAGGCGGTATCGCCCTCCACTTTCGCCAGCAGGTTCACGACATCTACCAAATGGGTGTAAGTGGCCTCCGCCTCAGTGCGGGTACGCTTCACGGCTCCCACCTCCTTCTCAGAACGCACATCGGTGCGAGCGGCGACGGCAGCTAAGTAGTTGTTCTCCGCCGTATCCAACGCGTTAAACCACTCCTCGTAATGAATCTTGCTCCGATCCTGGGCCGGAATGGCCTGAATGTCTTGGATGAGGTTGTGCAGCGCACCACTCTCCTGCACGACTGGCAGATAGGTCAAGTCGCCATACTTGTCGAACTCCGCCTTTAGTCGCTCCGCGATCGCTGCCAACTCCGGATTCGGGTGCGCGGTCATCGCCTTGATATAGGCGTTGTTGCTCCGCCACAGCCTGTCGCGCAGCTCCTCGTAGGCTTTTGCCTCCGCTGAATCCGCAGTGCTGCTCTCCAAAGCGACGTCAAACGCCTGGTAAGCCGCCTCAAACGCATTGATGGGCGCCTCCAACATGGCGTTGATCACCTCGCCAGAGCCAGACAGCGCACTTACACCTCCCTCGACACTGACAACATCAGGGTTTTCCGGCTCTGCCTCTTTCTGCAAATAAGGCAACAGGCTCATCACTAATTTGAAATAACCAAAAGCCTCCTCGTTGCGGAGACGACTCAGACTTAAAATAGAAATTTGTTCCATATCGTTTGTCGTTTTAAAGTTACGGCAATATCGCCATGCCAAAGATAGGCAAAGACAAGAGATAAAGCACTATTGACAGCTAAGAATCATGCGCGAAACGAGTAAAAAACTTTTAGAAGCCGTTTCGCAAGCTTCGACGGCACGAAAAAACTTTTAGAGGTCGTTTCGCAAGCTACGACGGCACGAAAAAACTTTTATAAGCCGTTTCGCAAGCTACGACGGCACAAAAAAACTTTTATAAGCCGTTTCGCAAGCTACGACAGCGCAAAAAAACTTTTAGAAGCCGTTTCGCGCATACGGAGGCGACACGGTGGAAATGTTAGTGGGTTTTCGGGCGCAAAAATAGCCTGTTCCTTGAATTGTGCGGGGCTTGGGCGCTGATTCGTCGCTATTTTCATTACTTTTGCTTCGCAAATTTCCGGGCAATTTGCCCTTCATAATAAACTTCTAAACAATGAAAAAAAGAGATTACATCTTATGCGCCGCCCTCGGCCTCTTGGCGATCGGGCAAACCTTGGCGCAACAGCTTTCGCCCTCCCAAGCGAAGGCTAAGGCGGAGGCGTTCTTGCAACAAAAGGCGGGATTGCGCGCGTCGGGCGATTTACAGCTGCTTTTCGCGGTGACGGACACGACGCAGCTCGACGTGGATGCGACGGGTTCGCTGCGAGCGGCTACTGAGGGTGATGCCTTGCTGTATGCTTTTGGCCGTGCGACGGGTGGCTACGTGATCGCGGCGGGCGACGAGCGGGCGGAGGCTGTCTTGGGCTATAGCACGACGGGCTCTTTGCGGTCGGATAACCTGCCGGAAGGTATGCGCGGCTTCCTGCGGCAATATGCGGTGGAGATCGCCCGGGCACAGGAGCAGGATTTGCGCAGCGACACCAAAAATCTCTCTTACAACCCACGGTGGAAGACGATCGATCCGCTGATCACCTCGAAGTGGAATCAAACGGATCCCTATAACCGCCAGACGCCAACGATGAACGAGCAACAATGCCTGACCGGTTGCCCGTCTGTGGTGTTGGCGCAGCTGATGGATTATTATCAGTATCAAAACTGGAAGGTAGCGAAGGAGACTTGGTACTCATCAGCAAATGATGGTTCCGCCTATATCGACCGGGAGGTGACGGTGCAGTTTACCGACACGGTGGATTGGTCGCTTTTGAAACGCAACTACGGCGTAGACAACTACACCGAGGCGGAGGCCAATGAGGTGGCGAAGCTGATGAAATACGTCGGGGCGACGATGCACATCAACTACGGCGTGAGTGGCAGTGGGCAGCAGGAGCCTTATATTCTGTGGAATATGCACCGGGTAGCGGATTACGGCCGGTATGCTTCTCAAGCACAGGCCTGGCAATATGCGTTGCGCGACTGGAGCGAGAAGCTCTATCGGCACTTGGCGGCGAAGCGCCCTGTGGCTTATGCCAGCGGAGGCGGTGGCCATATCTTCCTGCTCGATGGCTATGCCGGTGAGGGCTATTTTCACTTCAACTGGGGGTGGGGTGGCTACGAGGATGGCTATTTCCGCTTGACAGCCCTGCTGCCGGAGCAAAAAATGCACTTCGGGCAATTTGCCTATTTCGATGTTTGCCCCTCCGGAATGGAGCCGCTCAACGAGGAGCCGTTGCTGCTTGAGGATGTGACGTTAGACACGACAGCTGTGGAGCCCCAAATGAAGATCCAACTCTTTACCTACAATCCAGCGCCACAAAGCGGGATGCTCTGCTATGCGATCGGGCTCTCTGAGGATAGCACGTTCGTGTCTGACTCGGTGCAATTCACATTGGAGGCAGACAAACAGGTTTCCGAGTGGATCAAGCTGCCCTTCCCTCAGTATCAAGCGATCGAGCCGGGTGTCTATCCATTGGCTTTCTTCCAACAGATGAGCAACGGATGGCAAGAGGTGATGCAAAGCGCATACGTGGAGTTTTATACCTATTTAGTGAAGCGACCGGAGGAGGCGTTTATTGGTTATCTTCCTTATTACGTGGAGATGAAACTGGATGAGTCGTCGAAAGCGCTCTATTATCAAGGCTGTGCCGATACGCTGTCGCTTCAGGTGACGCACTATGGCACCGGCATGACCTCCAATGCCTTTATACCTGTGCTGTTCAACGAGACCGATACTTTCCAATTGGCGAAGAGTGACCATTTGTTGGTGGAAGGACTCAACGACCTGCGTCTGCCGATCCGGGTGTCGAATGAGATTCCTGTGGGCGATTATCGCCTGACAGTGATCAATGATTTTGAAGATAGTTCAGATACCATCTCGGTGTTGGTCAATCCGGGTGTCGAGTTGGTGATCACGGAGGCTCCCGCCCTTGCCGATACCTTTTTTGTCAATGAAAACAATGTGTTTTCTTTCAAGGTGAAGAACGTGGGTGTGCTCGACTTCAGCGGTACGCTCTCGACCGGTGCGGTGCAGGATGGCAATCAGCTCTACCTGCGCAGTCAATCGATGCGGATTGCCGTAGGCGAGGAGCAGACCTACACGGGTGGCATCCAATCCTCCGCAAGTAGCGCAGTGGTGCTCTCTTTGCAGCAAGACAAGGCTTGGCCGCTTGCCTTAGAGTCGGGTGAGTTGTTTGAGAAAAAGGTTGTTTTCATCGACAAACCGACGGCTAACGAGGCAATCGCCGTTGCCGGGATAAATATCGCTTGGCAAGGCCAGACGCTCTGCGTGGAGTCAGCCGTGCCGTTGCGGGCTTACCATATATATAATGTAAAGGGTGGTGTGGTAGCTGCCGGCTCAGCGAGTGGCAACGAGTTGCGTCTCGATGGCTCCGCATGGCCGACAGGCATCTATTTCGTAGCGATCGAAACGGCGGATGGAAAGACAATGATCCAAAAGATACGCAAGTAGGGACGCAAGGTCTTTGCGTCCGGATCAGAGCATCGGGATCTCGTTCTTGATGATGGCCACACCGATCAACCGATCGTAGCGACTACCCATCGGGCGGTAATAGACATAGACGCTGTATTGGTTCTCTGTCTGGAAGAAATCGCCCTCGATGGGAGCGGTCCGCCCGGTCGTCTCCCCATTGGGCACGAAGAGGTATTGATAGTTGTATAGTCCCTGCTTCAAGAGCACCGACTTCTCGTATTGTCCCGTCTCGGGATTAAAGCCCATCCGGCTCTTCTCATCTAATACATTATTATAGATCTCGCTGCTCAAATAGACGTTTCCATCGGGAATTAGCCCCTTTTGCAGCGTGAAATGGACGATGTAATAATCGGCCTCCGTGTCCGGATCGCTGCAATTGCTACAGCGCACCAAGTAGCGTCCGTTCTGATCTTGATCGTATTCGTAAGGATGTTGGTTTCGGGCCTGGTCGGGCATCACCTCGGCGTGATAGTAGGGGTTGTGAAACGAGAAGCCCTCGATGCGCATCCCGTTGTATTTGTTGCTCAGGAACTCCATGCGGCGGTATTCGTTGCCGGCGGGGAAGATCAGCTGGCGCAGGTTGGTGTAGGCCAACTCATGCTCGCGCATGCCCATGGGCAGCAGGCCGGTCACGGCGTTGTCACGCCGGTTGTTTTGATAGACCCAGATCTTCAGGTCGCTTTGTGGGTGAGGGATGTCCAACTGCTTATGGTTGATCACGAAGCTGACCTGCTGATGCGACTGGTTGGTGTCGATGTCGGTGTTGCTGCTGACACGGGCGGCGATGCTGACCATCGGCTCATAGATGGAGAAGCAGGCGGTCAAAACGATCTGCTCCGGGTGGTCCTCCTCATACACCTGCACGGCGTAGTTGCCTGATACCTTGGGAGCCATATCCTCGTTAGGCAACAACAGGCGGTAGTTGGTGTATTGCACCGTCGTACCCATCGAAGTAGCAAAATCCTCGATGGTAGATCCTTGAAAACCGTCGAGGTATTCGATGGGTGAGAGGTTTGACCGCTGCCAGTCGGCATCGCAATGGATCAGTTTGTAGGCATAGCGGTTATAGCCGGGGTCGATGGCATCGAAATTGATCTCAATCTGTTGGGGGCTACCTAACTCGATCAACGGATCGGAGAGGGGCTCGTTGGCTATCCGCACTTGCAACGTCTTGATGTGTTTATCGCTGATGTTGGTGAAATAACGCTCCTGTGCTGTCGTAGTGATGAAAACGGCACAAAGCGATACGAAAAAGATACTAAATCGTTTCATTTTTTCAAGCTCTCTTTTAGACGGCGCAAAATTATGGAATTATTTCGCTTTTTATTTGCCCAAGGCTACCGCAAAGCATGAAAAATTGTTTACTTTTGCGGGAAAATTACATATAAACATTTTAGTTGTATCATGGCAAATGTGATTAAGATTAAAAAGGGTTTAGACATCAATCTGAAAGGCAAGGCTTCGGAAGTGCTGTTAAACGGCGGAAAGAGCGAGACTTATGCGATCGTTCCCGACTTTTATAGCGGCGTGCTTCCTAAGGTCGTTGCCAAAGTAGGAGACAAAGTCAAAGCCGGTTCTGTATTGATGATCGATAAGAACCGCCCCGAGATCAAGTTCGTTTCGCCGGTGAGTGGTGAGGTAACAGCCGTTAACCGAGGCGCGAAGCGTAAGGTGCTAAGCATTGTAGTGACGCCGGATGCTCAGATCGAGTATGAGGAGTTCGGAAAGAAGAACGTGGCTTCCTTGAAGGGAGACGAGGTGAAGGAGGCGATGTTGAACGCCGGTATGTGGCCGTTCGTTATGCAGCGTCCGTATGACATCGTCGCTACCCCGGGCGAGACACCGCGCGACATTTTCGTTTCCGCTTTCTATTCGGCTCCGTTGGCTCCTGATTTCAATTACCTTGTGAAGGGGCAAGAGGCCGATTTCCAGACGGGTCTGGATGCGTTGGCAAAGTTGACAAGTGGTAAGGTGTATGTGGGTATCCGCAAGGGTTCTGCCGTTCAGCAGGTGAAGGGCGTTGAGCTGGTTGAGGTTGAGGGCCCGCATCCTGCGGCTAATGCCAGTGTGCTGATCAACCACACGAAACCTATCAACAAAGGTGAGACGGTTTGGACCGTGGATCCGGCTAATGTGATTATCATCGGTCGTTTGTTCAACAAGGGTATCGCTGACTTCAGCCGCAAGGTGGTGATCACCGGTTCGGAGACGACAGAGCAGGGCTATGTGCAGGCTATTAGTGGTTGTACGATCAAGAGCCTGATAGGTGGCCGCGTAGCGACTGACACTCATATCCGTATCATCAGCGGTAATGTATTGACCGGTACGAAAGTGACTATGGAGGATTATTTGGGCGCTTACGATAATCAGATCACCGTGATCCCTGAGGGTGACGAGACGCACGAGTTTTTGGGCTTCGCCATGCCGCGTACGGATCAGTATAGCATGAGCCATAGCTACTTTAGCTGGTTGATGGGCAAGAAGGAATATGTGCTGGATGCCCGCATCAAGGGTGGTAAGCGTGCCATGATCATGTCGAATGAATATGACAAGGTGTTCCCGTTGGATATCTATCCGGAGTATCTGTTGAAGGCGATTATCGCGTTTGACATTGATAAGATGGAGAACTTGGGTATCTATGAGGTGGCTCCGGAGGACTTCGCGTTATGCGAGTTCGTGGATACCTCCAAGATCGAGTTGCAGAAGATCGTCCGCGACGGTTTGACCCTGTTGTATAAGGAAATGAATTAATAACAAATAAACTTATAATACTTTGAAAGCGTTAAGGAATTATCTCGACAAGATTAAGCCTAACTTCGAGGAAGGCGGCAAGCTGGCGATGTTCCGTTCTGTTTTTGATGGCTTCGAGACCTTCTTGTTTGTCCCGAACGAGACCTCAAAATCGGGCGTTCATATTCATGACAGTATCGACTCAAAGCGTACCATGACGGTTGTCATCATCGCTTTGTTGCCTGCGTTGCTTTTTGGTATGTACAATGTCGGTTATCAACATAACTTGGCGATCGGCAGTGATCCTGGTTTCTTGATGACCTTTATTTATGGATTCTTGGCCGTGCTGCCTAAGATCATCGTGTCTTATGTAGTGGGTTTGGGAATCGAGTTCACGGTGGCACAATGGCGTAACGAGGAGATCCAAGAGGGTTTCTTGGTTTCCGGTATCTTGATCCCGATGATCGTGCCGGTGGATACGCCACTTTGGATGATCGCGGTCGCTACGGCTTTTGCGGTAATCTTCGCGAAAGAGGTGTTCGGTGGTACGGGCTACAATATATTTAATGTAGCGTTGGTAACACGTGCGTTCCTGTTCTTCGCTTATCCGGCTGCGATGTCGGGCGATCAGGTTTGGGTACGTACGGCTGATACTTTCGGCTTGGGTGCCGGTCAGGTAGTAGATGGTTTCTCAGGTGCGACTCCGTTAGGTCAGATCGCCACGGCTTCGTTGGATTCTTTCCAGGGCGTAGTGAATACGATTGGTCAACCGATCTCCACTTGCGACTATTTCTTCGGTTTGATCCCCGGTTCTATCGGTGAGACCTCTGTCTTGGCTATCTTGATCGGTGCGGTGATCTTGTTGATCACGGGTATCGCCAGCTGGAAGACGATGGGTTCTATCTTCGTAGGTGGTGCTGTGATGGCATTGATCTTCAATGCGATTGGCTCTACGGTTTCCATGACGGTTTGCCCGATCGACCATTGGTGCTTGGGCGGTTTCGCCTTCGGTGCGGTCTTCATGGCAACGGATCCGGTCACTTCCGCTCGTACGGAGACAGGTAAGTATATCTATGGTTTCTTAGTCGGAGCAATGGCGGTTATCATCCGTGTGCTGAACCCTGGTTATCCGGAGGGTATGATGCTGGCTATCCTGCTGATGAATGTATTCGCTCCGCTGATCGATTACTATGTGGTTGAGGCTAACATCTCTCGCCGCTTGAAACGTGCAATCAAATAAGTAGTAGGAGTATGGCAAAGTTTAAATGTAAAGTATGTGGATATATCCACGAAGGGAATAAAGCGCCGGATTTTTGTCCGGTATGTCAGGCTCCCGCTTCTGAGTTTGAGGAGATCAAGGAGGAAGGGGCAGGCCAGAAGAAGGGTTTGAACCGCGATAGCAATATCTACACAGTGCTGTATGCCGCTGTGATGGTGTTGGTCGTTGCCGTAGTGTTGGCTTTCACCTCTCAATCGTTGAAGAGTGCGCAGAAGGCGAACGAGGACAACGACAAGCGTCAGCAGATCTTGCGTTCAATCAATGTCTCTGTAGCGGCTAACGAGGCGGAGGCAAAGTTCAATGAGTTGATCACGGATGGCTTCGTCAAGAAGGGCGCGGCATTTGAGCAGGTTGGAAAGGATGTAGCTTTCACGGCGGCTGAGGCCGAGGAGTTCCCTGTATTCGTAGCGAATGTGAATGGTGAGACCAAATACATCATGGCCTTGCATGGTGCCGGTTTGTGGGGTCCGATTTGGGGCTACATTTCTGTAGATGCGGATAAGAACACGGTGTATGGTACGGACTTCAGTCATGCCAGTGAGACTCCGGGCTTGGGTGCTGAGATCACGAAGCCGGCTTTCAGCGGTCAGTTCGCAGGCAAGCAGCTCTTCAAGGGCAACGAGTTCAAGTCTATCGCCGTTGTCAAGAAGGGAAAGAGCGCAGACGGACAAGACTATGTGGATGGTATCTCCGGTGGTACGATCACCAGCCAGGGTGTGAGCGCTATGTTGTATAACAGCTTGAATAGTTATGTTCAATTTTTAACTTCTAAATAAGCAAGAAGATGGGATTATTATCTGAAAAGAATAAAGACGTATTGTTCGGCCCGTTGAGCATAAACAACCCTGTGGTCGTCCAGATGCTGGGTATTTGCTCTGCATTGGCCGTGACATCAAAGTTGGAACCCGCCATTGTGATGGGTATCTCAGTGACTGCCGTTGTGGCATTTGCGAATGTGATTATTTCCTTGATTCGTAATACAATTCCTAACCGTATCCGTATCATCGTGCAGCTGGTGGTTGTCGCTGCGTTGGTAACGATCGTGAGCGAGGTATTGAAGGCTTACGCATACGACGTGAACAAGCAGCTCTCCGTGTTTGTCGGTTTGATCATCACGAACTGTATCTTGATGGGTCGTCTGGAGGCTTTTGCCTTAGGTAACGGTCCGTGGGAGTCCTTCTTGGACGGTATCGGAAATGGTGTGGGTTATGCGTTGATCCTGATTATTGTCGGTTTCTTCCGTGAGTTGTTAGGTTCCGGCACATTGCTCGGTTTCCAGGTGATTCCGCAGGCATTCTACGAGTTGGGATATGCGAATAACGGTTTGATGATTCTGCCTCCGATGGCCTTGATCACGATTGCCGTGATTATCTGGGTTCACCGCTTGAAGAACAAAGACCTTCAGGAATAATAATGCTAACGATTAAAGGAATAATAGAATGGAACAAGTATTAAGCACATTTGTACGCTCCATTTTTGTGGACAACATGATTTTCGCATACTATTTGGGTATGTGTTCTTTCGTGGCTGTTTCCAAGAATGTGAAGACTGCATTAGGACTGGGTATGGCGGTGACGTTCGTGCTTTTCTGTACGTTGCCGATTAACTATATGCTTGAGAATTATGTATTGAAAGAGGGTGCGTTGAGCTGGTTAGGACCGGAGTTTGGCGAGGTGAACTTGAGTTTCCTCTCGTTCATCATTTTCATTGCGGTCATCGCCTCTTTCGTGCAATTGGTTGAGATGGTAGTTGAGAAGTTTTCTCCGTCATTGTATGCCTCTTTGGGTATCTTCTTGCCGTTGATCGCTGTGAACTGCGCTATCTTGGGTGGTTCTCTGTTCATGCAGCAGAAGGAGTTTGCCAATGTCGGCGTGGCAACGGTTTACGGTTTAGGTTCAGGTCTCGGCTGGATGTTGGCTATCGTAGGTATGGCGGCTATCCGTGAGAAGTTGACCTATTCCAATGTGCCCAAACCATTGAAGGGTCTTGGTATTACGTTTATCATCACTGGTTTGATGGGAATGGCATTCATGTGCTTCTCAGGTCTTAAGATTTAAGTATTAACGCATTAAAGAGTATTAGAAAATGATGATATTAATGTCGGGCGGACTTACCATCGCAGCCAGCGCCGTAGTGTTCCTCTTGATCACGTTGATCTTGGTTGGTGCGTTGTTGTTCGCCAAAGCGAAATTGGTTCCCTCTGGAAATGTGAAACTGGAGGTTAATGGGAAAAAGGAGATCCAGACACCCATTGGAGGTACGCTGTTAGGCGCTTTGCAGAGTGGCAATATTTTCCTCTCTTCCGCTTGCGGTGGTGGTGGTAAATGTGGCCAGTGTCGTGCGCAGGTACTCGAGGGTGGTGGCGAGATTCTTCCCACCGAGAAGGGCTTCTTCTCTCGTAAGCAGCAGAAAGAGCATTGGCGTTTGGCTTGCCAGACCAAGGTGAAAGAGAACATGACCGTTCAGGTGCCTGACTCTGTGTTCGGCGTGAAGGAGTGGGAGTGCGAGGTGATCAGCAACAAGAATGTGGCTACCTTCATCAAGGAGTTTATCGTGGCTTTGCCGAAGGGCGAGCACATGGACTTTATCCCTGGTTCATACGCACAGATCAAGATCCCTGCATACTCTATGGACTATGACAAGGATATTGATAAGAGTTTGATTGGCGATGAGTATTTGCCAGCTTGGAAGAAGTTTGGTTTGTTTGATTTGAAATGTAAGAACGACACGCCGACAATCCGTGCCTACTCAATGGCCAACTATCCGGCTGAGGGTGATCGTATCATGTTGACCGTGCGTATCGCTACACCGCCGTTCAAACCGAAACCTCAGGTTGGATTCCAGGATGTAATGCCGGGTATTGCTTCTTCGTATATCTTCACCTTGAAACCGGGCGATAAGGTAACGATGAGTGGTCCTTACGGTGACTTCCATCCGATCTTTGATTCTAAGCGTGAGATGATGTGGGTAGGTGGTGGTGCCGGTATGGCTCCGTTGCGTGCTCAGATTATGCACATGATGAAGACGTTGAAGACGACAGACCGCAAGATGTCTTACTTCTATGGAGCTCGTGCCTTGAACGAGGTATTCTATTTGGAGGATTTTTTGCAGTTGGAGAAAGAGTTCCCGAACTTCACCTTCCACTTGGCGCTTGACCGTCCGGATCCTGCAGCTGATGCAGCGGGCGTGAAGTATGTAGCAGGCTTTGTCCATCAGGTAATCTATGAAACTTACTTGAAGGATCATGAGGCTCCTGAGGATATCGAGTACTACATGTGTGGTCCGGGTCCGATGTCGAAAGCGGTCGAGAACATGTTGGATAGCTTAGGCGTTCCGATGGAAATGTTGCACTTTGATAACTTCGGTGGATAAATATCAGATATGAAAAAAGCGAGGAATGAATTTTCCTCGCTTTTTTTGTACGATTATGCAGCTTTTTCCGTTCTATATACATCATAAGAACAGAATCATCTAAAATTAGAATGGACATGAGACTACTGATCTTATCTTTTTTTGCGGCATTGTTGGGCTATTCTTTGCTATTTGATAGAGGAGAAGTACAACCGACAGATGACTTGCAAGAGTCATCTGCCTCTTCTGTGAGATTCACTCCTATTGATAAGGATACAGCCGCCTATTCTTTCATGGATTGGCTGAGTATAATGCCTAATTTCCCTTCTTTATGTATGAGAAAGCAAGATTTTGTGTTCTTGAAATAGGTGATAGTTCAATTTCTTCGGTAAAAGATTTGCGTATTTAAGAAAAATGGCTATGTTTGCAGCCGTAAAGCAGTCTTATTATTGTATTATCATGATTAACATATCCTCCATACTTCATTTATTGCGACGTAGTTGGCTCACAGATTTCTTGGTCAGTTGGGTAAACACTTTGTTAGGAATGGGTACTCAAAGCGCCTGCTCCGAGCTGGGAGCTTTCATGATCTATCTGCGCATTGTTTCATCACCTATGAACAATAGGTTTATCTTTTCCCCTCCTCAGAGAAGGAAGCAATGGGTATACACCTTGCCTGATACGAATTGGTTGGGGTGAGTGAGCCCTTATCTGTTGGTTCTGCGTGAGCAGATGAGGATAAGGGATTTTAGAGCATTTGACTGATTTCCTGGGCATCAGGAATCTCCTTTAAAAATCGATACGAAGAGGTCTTGTAGTTGATTTGGCAACAGAAATGGCGTAGGCCGTTGCTGATGATGAGGTATTGTACATGCAGCACCATATTGTAGCGAACAATTTGGTCGAATACCTTGGGCGTGATCGTAATAGAAGGTGCTTTGTATTCCACGATTGCTAACGGGGTTAGTTGTTGATCGTAGATGACCGTGTCGCATCTTTTCGCTGTTCCATTGAGTTTAATCGAAACCTCATTGGCAATCAGTTCTTGCCTGTAGCCTTTTTCTGAAATAAGGAAATGTACGAAATGTTGCCGTACCCATTCCTCGGGAGTGAGCGCAACATACTTGTGTCGTGTCTCGTCCCAAACAAGAAGCTGGTCAGCAGACTTTTTTACTTTGATGTCAAAATTTGGCAGATTTAATGGAAGCATTTGCTTATATTTGTCACTCATATTGCATGAATCAGACTTCAAAGATAGTTATTTATGAAGACAAAACAAGAAATCGTCGAGAATTGGTTACCTCGTTATACGGAGCGCCCTTTGGCGGCATTCACCAACTATATCTTGTTGACCAATTTCACGAAGTATGTGGAGCTGTTTGCAGACCGTTTTCAGGTGCC
Source organism: Parabacteroides sp. (assembly GCA_022775005.1). Classification (GTDB taxonomy): domain Bacteria; phylum Bacteroidota; class Bacteroidia; order Bacteroidales; family Tannerellaceae; genus Parabacteroides. The sequence goes on from JALFJR010000056.1 coordinate 66,178, forward strand.
TATTTTAGGTTTAAAAGGTTCCATGCCCAATGCTTCAGCTGAAGGAATTACGATCATCAACTTTGGTATGGGCAGTGCCAATGCAGCTACAATCATGGATTTGTTGACGGCGATCATGCCTCAGGCGGTTTTGTTCTTGGGGAAGTGCGGAGGGCTGAAAGTTGATAACCAGTTAGGGGATTATTTAATTCCAATTGCGGCCATTCGAGGCGAAGGAACCTCCAATGAATACCTTCCTCCTGAGGTGCCTTCGTTGCCTGCTTTTTCCATGCTGCGGGCTATCTCATCAGCTATTCGTGACCATGGACGAGACTATTGGGCCGGAACGGTCTATACGACTAATCGGCGAGTTTGGGAGTATGACAATGATTTCAAGGACTACTTGGTGCGTACCCATGCGATGGGAATCGACATGGAGACAGCCACGCTTTTGACTGCTGGTTTTGCCAATCAAATCCAGACTGGAGCACTACTGATGATCTCTGATAAGCCCTTGGAGGCTGATGGAATTAAGACAGAAGAAAGCGATCGAAAAGTTACGAAACGGTTTGTGAAAGAGCATCTGAATCTGGGTATTGATGCTCTCCGACAGATTATCGAGGAGAAACGAACTGTGCGACATATTCGCTATAGTTGGTAAAATAAAAGCAGGAAAATAATGGCAAAGAAAGAGATCTCATACGAGTCGATATGCAAAGAAATTGCGGACAGAAAGTTCTCGCCAATATATGTTTTAATGGGCGAAGAGCCATTTTTTATTGATCAGATTACGGATTTATTGGTGGAGAATGTACTTGCCGAAGAAGAACGGGATTTTAATCAAACCATTTTTTATGGAGCGGATACCGATGCGGTCTCGATAATCAATGCGGCAAGGCGTTTTCCCATGATGTCGGAGTATCAATTAATCGTCGTAAAAGAGGCGCAATTGATGCGAGATGTTGAGTTACTTAGTGCGTATGTTAAGCATCCTTTGTCCTCGACTGTGCTTGTGATAAATTATAAATATAAAACGCTTGATAGGCGTAAATCTTTAGCGGCTGCTGTAGAAAAAAACGGAATATTGTTCGAATCGAAAAAGATTCCAGACTATAAAATGCCGGGTTTTATTACGGGGCTTTTGCAACAACGTACCCTGGGTATTGACGCAAAAGCTGCTCAGATGCTCTCAGACTTCCTGGGAAGCGATCTAAGCCGTCTAGTCAAGGAATTGGATAAGTTGACGATTGTAATGGCTGAGACGGGCTCAAAATGCGTCAATCCAGAGTTGGTAGAACGGAATATCGGAATTAGTAAAGAATACAATAACTTCGAGCTGATCAAGGCACTTGCCATGAAGGATGTGCTGAAGGCAAATCGTATCGCTCAATACTTCGAAAAGAACCCCAAGAATAATCCACTTCAGATGACTCTTGCTGTACTTTTTAATTACTTCTCAAACCTCTTGATCGCCTATTATAGCAAGGATCGCTCGGAATCTGGATTGATGGCTGCGCTGGGTTTACGCAGTGCCTTTCAGTTGAAGGATTACCAGATGGGGATGAAGCATTACTCGGCGATGAAGGTCTTTTTATCCATTGGAGAGATCCGGAAAACGGATGCTGCTTCGAAAGGAGTCGATAATTCTTCGGCTTCCGATGCCGATTTGCTCAAAGAGCTACTCTACAAAATCATGCATTGAATTTTCCATCGTGCTTCACACGTCAAAAGACCTCTTTTTCTAGTTTGTTTAAAAAGACGAACAGGAAAAAAAGACCTTTCTTTTTTAATTTCAAAGGATTAGCCTCTTTTTTGTTTGCTGAGAATCTGTTATTTGTCTTTTTCTAAGAGGAGATATCGGAAAAAATCGCAGAAATAGTGCATAAACTCTTCTAAGTAGCGGCCATTGGGTTTACACATGTCAATGTTGTATTAAATACTGTCAGTTTGACAGTGTATAACCACTGAACATAGGACGTATCTATATAGGAATTTATTGTTCTAAATAGGTTGTAATTATGAATGGCAGTATTTATATCAAATAATTTAGAATTGTATCTGTAATAAATATCAACAGATAGATGAAACAAAGATAAACAAGTTGCATTTGTAAATGTAAACAGTAAAATTTTTAGTAAACAATCGCTTCTGAATAGCCATGCATAATCCACAAAAAGCCAAACGACATGTTTATTTTTGCTCTTGTTTTAGATGAACTATAGGCGGACTCTATGGCGTTATCTTTGTGAACTCTGTCTAAATTGCAACATTGTTTATGCTATATATTTTTATAATCAATAGAATAGCGAAAATACGGAAAGTGTTTCTTTAAGTTGAAACTAGCACTGTTTACAATGATGAACGTTAGGGGTGTTTACATATGCAACCATTTAATATAGAAATATGATATTATATTTTATAAATCTATTTTGCGTATTTCGAAATTGTAGTTTATATTTGTGACGCCTATGATAGAGGCATAAAATCGAGTTCTAAACTGACATTTTGACGTAATAATGAATACTATGGATGAGGTAAACATGAAGGAACAGGTTAAACAACGGGTTTTGGCTGTAATGGAACAAGAGCAACTTTCCGATGCGCAGTTTGCGGAGGCGATTGGCATTTCGCGAGGTGCCGTTTCGCAGATTAAGAGTGGTCGTTCCTATCCCAGTTTGGATGTTGCTCTAAAGATTTTGGATCGTTTCCCTTCCCTCAATCCTGATTGGTTGCTTTTGGGTAAAGGTGAAATGCGCCGAGAGCAGATGGATACGACGGTTCAATCCGCTCTCACGACCGAAAATTCTACTGGTCTTCCGGGAGATTATGAAAATCGCACGCATTTTGGGGTTGGAAATATACCAGGAAATGCCCAACCGGCAGTAGTTGAGCGTATTGTCTATAAAGATGCACCTGCTAAGAGCATTTCTAAAATCGTTGTTTTCTATTCCGATAATACCTTTGACACCTTCGTGCTGGAAAAAAGGGAGGATTAACATTTTTGTACTATCTTTGTCAGCAAAACAATTTTAGTAATAAAGAATAGATGAAGAAGTACATGTTAGACCTGCGGGTGACAGAGAATGTTCGCCCTCATATGCAGTATTGCTTGCTCAAACTGACTTCCGACGAGCAGTTACCTGATATGCTTCCCGGTCAGTTTGTGGAGGTTAGAGTGGATCATTCGGCATCCACTTTCTTGCGCCGTCCGATCTCTATCAATTTTGTGGATTGGGAGAAGAATGAGTTATGGCTTTTGATTCAATTGGTTGGTGATGGTACACGCCAATTGGCGGAGTCTCGTGTGGGAGATTTAATCAATGTGGTCTTGCCTTTAGGCAATGGATTTACGTTGCCTGCGGAAGAGATTCCTTCAAAGCGGCTTCTGCTGGTCGGCGGTGGTGTCGGTACGGCTCCCATGCTCTATTTAGGTGCCTGCTTGAAGGCTAAAGGTTATGAACCTATTTTCCTCTTGGGTGCACGTTCAGCAGGAGATTTGCAACAGTTGTCTGATTTCCAACGGATCGGTGCGGTTTATGCGACTACAGAAGATGGCTCTTACGGCGAGAAGGGTTATGTGACGAATCACTCGATTTTGAACCAGTTGGATTTCGATCAGATCTACACCTGCGGTCCGAAGCCGATGATGATGGCGGTTGCTAAGTTTGCCCATGCGAAGCAGATCGCCTGTGAGGTATCTTTAGAGAATCGTATGGCTTGTGGATTAGGTGCTTGCCTCTGCTGTGTAGAGAAAGACAAGACAGGGCATAACGTATGTGTTTGTAAAGAGGGTCCGGTATTTAATATTGAACAATTATCATGGCTGAGTTAAGTGTACAGATAGGGAAACTGGCGTTGAAGAATCCGGTGATGACCGCTTCCGGCACGTTCGGATATGGCATTGAGTATGCTGATTTGATGGATATTGCTCGCTTGGGAGGCATCTTTGTGAAGGGTACGACTGAGCAGCCTCGCGAGGGTAATGATTATCCCCGTATGGCAGAGACACCTTCGGGAATGTTGAATGCGGTTGGCTTGCAGAACAAGGGTGCGGACTATTTCATGGAGCATATCTATCCGACCATCAAAGATATTGATACCAACATAATGGTCAATGTCAGTGGTTCCTCTATTGAGACTTATGTGGCTTGTGCGGAGAAGATGGCTGCTTTGGAGAAGATTCCGGCTATTGAGTTGAACATCTCTTGCCCGAACGTGAAGCAAGGAGGTATGGCATTTGGTGTTACAGCTTGTGGTGCGGCAGAGGTAGTACGGGCCGTTCGAAAAGTCTATCCGAAGACCCTTATTGTAAAACTTTCTCCGAATGTAACCGACATTACAGAGATCGCACGGGCAGTAGAAGCTGAGGGAGCGGATGCTGTTTCGTTGATCAATACGATGCTGGGCATGGCTATTGACGCAGAGCGTCGGAAGCCATTATTATCGACAATAACTGGAGGGCTTTCCGGACCTTGTGTGAAACCAGTAGCGTTGCGTATGGTGTGGCAGACCTATAAGGCTGTGAAGATCCCTATCATTGGGTTGGGAGGTATTTCTAATTGGAAGGATGCGGTAGAGTTTATGTTGGCAGGTGCGACGGCTATCCAAATCGGTACTTACAATTTTGTGGATCCAACTATAGGCATCAAGGTAATTGAAGGCTTGAATGAATACTGCGATCGCCATGGATTCCATTCCGTGAAAGAATTAACGGGTGCTTTGGAAGTGTAAAGCAATGCCTGATTACACAACGCTTAGTTGCCTTAATGCTTTGGTTAGTCTTAAATAATTGTAATGGTTATTTTGGACTAACCAACTTATACGTTCAAGATCCCATTTGGAACAATAGAGAGTGTATTTACTCTGTGTAGGAAGTCGACTTTGACGCCACGTTCATATAGATGAAAGGAAGTCGGCATGTAGAATCCAAAACCATCGACAGTGAAAGGGATAATGGCACGGATTTTGATAGGAAATATAAATAGATTGCGTACTTTTGCGCATTCGTACAAGAAACGTACATTATTATAGTGTTTAAGCATGATAAAGTATTCGAAAAGATTGATGGAAGTGGTCGAGTATAGTCGAGAAGAGGCCATACGGCTTCGCAATAGTTATGTCGGCCCCGAACACTTGATGCTTGGTCTCATTCGTGAGGGGGAGAGCTTGGCCATGCAGGTTATCGAACGTTTGGCGGTGGATCCCAAGGAGATTCGCCGGAAGATTGAGCGAGAGATAGAGAACGTGCCCGATCAAGAGGTATCCGACCAGTGTGAGATTGTGATTAGCAAGACTGCGGAGAAGTTATTACGTATGAGCCAGCTGGAGGCTCGCCGGTTACGGCAGGTTGAGGCAGGCGCTGAACATCTTTTTTTAGCTATGCTGAAGGATTCAGAGACGCTGTTGGCGCAATGGCTGAAGGAGATGGGGATAACGTATGACTCTGCGAATAATATGTTGATGAGTATGATTGGTAACATCGAAGAAAAGAGAGAGGAGATTGATCCTGTCTTGGGGATGAGAGAGGTGCCTGAGGAGCCTTTTGACGACGAGGAACTGGATGAGATCTCAGATGGCTATACCGACGAGGAGGATGACGAGGATGAGGATTATATGCCTCATAGAGAGCCTGCTCGCTCTGCCGGAGGGGCTACGGGATCGGCCGCTCAAGGAAAGAGTGACACGCCCGTGCTGGACAACTTCGGCACGGATATGACCCGTGCCGCTATGGAGGGACGGCTGGATCCGATCGTCGGGCGGGAGAAGGAGATCGAGCGATTGGCGCAGATCTTGAGTCGCCGGAAGAAGAACAACCCGGTGTTGATCGGTGAGCCAGGCGTGGGTAAGTCTGCCATCGTGGAGGGATTGGCTACCCGCATCGTGGAGCGTAAGGTGTCTCGCATCTTATTTGACAAGCGAGTGGTAAACTTAGACATGGCCTCCATCGTGGCCGGCACGAAATACCGAGGTCAGTTTGAGGAGCGTATTAAAGCGATTCTCAATGAGTTGTCGAAGAATCCGAACGTGATCTTGTTTATTGATGAGATCCATACGATCGTGGGGGCGGGCTCTGCGGCTGGCACGATGGATGCGGCTAACATGCTGAAGCCGGCTTTGGCTCGTGGAGAGATTCAGTGCATCGGCGCGACCACCTTGGATGAGTATCGGAAGAACATCGAGAAGGATGGCGCCTTGGAACGTCGTTTCCAGAAGGTGATTGTCGATCCGACTACGGCAGAGGAGACTTTGCAGATCCTGCACAATATCAAGGATCGCTATGAGGAGCATCACAACGTAAGCTACACGGAGGGTGCGTTGGCCGCTTGCGTGAAACTGACCGACCGTTACATCAGCGATCGTAACTTCCCGGATAAGGCGATTGACGCACTCGATGAGGCGGGCTCGCGTGTGCATGTAGCGAATATCGTGGTGCCGAAGAGCATCGAGGAGCTGGAGGTACGTATCGAACAGACTAAGAGTGAGAAGTTGGCGGCGGTGAAAGCGCAGAACTTTGAGTTGGCAGCCAGCTTCCGAGATCAAGAACGGCAATGCTTGCTGCAGTTGGAAGCTGCGAAAGCCAAATGGGAAAAGGAGTTAGAGGAGCACCGGGAGATCGTAGATGAAGACAAAGTGGCAGAAGTCGTAGCCATGATGACAGGTGTACCTGTGCAACGCATTGCGAAAGCGGAAAATGTACGTCTGTTGGAGATGGCGGATGTCTTGAGATCGAAAGTAATCGGGCAAGATGAGGCTGTCAAGAAGATTGTCAAGGCGATCCAACGTAATCGGGTCGGATTGAAGGATCCGAATAAACCGATCGGGACGTTTATGTTCTTAGGGCCTACAGGTGTAGGAAAGACCCATTTGGCAAAGAAGTTGGCTGAATACCTGTTCGATTCGGCCGATGCGTTGGTCCGTATCGACATGAGTGAGTATTTGGAGAAGTTTGCTGTTTCTCGTTTGATCGGAGCACCTCCGGGATATGTTGGTTACGAAGAGGGCGGACAGTTGACGGAGAAGGTACGAAGGAAACCCTATTCGGTTGTGCTGCTGGATGAGATAGAGAAAGCGCACCCGGATGTGTTCAACCTATTATTACAGGTGCTCGATGAGGGCCGTCTGACGGATAGCTTGGGTCGTCGGATCGATTTCAAGAACACGATTTTGATCATGACCTCCAACATCGGTACTCGCCAGTTGAAAGACTTTGGTCGGGGAGTGGGCTTCAGTACACCCAGCAATGAAATGGATAAGGAGTTCTCCAGAGGTGTCATTCAGAAAGCGCTCAACAAGGCGTTCGCTCCGGAGTTCCTGAACCGTATTGACGACATTATCATGTTCGACCAGCTGGATAAGGAGGCAATCCATAAGATCATTGATATTGAATTGAGTGGTCTGTATAAGCGGGTGTCTGACTTGGGCTTCTCGTTGGTGATTACGGACGCTGCCAAGGATTTCATAGCTTCCAAGGGTTATGATGTGCAGTTTGGTGCCCGTCCGTTGAAACGTGCGATCCAGAAGTATTTGGAGGATGAGATGGCTGAGTTAATCATTCGGGCAACGGTTGTGAAGGGCGATAAGATCACGGTTGATTTCGATGCTGAGGCTCAACGTATCACGACCTCCATTGAGAAGAGTGAGGAAATTGTGGCTCAATAAATACATAATAATTATGTCAGTAGCAAAAGTAGAAGATAATAGAAAGGTGACGACACGTCGCCTGATTGAGATGAAGCAGCGTGGGGAGAAAATCTCCATGCTGACTGCATACGATTATTCAATGGCTAAATTGATTGACCAGGCTGGTATGGATGTGATATTGGTAGGTGATTCTGCCTCCAATGTCATGGCGGGTAACGTGACGACCTTGCCGATCACGCTCGACCAGATGATCTATCATGGTAAATCCGTGGTGAAAGCTGTGAGTCGGGCCTTGGTGGTGGTCGATCTGCCTTTTGGAACCTATCAAGGAAACTCCAAGGAGGCATTGGCCTCTGCCATTCGTGTGATGAAGGAGACTCATGCGGATTGCATCAAATTGGAGGGAGGCTCTGAGGTGCGTGAGTCTATTGAGCGTATCTTGTGTGCGGGAATCCCCGTCATGGGCCATTTAGGTTTGACGCCTCAATCCATCAATAAGTTTGGCACCTATGCGGTGCGTGCGAAAGAGGAGGCGGAGGCGAATAAGCTAATCGAGGATGCGCATCTGTTGCAGGAGATTGGCTGTTTCAGCTTGGTGTTGGAGAAGATTCCGGCAGTTTTGGCGAAACGGGTTTCCTCTGAGTTGGCGATCCCTACCATTGGTATTGGCGCGGGTAATGGTACGGATGGACAGGTTTTGGTGATGCACGATATGCTGGGGATCAACCAAGGTTTCTCACCCCGTTTCTTGCGCCGGTATGCGAATTTAGGCGAGGAGATCACTCATGCGGTTCAAGCCTACATCGAAGATGTGAAAACGGGTGATTTCCCGAATAAGAAAGAACAGTACTAAATAAAAAATAGGATAGGTTAGCCTTGAAAGAAGATGTTATAAAACATGTTTTGCTTAAATATGGTTAAGTAAACGCACTTTTCTGGGGAATCAGCGTGCTATATTGCACGAAGTCCCTATATTTGCAACGTGTTTTTCATGGTATTAGATTTAAGGTTAACAATGAGATTGGCTGTCCGGGATGGATGGCCTTTTCTTTTTGTTATAACCCACTGAAATCAACCTCCGTGAAGAGGAGAGAGGGAATACGCCAGCTGGAGATCGTACATGGATCATTACCTACGGCTTCCAAATGACTCCACAAGGTTAGCATATTTCCGGTGATGTTCATCTCGGAGAGCGGTTGCGTGAGTTTTCCTCGTTCGATCAAGAAGCCCTCCACGCCATACGAGAAGTCGCCCGTTGAGCTGTTGCAATTACCTCCATTGAATCCCGTGACGAAGATTCCTTTATCCACACCGCTGATCAATCCATCCAGATCTTGTGTGCCTAACTCCATAGTGAGGACAGAAGGGGAGCTGATGGTTTGCTCCATGCCCATCTTGTTGGCGCTGTAGGTGTCGATATAGTAAGTGCGCAAAACGCCCTTGTCGAAGACCGTACGCGGCTGCGTGGCTACGCCCTCGTTGTCGAAATAGCGGGCACCAATCGCTCTTGCCTTATGTGGCTCATCACGCAACACGAATTTCTCGCCCATCACCTGCTGTCCGATCTTGTCGAGCAAGAAGGAGTTCTTTTGCTGGATGGCTGAACCATAGAGTGCGTTGATTACGGGTGAGAGCAACTGCCCATAATTGCGGTTATCCACCACCATGGTGTATTTGCCGGAGGCTACTTTGCGCTGTCCGATCTTGCGCAACACGCGTTCGAGGGCTTTCGTGCCGATTCCCTGCTTCGTCAGGTCGTTGTAGCGGAGCGCCACATCATACCAATAGGATTCCGGGCGGGCATCTCCCTCGCCATGAATGCTGACGCTGGCAGAGAGGCTGAAATAGGAGCTGGCTGTCTCTCCCTCAAAACCGTTGCTGGCCACCAAGTAGCGATAATCGTCGCCGTCGCTATAGGAAGAGTTTGCGGAAATGATGCGATTGTCTTTCCCCATCATCTCGTCGCACACCTGCATGGCGAGTTGCAGCTTATCGTCGGGCTGCACCTTGGCGAAGTCGGGATCCATCAGCTCCAAGCTGGGTTTGTCTCCTTTGTAATAGAGGCTGGCATCAGGTAGTGTACGGGCTTGGTCCTCCGCCAAGAAGCGAGTGGTGCTGATTCCCTGCTGGATGAAATGCTCCAACTCTTTTTTGTCTAATCGGTTGGTGGAGTAGGAACCGAAACGTCCATCCACGTAGAGGTGGATAGCCATGCTGTTCTCTGAGGCCTGTTGCAGGCGGTCTATTTTCTTGTCTCTGATTTCGAATGAGCTGTTCGATCCGTTGTAGATCTGCACGCGAGAAGCTTGACAACCATTTTTCAGCGCATATTCCATAGCCCATTGGGCCAACTGTTTATTCTCTTTTGTAATCATATTAGTTCTCTCCTCCTACTGTTAATTTGCTAACTAAGGCCGACGGCATACCGCAGGTGACGGGGCAGGACTGTCCATCCTTGCCACAGGTCCAGGTGCCGTTGTCCATTTTGTAATTGTTGCCGACCATCGTGATGTCGGCCAATGCCTTCGGGCCGTTGCCGATGATGTTCACATCCTTGATCGGTTGTGTCAGTTTACCATTCTCGATTAGGTAGCCATCCTTCACATAGAACGTGAAGTCGCCCGCGCCGATCTGCACCTGTCCGTTGGTGAAGCTGGAGGCGTAGATGCCCTTCTTCACGGTAGCGATCATCTCCTCCTCTGTGACGTTGCCTGCCTCCATATAGGTCGCTCGCATACGAGGGATCGGGGTCATGCGGAAGGATTCACGACGGCCGTTGCCGGTCGGTGCGATGCCATAATACTTTGCGCTGATACGGTCGTGGAGGTAACTGGTCAAGACACCCTCTCTGACGATGTAGGTCTTTTGTCCCTCCACACCCTCGTCGTCGATGTTGACAGAGCCGCGGTTGAAGGGGATCGTGCCATCATCCACCACATTGATATGCTCGTTGCAGATCTTCTTGTTCAGCTGATCGGAGAAGATAGAGGTATTTTTTCGGTTGAAGTCGGCCTCGAATGCGTGTCCGATCGCCTCATGCAGCAGGATGCCGGAGCCACCTGCGCCCATCACCACCGGCATCTCGCCTCCCTTGGGCTTGATTGCCTGGAAGAGGATCGCCGTCTTATCCACCGCCTCTTGGGCCAACTCGTCGATCAGGGCGTCGGTCAGGAACTCAGCACCCATGCGGAAGGCACGAGCGGCGTAGGAGTTCTCGATGTGTCCCTTTTCCTCCATGATGCAGACGGCACCCAGAGTCACCATCGGACGGTAGTCGTAATACATCTCGCCCTCCGAGTTGCAGAAGAAGATGTGCGAGGTGGTATCGCCCAGCGAGGCCTGTACCTTCATCACCCGTTGATCCTTAGCGAAGATCTTGTCGTTCAACTGCTGCAGATAGGGCATCTTGTCGTTGATGGCTACCTCGTCCCAGGCGGTCTGCACGTGGTAGAGGTCGAGGCCCGGCTTCAATTCGCTCAGGTTGACCGGACCGGCTGTCGCGTTTCCATTGGCGATGCGCGCTGCGGTGCGAGCCGCTTTCAGCATCTCCTCAAGGGTGACGTTTTCCACGTAGGCATATCCGGTTTGATCGCCGGAGAGTACGCGTACGCCCATACCGAAGTCGATGTTCGACGAGGCCCGGTTCACGGCGCCGTCTTGCAAACCGATGTTGTTCCGATAGGAGTGCTCGAAATAGAGATCGGCGTAGTCGCCTCCCTTTTCTAACGCTGCCGTCAACACTTTCTTCAAATCGCTTTCGCTCACCTTGAAATAGTTCATGGCGAAAGCAATGCCCGCGGCTTTTGCCGCCGGTCCTGCTTGGCATCCCCCTAAGAACGAGGGAGCAGCTAATGTGCTTAACATGACCATGCTGCCTGTTTTGATAAAATCACGTCTATTAAAGTTCATATCGTTTAGTTTTTGCCCATGCCATTACGTTGGCAGGTGGGCGTTGGTTCAATAACTCTCTTTTCATATAATCCATATAGGGGGCCACATGCTGGAAGAAGCGGTGGTAGCCCTCGCAAAGGTAGTTTAATCCCGGTTCGCCCGTAGCCGTATGCAGGAAACGATTCTTGGGGCATTCGCCGTTGCAGGCGAAGAGGTAGTCGCACTCCCGGCATTGCGTCGGCAGCTTCTCCTGCTTGTCCAAACCGAATTGCTGTTGCCGCGGGCTATACATCATCTCGGTCAACGTCTGTTGGCGGATGTTGCCCAGCTTATAGGCGGGAAAAACGAAATGATCGCAGCTATACAGATCCCCGTTGAACTCCATCGCCCCCGCATGCCCGCAATAGCGTGCCAAGGAGCAGATGCCGGGTTGCTCGCCTACCCAGTTGGCTAACGTGGCGTCGAACAGCTGGATGAAATAGGTGCCTACATCCTCCTTGATCCACTCGTCGAACAGTCCGCAGAGGAAATCGCCCCATTGCGCCGCGTTGATGGAGAAGGGTGCCAGCCGAATCGCCGCATCCTGCTCCTCCGGTGCGGCCAATAAAGTCCCTTCCGGATGTGCCCCCAGTCGCTCGACGATGGGCGAGAATTGGATGTAGTGACATTCCAACTCCTTGAAGAAGCGGTAGAACCCGACCGGGTCTGTCACGTTGCGATCGTTCACGACCGCCATCGCGTTGTATTCCACGCCATGTTTTTTCAGCAATTCAATGCCCTTCCGCACTTTGTAATAGGAGGGAAGCCCCTGTTTGTTTCGTCGGTAATGGTCGTGGATGTCTTGCGGGCCGTCGATGGAGAGGCCGATCAGGAAATTGTTTTCCCGGAAAAAGCGACACCACTCGTCGGTCAGCAGCGTGCCATTCGTCTGCAAGCAGTTGGCCACCTGCCGACCCTGGGCATATTTCCGTTGCAGCGCCAATGCCTTTTGATAGAAGCTGAGCGGACGCATCAGCGGCTCACCGCCATGCCAGGTGAATAGCACCTCGCCCATCGTTTGGCAAGCCATGTATTGGGCGATGAAGCGCTCTAATAGCTCCTCGCTCAAGATCTGATTCTTGGCCTCGGGGTAGAACTTGCCCTTTTCCTGGTAGTAGCAATAGTCGCACGCGAGGTTGCAAATCGAACCTACGGGTTTGACCATGACATAGACGGGACGGGCAAACGGAGAAATATAGGTGTTGCTCATGCTTATTTCTTCTTTTTCTTGACTTGTTGATAATCCTTGATGAACCCCTCGGCGATCCATTTGGCCAAGGCCTGCCGGTTGTTGCTGAGGATAAATCGTTGTTGATCGTATGCGTTTTGAATGTTGCCTAACTCCACGAAGAGCGACGTCGGGGTGGTGTGTCGCAAGACGTAGAGGTTGCGCCCCTCGACCGTCCCCGAGAAGCCTCGTCCCGGCTGATGATGCCGGTATTTATGGGCGAAGGTCTCTTTCATGGTCTTCGCCAACTGTTTGCTGGCCGCCTTCTGTTGCTGATGATAGAAAAAGACATCCGTCCGTTGATGCTTGCTCCGGCTGTCGATGTGGAGGAAGATGGCCCGTTTATAGGCCTCTTTATCCTTTTTCGCGAGGGAATTGATCATGTTCACCCGCTGCTCTAAGCGGCTCACCTGGTTGAAGGGGATCGTGTTGCCCATGCAGGTCTCCCGCTTGCTGTTTTTCAAGAACTGCTCGTCGCGAATGCCATCTTGCGCGTCTTGGATGATGATATGCACCTTGGCTCCCTTCTCTAAAAGCACGCGAGCCAAGCGAAGCGTGATGTCGTAGGCATACTCATCCTCGTGCAGTTGATGTCCGTTCATCTTGCCGATCGCGCCGGGATCGGGGCCTCCGTGTCCGCTCACCAAATAGAAGCAAGCCCCCTTCAGTTCAGAGGAGGTCACCTGATAGTTGGCGAGTGCCTTGCCGAAAAGCGGCTGGTAGTTCTTTCGGGCGGGGGCAGCCGCGGCGGTGGATGGGGCGGCCGCCTTGGCCTTGGTGGAATCCGAGGTCTTTGTTTTCGGCATGCCCGCTGTTTGGGGCGGCAACGTGTATTTCACGCCTCGCAACAAGCTGTAATTCTTGCCGAACTTGCCTTTGTTCAGTTGGATAAAGGCTTTACGGCTTTCGGCGCCCTCGCGGCCAAACCGTTTCAGGAATAGCTCGATGCCCTCCCCGTTCTTGGGTGTGGCCTGCTCTTGGGCATGCAGTCCCGTTCCGCTAAGTACAATCACTAACAGAAGCAGCAGGAGTCTATACTTGTTGAATAGGATCATGTTGTTCCACCTCGTTTATTTATTCGCCGCCAAAGGTAAGTAAAAAAGAGACACCTAAGCAAGGGCTGCTTAAGAAACCGTCTCCTCCGGTTCGATGGGCTCTTCCGGGGCATCCTCCGCCGTTTTCCCCTTCGCCCGTGCGCTCCGTCGGGTGACCGTCTCGATCGTCCGGAGAATCTCCGCGTTCATCCGGTCGATGATCCGCTCTATCCGTGCCGCCTTCTCCGCGTCTCGATCCATATAGGCCGCCGTGAGGTAACTGGCTGTGATCAAATCCGCCAGATCGGCGAAGGACTTCTCCACGACCGGCCGGATCTGCACCATGTTGACGCGGTATGTGCGGGTTAGCCGCTCGTTTGCCCGTATCGAGACCTCCGTCTGGAAACGCTCTGCGGATTGCCGCAGCTCCACCACCTCATTCGTCAGCCCCAGCGTCTCCACATCTGCCGCGTATTTTTCGGTCTGCAGCTTCTCCGTCAGATCCAGCACCATCGCGATGGTCTCTGCGTAGTTTTTCACCATGACTCCCTTATAGGGCGTGAGCGCGAAATAGACCCGATTGGCCGCCTCGGCGATTTCCGGAACGAAACTCTTCCGGTAGGCACGTATCTGAAAGCTTAACGCGCTGTATCGCTGGTGGCAATGCTTTTTCGCTGCCTTCACCGTTTCCGTATTGGCATATTTTTGGCTGTTGAGATAGGCCTCATTCTCCCTTTCGAAGGCATCGGCAAAGGCTTTCCAGTATTCCCAGATTTTTAATTCTCTCGCCATCTCCTGCGTAATACTTTCCAATAAGGAATGAAACAGGCTATAATGCTCGCCATTGCGTACAAACATCATGTATTTCCGATCCAATATCTTTTTCATGATTTCCAAATACTATACAGGTTCAACAATGATTAATTGAAAACTTTCTAAAAAGCTTTTCAGCTACAAATATAATTATTTTATTCTTTCATATAATTATGAAAATGCAAATAAGAACTATTTTATAATTTCATACGATTATGAAAGTATAAATAAGAATTATTTCAAGCTTTCATACGATTATGAAAGTATAAACAAATACTATTTTGGAATTTCATATTATTATGAAAGTATAAAAAAAACTATTTTAGACTTTCATACTATTATGAAAATATAAAAAAGAACTATTTCATAATTTCATACCATTATGAAATCATGAATAAGAAATAGTTCATACTTTCATACTATTATGAAAGCATGAATAAGAATTTTAGGGATGCAACGTGTTGCGTTATTTCCCTCACATAAAATGCAAATGATCATTTGGACAACATTAAATTTATTTTTTACCTTTACCGCATTGAAACCACAATGAAAGAAGCACATTATCCTATTATTATAGATACAATTATGAACAGAAGAACAGTTCTTTCGATGGTTCTGGTAGGACTCCTCGGCTTCGCGCAAGCCCAAAACAACTCCAACGACATGCGAATGGCTCCTCAGTTTGCTCGTGTCTTGACCGATGCGGATAGTGATCAGGCGCAATCTTTGTTTGAGCTGATGGAGCAGCTGTGTCAGGAGTATTCGATTGACCGGGATCGCCTCTACAACACGGGGCAGTCGATGGGTGGCATGTTCGCGCTCTCGACCAACATCGCCCGTCCGGATATGTTCGCTGCCTCCTATCTGGTGGCCTGCCAGTGGGACACGAAAGAATTCTATAAATTCGCCAAGAAACCGATGTGGATCGTTGTGGCTGAGGGGGATCCGAAGGCCTATCCCGGAATGCAGGAGGGCTGTAAGGCTTGGGCGGCAGCTGGTGCTAAGATCGCTGAGGCACAATGGGATGGTAGCCATCTGACCGATGCCTATGCGGAGGATGTGGCGAAACTGCGGGCGGAAGATGCGAACATCCGTTTTGTCCATTTCAAGTTAGGTACGGTCAAGAGCTCAGAGTTTGGCGGTCCCGCCAAGGAGCACATGGCTACTTGGCCTGTGGCTTATCGCATCGCTGGCATTCGCGATTGGCTCTTTGAACAACGTCGTTCCTCGCGGGCTGATTCACAATGAGTAACCCCTTATAGGTATTCCGGGTAAGTCGGAATACCTATTTGTAGGTATTGTGCGGAAGGTGGGGTGACAGTACCTTTGCAGCCGAGTAGAAAAGAGGAAAAGAGAATAATGAACAAAAGAATTATTGGAATAATTGGTCTATTTTTATGGGTTTTCATCACTGCTTTCGCACAGAAAAAGAGCCCTGCCCTGTCTGGTAAAATCATCACTAAAGAGAAAGAAGAGGTACCGTTTGCCACCGTTTATTTGAAAGGAACCAACTACGGTTGTGCGACCAACGAAGAGGGATTGTATCACTTGGTCGCTCCGGAGGGAGACTATACGTTGGTGGTCTCGGCGGTAGGCTATGAGACGGTGGAGAAACCGATCCGGTTGACGGTGGATCGGCAGAAGATGAACATCGTACTGTCCGACTCAGAGGTACAATTGGACGAGGTGGTGATTATGGCTAACGGTGTAAGCCGGGTAAACCGATCGGCTTTCAATGCTGTGGCGATTGGTACGGAGAACCTGCAAAACTCCACAAAGAATCTGAGTGAGGCGTTGGCTCGCACGCCGGGACTGAAGTTGCGTGAATCGGGTGGTGTCGGCTCGGATATGTCGATGATGCTGGATGGTTTCACCGGTAAGCATGTGAAGATCTTTATCGACGGCGTTCCCCAGGAGGGAGTGGGAGAGGCTTTTGGGTTGAATAATATCCCCATCAACTATGCGGAGCGCATCGAGGTGTATAAAGGCGTGGTGCCGGTAGGTTTCGGTACGGACGCGTTAGGTGGTGTGATCAATATCGTGACGAATAAGCATCCGAAGGGCTGGTCGCTCGATGCCTCCTATTCGTATGGCTCCTTCAATACGCATAAATCGTATGCCAACTTCTCCTATACGGGGGCGAACGGCCTCTTCTTCGAGATCAATGCTTTCCAGAACTATTCCGACAATAGCTATTGGGTAGATACCCCGGTGGAGCAGTTCAACGCCGATGGCACGACGATGCTCGACACCTCCGTGGAGGAGCATGTGCAGCGTTTTAACGATGCCTATCACAACGAGGCGGTGATCGGAAAGATCGGTGTGGTGGATAAGGCATGGGCTGATCGGTTGGTCTTTGGTTTCAACTATTCGCACATGTACAAAGAGATTCAGACCGGTGTGGTGCAAAAGGTAGTCTTTGGCCAGAAGCATCGCAAGGGTCACTCGCTGATGCCCTCAATGGAATACAGCAAGCGCAACCTGTTCACCCGTGGGCTGGATCTCACGCTGACGGCCAACTACAACCGCAACATGACCCACAATGTCGATACCTCCGCCTACCGCTACAACTGGCTGGGCGAAGCCAAATATCAGAACGGTACGCTCGGCGAGCAAGCCTATCAGGATCGCCGCTCAGACAACGATAACTGGAATGCTACCCTCACTTTGAAATACCGCATCGGCACGGCGCATAGCTTCGTGTTCAATCATGTTTTCAATAGTTTCCATCGGGAGAATACACCGACTGCCGGCACGACCTTCTCGGAGGCGGATGCCTTTGCTAAGGTGACCCGCAAGAACATCTCCGGCTTGTCGTATATGCTGATGCCTACGGAGCGATGGAACCTCTCGCTCTTCGGGAAATACTACAACCAATACAACTCCGGGCCGGTCTCTACCTCCGCCAGCGGCTCGACCGACTATGTGCTGCTGACCAACACGACCAGCTCGTTGGGCTATGGGGCGGTGGGTACCTATTTCGTGTTGAAAGGACTGCAAGCGAAGCTCTCTTACGAGCGGGCTTTCCGCCTGCCGACCAACGAGGAGCTCTTCGGCGATGAGGATTTGGAGCTGGGTTCGATTGGCTTGAAACCGGAGAAGAGCGACAACCTCAACCTCAACCTGAGCTACACCAACAAGTGGGGCCCGCATGGACTCTATGCGGAGGGTAGCTTGATCTATCGCAACACGACCGATTACATCCAGCGCCGCATCGGCACCTATACCGGCAACAAGAGTTACGCCTCTTATCAGAACCATGGCAAGGTGAAGACTGAGGGCTATACCCTGTCGGTACGCTATACCTATGGGGATTGGGTGAGCTTGGGAGGCAACTTTTCACACCTCGACGTGCGCGACAATGTGAAGACGCTCAACGCCGGTTCGGAGCAGGCCAACCTGACCTACAAAGACCGCATCCCCAACCAGCCCTATCTGTTCGCCTATTCAGACCTCTCCTTCTATTGGAACAACTGCTTGGCGAAGGGAAATCAGTTGAGCCTCACCTACGACAACTATTATCAGCACAGCTTCCCGCTCTATTCGGAGAGCTTGGGCTCGAAAGACAGCAAGGAGGTGGTGCCGACACAGTTCGCCCATAACTTGAGTCTCTCCTACAGTTTGCAGCAGGGACGCTACAACTTCTCGATCGAGTGCCGGAACCTGACCGACGAGAAGCTCTACGACAATTTCAGCTTGCAAAAGGCGGGACGTGCCTATTATGCGAAGGTACGGGTGCTCTTAGGTAGCAAGGCGAATGCCACCGGGCGCAGCAACCGTCGGGGTGGACATGGGGGAAGCGGTCGCCGGCATTGATCGACTCCCCGCACGAAATAGTATATAATAAATGTATAACATACGATTAAAAACCAGTTTTTATGATGAAAATGAAATGGGGGGCGATGGCTGCCCTCTCGCTCAGCGCCCTCTTGTCGGCCTGCTCAGACGATGATTCCGTGATGAACCCCACACCGACACCCGATCCGGAACAGCCCGGCACGGTAGAGAAGGTTTCGGCCTACGTGATTGCCAGCCAGACGGCGGGAGCCAGTGGCACGGCGGCCTATTTGGTGACGGCTCCCTCATTGGAGAGCGGCATGGTGACAACCATCGGTAACGGTTTTGAGACCGATTACACCTCGGCAACGACCTGGATCTTTTTTGGAAACGATTACCTCTATCGGTTGGCTTATAATTACGGTTCCGCCGGTACGACCGCGGCCTATTACCTCGATGCCGAGGGCAATATCCGCCAGCGGGCGAAGGAGTATAATATCCTCAACTTTACGACCTACGGTATTTATGGCAACAAGATTATCGCGGCGGATGCCTCTTCCGCTACCGACACGAAAGATGAGGCAGGCAATGCGGCTTACGGCATTCATTTCTCCATCATCGACGTGGAAGCGGAGACCACCGGCACGAAGACCTTGATCTCGGAGGACTTTTTGGGCAACAAGGAGCGGGTGATGTTCAGCGGCCTGCTGGAGGCCAACGGTAAGCTCTACACTGCCGTGGTGCCTTTAGGACTCTCGCCTTATGGTGTGGCAGCGGGCGGTGTCTTGCCGGGCAATGAAGATTTGGTAGCGACCGAAAGCGGCGGTAGCGGCGGCGGACAGTATGAGTCGGGCACGCTGACCAACACGCAATATCCCGACGAATGTTGGGTGGCTGTCTTCAATGATGACTCCTTCACCAATCCAACCCTGATCAAGACCGATCAGATCAGCTGGGCGGCGGGTCGTATGCGTTCCGCCTACTACCAGACCATCTGGGCGGCTGATAATGGCGATGTCTATGTCTTCTCACCCTCGTTTGCCAAGAGCAACAGCGACCCGCGCCAACAGACGAAGCTCAACTCCGGCGTGGCACGCATCAAGGCGGGGGCCAGCGAATTTGACAGCACGTATGGGGCGTTCGACATTGAGGCTGCCTCCAACGGCAACCCCATCTATCGCTGCTGGCACATCACGGAGGATTACTTCCTGTTGCAGATGTACACCGCCGGCTTGAATGTGCAGGGCAAGGGCACGACCAAGATGGCGATCTTCAAGGGGGACAGCAAGGAGTTTACCTACGTGACCGGTCTGCCCGATCCGGATGTGATCTCTTCGTTCAGCAAAGCACCCTACAACGAGAATGGATGCTGCTACACCACAGTCGTTACGACCGACGGGGCAAAGCCGACCATCTATAAGATTGATCCCAAGACAGCTACTGCTACGGCAGGCTTGACCGTTGAGGCCGATGAGATTGGCGCATTGGGCCGACTGGAATATAGTAATTCATTGCATTAAACCTTTTGCCTCTTGGCCTGTCTCTGAACAGTCGAAGTGCTTCAAGAGATAAATTAATAGAGTAAAAATCCTTTTAATTGAAGAATTGAATTTATGGCAACAATGAAAAAATGGTTCCGGAAAATCCACCTGTGGCTCTCCGTTCCCTTCGGTATCTTAATTACCTTGATCTGCCTTTCGGGGGCCCTGTTGGTATATGAGCAGGAGATCACGGAATGGTGCCGGCCGGATCTCTATTTTGTGCAGACGGTGAAGGAGGCTCCACTCCCCATGGAAGAGTTGATGGAGCGTGTGGATGCGACTTTGCCCGAAGGCTCATTAATCACGGGTGTCACTGTCTCTCCCGACGCAAAGCGTACCTATCAGGTGAGCCTTTCGCAACCTCGCCGTGCTTCTCTCTATGTGGATCCTTATACGGGAGAGGTAAAGGGGCAAAACGAAAGGTTGCCCTTCTTCAGCGACATGTTCAGGTTGCATCGTTGGCTGATGGGTTCAGTGCAATCGGCAGGCGGAGGCATCTCTGTGGGTAAGCTGTTGGTCGGCCTCAGCACCTTGATGATGGTGATTATCTTGATTACAGGTCTCTTAATGTGGCTCACCAATCGGAAGAAACCGCTGACGAAGAGTCTTACGATCTCCTTCACCAAGGGATGGCCCCGCTTTTGGCACGACCTGCACGTGGCGGGAGGCATCTATGCGACGATCCTGCTGTTA
>JALFJR010000057.1 GCA_022775005.1 Parabacteroides sp.
TTGGGTGGATGATGACTATATAGAGATTGTTAGAATAGGTAGCCATTCTGAATTATTTCGATAAGTAAACATGGCAGAACAATCATTAAAAGAAAAGACAGCGAAGGGCCTCTTCTGGGGAGGCGTGAGCAATGGGGTGCAACAGGTGTTGGCCCTTCTTTTTGGTATCTTCCTCTCCCGCATCCTCTCCCCTGGTGATTATGGCATGGTAGGATTGTTGGCGATCTTTACAGGTATTGCCAACTCTTTGCAAGAGAGTGGTTTCTCTGCTGCTTTAACCAATAAGCAGGACATCACCCATGAGGACTATAATTCCGTCTTCTGGTTCAACATCGTGGTTGGCATTGCGGTTTATGTGATCCTTTTCTTTTCAGCACCTTTAATCGCTGATTTCTTTGGGCAACCTGATCTGTTGTGGGTTTCTCGAATCACTTTCCTCAGTTTCTTGTTTTGTTGTTTTGGGACTGCACAAGCCGCCTATCTATTTAAGAACTTGATGGTTAAGGAAAGAGCTCTGATGGATATCCTTACGCTGCTCCTATCCAATGTGATTGCGCTGATTATGGCACTCAATGGCATGGCTTATTGGGGTATCGCAATTCAAACCGCACTATTCGCAGCAATTGGTACCTTTTTCCGTTGGTATTATTCTCCTTGGCGACCCACATTCTCTTTTTCTTGGAAACCTTTGAGAGAGTTCTTTCCGTTTAGCCTGAAACTGCTGATGACCAACCTGTTCAATCAGTTTTCCGTGAATATCTTTTCGCTGTTGTTGGGCAAGTTTTTCACGGTTCAACAGGTGGGATACTATACGCAAGGCTCTAAATGGACGAATATGGGGGGAGGATTGATCAACGGCATGATCACGGGAGTCGCACAACCAGTCTTGGCACAAGTGGTGCATGATCGAGATCGTCAGCGTAACGTATTGCGGAAGATGATTCGTTTTACGGCCTTTGTCTCCTTTCCCTTGATGTTTGGTTTAGCGCTGGTAGCCGATGAGTTCATAGTCATCACGGTGACGGACAAATGGCTGCCTTGTGTTCCTATCATGCGTTTGCTGTGTGTATGGGGTGCTTTTACCTCGATTTGTGAATTGTATAAGAATGTGGTGATCAGTCAAGGGAAATCGGACATCTATCTCTATGCCAACATAGTGTTCGGGATTGTGCAGCTGCTGGTGTTGGTGTTGACCTTGTCATTAGGTATCCTTTGGATGGTAGGGGTCTATGTAGTAGCCTATTTCTGCTGGCTTTTTGCTTGGCATTGCTTTGCCCATCGGATTTGTGGCATTCAGTTGCGAGATCTTTTGAAAGACATCTTGCCATATTTATTTTTAACAGCTATTGCGATGGGTGCGGGTTGGTGGGTCGCCTATCCTTTGGAGTCTATCTATATGCGTTTTGTGGTCAAGGTGCTAGTTGCGGTCATAGTCTATCTGCTTATCCTATGGCAAAGTGGATCTGTAGCTTTCAGGGAAAGTGTAGAGTTTCTGCTGGGAAAGATGAATCGGTCCAGATGATTGGAGGAGGATTCGGAAATTCGAGTAACTTTGCGAGAGAAAAATGGAATGACATGCGATATGATTATTTGATAGTTGGTTCAGGACTTTATGGTGCGGCTGCTGCCTATTGTCTCCATCGGCTAGGGAAACGATGCTTAGTAATAGAGAAACGTCCCCACCTTGGAGGAAATCTCTATTGCGAGAGTATAGAAGGCATCAATGTACATAAGTATGGAGCGCATATTTTTCATACGACCAGTAAGAAGGTTTGGAATTTTGTGAATGCGATTGTGGAGTTTAATCGGTTCACGAATGCTCCCTTGGCGAATTATAAGGGAAATCTATATAATTTGCCTTTTAATATGAATACCTTTTGTCGGATCTGGGATGATGTGAAAACCCCCAAGGATGTAGAGAAAAGGATCGCAGAACAACAATCAGTGATAAAGAAGCAAATAGGAGATCGAGAACCTCAGAATTTAGAGGAGCAGGCCTTGCTTTTGGTCGGGAAAGACATCTATGAGCGATTGATTAAGGAATATACGGAGAAACAATGGGGACGTAAATGTACGGAACTGCCAGCTTTCATCATTAAGCGTTTGCCAATTCGTCTGACGTTCGATAACAACTATTTCAATGATCGGTATCAAGGCATTCCTATTGGCGGTTATAATCAATTGATTGATGGTTTTCTAAAAGATATTCCTTGTGAAGTGAACGTGGATTTCTTCCATTCAACCTATCATGATTGGCGGAATATCGCAAATAAGTTAATCTATACGGGTCCTTTGGATCAATACTTTGATTTTGTGTTGGGTAAATTAGATTGGCGCACGGTTTCTTTCCATACACGTGTGGAACCCATGCCAAATTACCAAGGGAATGCTGTGATTAACTATACATCTCACGATGTGCCTTACACGCGTATTATCGAGCACAAACATTTTGAACGGTTTGGTACTGAGGTGTACGATTTGCCTACAACCGTGGTCAGTGAAGAATATCCAATGGAATACCAAGAAGGAATGGAACCTTATTATCCGATCAATGATGAGAAGAACAATCGTTTGGCAGAACAATACAGACAACTTGCTATCGCCGAGCAAGATGTTATCTTTGGTGGGCGTTTGGCTGAGTATCGCTATTATGATATGGCTCCGATTGTGGAGAAAGTACTAAATCAGTTTGGCTATGAATAAGTTGTTGAGTATATGTATCCCCTCCTATAACATGGAGTCTTTCCTTTCTCGTTGTGTCGATTCTTTGTTGATCCCTTCACTTGACCGATTGGAGATTCTCATCGTGAACGATGGCAGCAAGGATCGTACATTGGAGCTTGCTAAAGGGTATGAAGTAGCCCATCCAGGATCTGTCGTGGTGATCGATAAGCCCAATGGACACTATGGATCCACGGTGAATGCAGCCCTACAGGTCGCTAAAGGTAAGTATTTTCGGATTCTTGATGCCGATGATTGGTTTGATTCGGAGGCATTGGAAGCTTTCTTAGCCGAATTGGAAACTTGTGAGGCTGATTGTGCTTTCACCAATTTTGTTGTTCATGATATGAATAAGCAGCAGGTACATTCCATTCGAGAGGAGCGTATTCCCTATGGTTCCCTTTTGCATTTGCGCCAATTCTCACTGCCTGATGTGGGTTTCAACATGCACCAGCTGACCTATCGCCTTTCCTTTCTGAAGGCTATTCACTATGTGCAGACGGAAGGAGTGTGCTACACGGACACGGAATACATCCTCTATCCTTTGAGCCAAGCAGAAACGTTTGAGGCTTTTGATCTCTCGCTCTATCAATATTTTTTGGGTAGGGAAGAGCAATCCATGTCCTTGTCTTCCCTGAAGAAAAACATCTCACATCGCTGGCCGATCGTGAATCGGATGTTGGCAGACAGAAGTTATCTCTCAGGAAATCTCTTAGCGATTCGTTTGCGTTCATCCATGTTGCAATCCTTGATCGGATCCATCTATGAGATGTATATCTGCTATGGGAACTATGATAAGGACTATGATCAACGCCTAAGAGAATTTCTGCGGGATCTCGCTCGAAGAGAGCCGGAAACACATGTCAAGATGTTGCGTTTGAACAGACATGAGGTGATTTATTATGTGCGTTTTTGGTTGTGGTTGGGGCGTCTCTCTTTCCCATTGTGCCATTTTCTTTTCCGGTTGCGAGAAGGAAGCCGATGGAATTCCTGAAAAGTATTGTTCACCCATTGAAGAAGCATCAAGTATGGTTGTAGTCAAGTTGAGTGGAGGATTAGGAAACCAAATGTTGCAATATTCCTTTGCGCTTTTTTTGAAGCATCTTGGGAAGGATGTGGAGTTGGATCTGTCGCTCTATCAATATATCAATGAGCATAATGGTCCAGAGATTCTATCGTTGTTCCCGATTGAGCAATCGGTAGAACTAAGTCGTTCCTTGGCGAGTTTTCATACCCGTGAAAGACGTCTGAGACGCTACACCGAGCTGGCACGACGTTATCGATGCCTCCCGCTGTTGTCTCCTTGGAAGATGCGGCATCTCTTTCGGTTTCATTGCCGGAAATATAACTGGAAGGAGGTGGACTTGAATGTATATACACCCACTTTGGAGGAGATGGAGAAAATGGATCAATGCGTGGTTTCAGGTTGCCCGAATCCCTACTATTTGGATCGTATTGAGGATGCCGTTCGGCAGACTTTTGCTTGTCCGGGGTTTCCCTCAGTCTTCGATACTCTGCTGCTGGAGATGGGCGAGAGGGAGTCCGTGGCAGTTCATGTCCGCAGAGGGGATTATTTGAACTTTAGTGGATTGTCTCTTCCGGACATCTACTATCAGGAGGCTTGCTCGATCATTGAGCAACATTGCCCGAAGGCTCACTTTTATGTGTTCTCTGAAGATGTGAATTATGTGCAAGAGCTGTTCAAGGGACGTGATGGTGTGACCTTCATGGAACCGAATCGAGGCGAGAAGAGTTATTTGGATCTTTTTTTGATGGCCCAATGTAAACATACGATCATTGCCAACAGTACGTTCTCTTGGTGGGCCGCTTGGCTGAACAGTCATCCTGACAAGCTGATCATCAAACCCCAGAAATGGTGGTATGACCGACAGTTCTCCCCCATCTCTAATCGTGATATAACATTGAACTATTAAAATCAAGAGGCAATATTGTAGCTTATGGATTTAGAACGATATAATCAATACAATGAGTCTTTCAATAGGCTTTGTACTTTCAAGATAGGCATTTGTTCGGGATTCTTTTCGGAATACAACAATATGATCTTGGCAATGGCCTATTGTTTACTCCATCGAATCCGGTTTCAATTAACATCAAATGATGCTAATTTTAATCGGGAAAAAGGGTGGCAAGGCTATTTTTTACCGTTCTGTCATGAAGTTTCAGATTCAAAGAATCATTATCGGACATGGGACTATAGATATGCTTTGAAACGCATTGTGTTTCAACTCGATTTTTCGTCGATCGCTTCGCTGTATCCCTATCTATTCCCTTGGAAAAAAAGATTGAGGACACAGGATATTTTTGGGAAATGTAGGAATAAACATCAGAAGGATAGTTCTTTTCGAATCTTTGAGCTGGGTTTTGAAGGCGATTTTCAACAACTATGTGCTGAATTGGTGAAGATGACATGGAGGTATAATGAGGAAACAGAAGATAGGATCTCACGGATGATACAAACTCTAAATCTGCCTGCGCATTATGTCTCTGTGCATGTACGCCGAGGGGATAAAATCGTGGAAGCGAATCACATACCTATATCCCAATATATGGATAAATTAGGAGATGGATGTAGGAATCTATTTGTGGCTACGGATGACTATTCGGTGGTGGAAGAGATCCGAGCGCATTATCCGGAATGGGCCATTTGGACGCTGTGCACTCCTTTAGAGAGAGGCTATATGCAATCAGCCGCTGATCAAGAGTGTGCGGAGGAGAAAGACAGGAATATGATCACGCTGTTTGCGACAATGGAGATCTTGAATCGTGCTGAGCTTTTTGTGGGGACTTATAGTTCCAATATGGGTATGTTCATGGGTATGAGAAATCCATCTATTTGCAGGAGTGTGGATTTTGATCATTGGTTAATTTGGTAACTCTATGGAATTTCGTTTGTTTTTAGATAAGGTAAAGTTGGCATTGACGAAAAGGGTGGTCAAGAAGAAGCAGAAGTGTTATGCGGATTGGGCGGCCAAGGGTTATGTCAATGAGCCGTTGGTGACGTTCATCATCCAATCGCACAATAAGAGTTTGCAGGTGATGCATATCGTGGATAAACTGAGAAGCTATCCTAAGGCGGAG
>JALFJR010000064.1 GCA_022775005.1 Parabacteroides sp.
TATGTGAATGTAAAGATATACAGAACCACAGCCTTGGCTATGAGATGTATGATCTTTGGAGGGATCCTTGCGGGGATCCCTTTTTTATGTCCGTTGAATGAGCCGAAATGGATGCACTGTGGTTAATCGAATGCTTACAAAAAAGGAGCCGCCAGGCTTTTTAATACCCTGGACGGCTCCTTTTATCGTTCATTTAGCCCTTTCCAAGCCGTAAGCTTGTCACTGTTGAAGCCGCAGGCTTGCGGCTACCTATAGCCGTAAGCTTACGGCTCGACAACTCGTAAGCTTACGGCTTGCAAGGCCTATTTCTATCCCCAGTTAGCCAATTATTTTTTCCTAACTGGGAAAATTTTTCTGTCTAATTAGCCATTTGCTCACACCCACCTCACATAATCGGGTTTGCGAGGGGATTGAGGCTTCAAGGCGTCGGGAGCGGGATAACCCAAGATGCAATGGCCGATGCCTTCATACTCCTCCGTGATGCCCAAGTCGCGGAGCAGCTGTTTACCCTCCTCCGTCTCGAACATCTCCTTGGCCCGATGAATCCAGCAAGCTCCCAAGCCTAAGCTATGAGCCGCCAACAGCATGTTTTCCAACACGATGGAACCGTCATACACATGCGTCGGGCAATCTTTCTTCGCCAAGACAACCAACACCACCGGAGCTCCATAGAAAGGATCACTATGGCCGGAGCTGGTTTGCAACTGCCTACCCAGAATAATGTCGAGGTTCATCCGGCTCAACTTATCCCGCATCGCCTTGTCAGTGACCGCCAAGATAATGGCCGATTGACGATTCATACCACTGGGGGCATACATGCCCGCCTCCACCACGGCCTCCACGAGCTCACGAGGAACCGGCTGATCCGTATATTTCTTCACGCTCCGACGAGAGCGTATATCCGCTAATGTTTGATTCTGTATCGCTTTCATTTTGTTTCGATATATCGTTCCAAATGATTTTCTTGATCACTTAAACCGCCTTTCCAGTTCATCATCGGTTAACAAGGAGAGGATTGTCTTGCCATCTGGGGTTAGGTTGGAATCTTGGCATGAGAAGAGTGAGGCGATCAGATGGTCCATCTCCTCAGGAGTCAATTCCTTCCCTGCGGGAATCGCCGCCGCTTTTGCCAATGCTTGCGCGATGGTATCTCCCATCAAGGCCTGCGCATCAGTCCCCAAGTCCACACAACGCGCCACAATCTCTTTCAACAGCTGTACCATGTCCATGCCTTCAATGCCTGCTGGCAAGCCGTTGATCGCATAAGAGCCACCTCCTAAATCACTCAGATCAAAGCCCGCGAAACGAAGATCATCCCACAGCGCAGGCAAGATGGCCACCTCCGCCGGGGTGAATGTCACCACCTCCGGAAAGAGCACCTGCTGAGAAGCACCCTGCTTCTGACGGATCGCCCGACTGTATTGCTCGAATAAGATACGCAGGTGTGCCCGATGTTGGTCAATCATCGCCAATCCGGACTTCATCGCTGTCAAGATATAGCGCCCCTTATACTGGAAACAGGGATTGGTCGTCTCCGCAAATAGGTTCTCCGCTACCGGCACATCCAAAGCGGCTGGATCCACCGGCTGCTGCTCCTCCGTTCGTTGGCGAGAAGCCTCACCCACCGCTTCTCGATCCCGTTCAAATCCTTCGTACAGCTTTGTCCAATCAAATGCCTGCCGTTGATAGGCCGGTTCTTGATCGAAGGGATTATACGCACTATCCACCTGCACTTTAGGCGCCTTCATGCCTTCTCCATCCCTCTTATTTGTTGGATTATAAACCGGGATGCTGATCGCTCCCTCCGCATCGAAATCAATGGTCGGTATCGCGCTCGACTTGGCCAACGACTCACGGGTAGCCGCCATCAGGATCTGCCAGATAGGCTGTTCGTTCTCAAACTTGATCTCCGTCTTCGTCGGGTGGATATTCACATCAATCGTAGCCGGGTCTAAGGTGAAATAGACAAAATAGCTGGGTTGCTCTCCCGCCGGGATCAGTTGCTCATAGGCTTGCATGAGGGCCTTGTGGAAATAGGGATGCTTCATGAAACGGCCGTTGACAAAGAAATATTGCAACGCACCTCGTTTCTTCGCCGCATCTGGCCGACTCACAAAGCCATTCATTGTCACCAATGAACTTTGCGCATCCAAGGAGAGTATTTTCTGGTTCAGGTTCTTGCCATACACATTGAGGATGCGTTGACGAAGCCCTGAGATAGGCAGGTTAAAAATCTCCGCCTCATTGTGATAAAGCGACATACCTACCTGCGCGTTGACCAGGGCGATACGCTCAAACTCTGTCACGATATTGCGAAACTCCGTCTCATTCCCCCGCAGGAACTTGCGGCGAGCCGGCACATTGAAGAAGAGGTTCTTCACGGAGAAGACACTGCCCTCATTACAGGCATCCTCCTCGATCGTCTCCACCGTAGAGCCAACGATCACCAAGTGAGTACCTAACTCCGCCCCCTTCTGCTTGGTGCGCAAGTCAATATGGGCCACCGCCGCAATAGAGGCTAACGCCTCTCCTCGGAAGCCCATCGTATGGAGGGCAAACAGGTCATCCGCCGTGCTGATCTTCGAGGTCGCATGCCGCTCGAAAGCCATTCGGGCATCGGTTTCTGACATGCCTTTGCCATCGTCAATCACCTGGATCAGCGTTCGCCCCGCATCCACGATATTCACCCGGATCATCGAGGCTCCCGCATCAATCGCATTCTCCACCAACTCCTTCACCACGGAGGAGGGACGCTGTATCACCTCGCCAGCCGCAATCTGGTTGGCAATATGATCCGGCAGCAGATGAATGATATCGCTCATCGCCAGAAAAGATACCAAAAGAGGGCAGCCAAGACCGCCAAGGCCACCAGCAGTTTCACATTCTTATACTTCCGATCGCGTGCGCTCTCTCCCCGATCCACACTCTTGCGCAAATGCGAGGTCCCCTCGATAAAGGTGCCTTTGATATGAGGCTTATACTCCTCGATCGACTCCTCTATACCCATTTCACGCTTGATCTTGCTCACGCGTTCCTCCAGGGCCTCCTTATGCGGATTCCAATAGATCGGTTTATGCTCAAACTGCCGCGGCTTACGCATGTGATAAAAAGAGAAAAGTGCCATATTATCTATCCTTTCTTATGATCTTTTTTAGTGTACAAATTTATTACTTTTCTTCGGTACGTTGTCTTGCGCCTTTCGCCGCACGACTTGGTAAATGTCCTCTCTGCTCTTGGGGCGAATATAATCAAACCAGAAGAAATCTTTCAGAAACTTATCCGCAGGTGAAAGCTCGGGCAACGGCGTCATAGTCCCCGTAGGCGTCGGCCAGATCTTTAGCTTATCCAGCTTATTATCTTTCAGCCAAATGGTCAAGAAACCACTTTGCGTCTGATTCATCCCCACCATCGAGCCATCTTTCTCCAACGGGAAAAAGATCGACTCCGCATTGCCGGCCACATCAATCCGCTCCACAGCTTGCCCATTGAAATAGGCCTTCAGGTCTTTCCCTTTCAACTGGTTATAGGCTGTCGTATCTATCTGTTGGATAGCGAAGGCGAACTGTTGCACGTGCGCATAGTCAATGGTCGAATCATTCAAATAGATCAAGATGGTATCTCCATACAACTGATATTGCTCATTCCAGATAATCGGATCCGTATAAAGATAGAGCACCGAGTCTTTCGTGTTGAATTGCATCGAGTCGCATACGCCCTGCAGATCCGTCCGATAGAAGCGTACGCCATAGTAGGCTTTCACCTCCCGATAGGAGGAGTCGATCGTCACCATCAACATCGTATCCGCATGAAGGAAAAGCGTATCGCCTTGGCTATACTCCAAGAAGCGAGCGCTATCTGTCGCAAAGGCATACTCCGTCCGCTCGTTATAAAATCCATATTGCCCCTCCAAGGTCACATGCTGAGCCGTGTCTTGCACACTCATGTTGCCGAATGCCTCGCCAAAACCGGAAGCCCGATCATAGGCGATGGAATCGCCCGTCAGGATGCGATTGCCGGAAACCACCTGCGACCGCTCCAACAAAGATGCCCGATCGCTTACCGTGTCATACCACCCTTTCGAGGTATAAACCGTGCCACTATCCGACACAATCACCGAAGGGCCTAAGATGGTCGCCACTTTCGAGTCGGTAGCGTAATCCAAGGTATCTGAATAAAGGGTGAAATTCTCATTCTCCAAACGTACTGAGTCATTGAAAACCGCCAGTTTAGTAGCCGGAGAATATTGTCCATAAAAAGATGAAAGCTGATTGAGAGAATCTACCAACAGACCGCCCTCAAAGTAATAGCCGATATTGGCGAGCCGCTCATAGTTGAGGCTATCCGTGAACAGGGTAACCTGTCCGTTCTCCATCCGCACGTGCTCACGCAAGTAGGCGATCTGGGTATCTCCATTGTAAAACAGGTAATCGCCATAGACAAAGAGCGTATCGCCCTGTTCCATACGGACATTACTAAAGGCTTCCAATGAATTGCTCGCCTCAAAGAAATAGGCACTGTCGCAATACATATAGGAACTATCGTGGCGGAAGATCACCTCCCCCACAAGTACTTGTGCCTCCGCATTCACCTCCTTATCGAAAGAGAGCGTATTGGCATGTTCCAGAAACACCTTGGTTTTTGTCGGCTGTACGGTATCGGTAGGCACTACGACGGTCGTGTCTGCCTCTTGCGCACGCAGCACAAACGACAACAGACAGCCGATTATCCCTATTAGCAACCGAGCGAAAAGCCTCATTCTTTCACCCAACCGGGGTATTTAAAATCGCAATTGCGCCATCCTTCACTGATACGAACATAGGTGGTTTTCTGCTTTTTACGAATCCAATCATTCAGCAACTCCTCCCGTTTTCTCGACTCTACGAGTTGCTTCATCGCCTGGAAGTCGTCAGCCAAGTTCGCCTTATGTCCTTCTACACGGGCTTTCAGCTTCACGATCGCTACCACATCTTTCTGCTTGTCGGTCAACATCGTGAAAGGCTTAGAGATATCACCCACCTGCATCTGATAAACCACTTTTCCAATTTCTTGCGGTAACTCCTGCATCTCAAACTTCGGTGTGCCATAGTTACCGCTCTCATAGTTTTGATTGACCATCAGACCTTTGTTATTGCGCGTGTCCTTATCCGCAGAAACAAAGGTTGCAGCCTCATCAAATGAGAATTTCTCGGCCTTCAAGTCATTATAGAGCGAATCCATACGGGTAGTCGCCTCGGTCAACTCCTTATCTGAAACCTTCGGTTTCAACAAGATGTGACGACAGTTGATACGATCTCCTCGTTTCTCAATCAACTGGATGATGTGATAGCCATACTCCGTCTGCACGATCTGTGACACCCGCTTCGAGTCTTTCAAATTGAAGGCCACATTGGCAAACTCCGGCAACAGCTGCGTCTTGCTCATGAAGCCTAACTCACCACCTCGTACGGAAGAGCCCGGATCCTCCGAATAAAGACGGGCCAACGTAGAGAACTCCATCTTGCCCGTATTCACCTGCTCCGTGAAATCACGCAGACGAGCCTTAATCGCATCGGTCTCCTCAAACGGGATCTTTGGCTCCATCGTCACGATCTGCACCTCCACCGTGGTCGGTATCGTAGGCAAACTATCTTGCGGTAATTGGTTGAAATACTTACGAATCTCCGCAGGAGTCAGTTTGATCTCGCCAATCAGCTTCTGTTGCATCTGCTGCACAATCTGCTGCTCACGGACGGTCTCCTTACGCTCCTCCTTGATCTGAGAGTATTTCTTACCCATATACTCCTCCAACTTCTCGCGAGATCCCATCTGGTTGACTGCCATGTTCATCCATTGATCTACGCTTTGTATCACCTGATTCTCGTTGGCAGTAATACTATCAATCTTCGCTTGATTCAAGTATAGCTTCTGAATCGCCAGCTGCTCCGGAATGACACAATAGGGATCACCATCAAAACGCTGACCTTCATTCAGCATATACAACCGCTGTGTCTCAATATCCGAGCGCAAAATCGCATCATCACCTACCACCCACACAATCTCATCGATCACATTATCTTGCGCCACAGTAGAAAAGCAAGCACAACAGGCCAGCCACAATACACTCAAAATCTTTTTCATTTTCTATCCTCTTTTCGTCATTCACGGTTCAGTGA